>JACAEE010000007.1 GCA_013389015.1 Hydrogenophilaceae bacterium | reverse complement strand
CTTTCGACCCGGGCGAAGCCGGCGGCGCGCGCCGCGGCGGCGGTGGCCTCGCCGACGCAGAGGACGGGAAGCGCGCGCGCCGCGCTTGCGGCGGCGAAGGCGGCGACGCCATTGGCGCTGGTGAAGAGCACGGCCTGCGCGTGCGCCGTATCGGCGTCGGCGGGGATGTTCCGTATGCTGAGCATGGGCGCGAGCGCCGCCTCCCCGCCCAGCGCTTCGATGCGCCGCGCAGTCTCGCTCGCGCCGGGTTCGGCGCGGGTGACGAGGAGGCGCGGCTTCATCCTGGGCGCCTTACGGATCGCGCGCGGAATCGGCGCGGATGCGCTCGGCGCAGGCGCGCCCGATGCGCGCGGCGTCCTCGGCCGTCAGCGCGCCCTGTTCGCGCGCCTCGGCGCGCCAGCGGCGCGCGCCGTCGGGAGTCAAGGTCTCGCCGATGAAGGCGAGGGCGCCGTTCTCGTAACGCGCCAGCGCTGCGATGGGCGTGCGGCAGGAGCCGTCGAGCACTTCCAGGAACGCCCGCTCGGCGGCGGTCTCGACCGCGGCGCGCGCGTCGGCAAGGGGGGCGTAGCGCGCCGCGTCCTCAACGCGCGTCACGATCGCCAGCGCGCCTTGGCATGCGGCGGGCGGACATTCCGCGGGATCGACGAGGCTGGCGGCGTGCGCTTCGAGCCCGAGCCGCTTCAAGCCCGCGAGCGCGAGGAAGGTGGCGTCGACAGCGCCGGTCTCGAGCTTGCGCAGGCGCGTTTCGACGTTGCCGCGCAGGAGTTCGCAGCGGAGATCGGGGCGCAGGTGGAGCGCTTGCGCCTGACGGCGCACGCTCGCCGTGCCGAGTTTGGCGGCGTGCGGCAAGTCCGCCAGCGATTTGGCGCGCAGGCTGATGAAGGCGTCGCGCGGATCCTCGCGTTCGGGGATGGCCGCGATCGCCAGCCCATCCGGCAAGGCGATCGGGACGTCCTTCATGGAATGCAGCGCGAGATCGATGCGCCCCGCGAAGAGCGCTTCGTCGAGCTCCTTGGTGAAGAGGCCCTTGCCGCCCGCCTCGATCAGCGCGCGGTCCTGGATGCGGTCGCCGCTGGTGGCGATGGCGACGAAGGCGATGCGGTCGGGGGCGACGGCGAACGCCTGCGCCATCCTTGCGGCCACGCGCGCCGCCTGCGCGCGGGACAATGGCGATCCGCGGGCGCCGATGCGAAAAAGGGGCGGAGCAGTCATATAGAGGCTTTCGAGCGAGCTAGCAGACAGCGTGCGCCAGGAACAGAGTCCCGTCACCGTCCTCGGTCTGGAGACGAGCTGCGATGAAACCGCGGCCGCGGTCGTGCGCCTGGACGAGCGCGGCGCGGCGGTGCTGGGCGACGTGGTCCTTGGGCAGGCCGAGCGGCATGCGCCCTACAAGGGCGTCGTGCCGGAAATCGCCGCGCGGGCGCATGTGGAGGGGCTTGATGGGGCGATCGCCGCCGCGATGGCGCAGGCGGGCGTGGGCTTCGAAGACCTCGACGCGGTCGCCGCGACGGCCGGGCCGGGGCTGATCGGCGGGGTGATGGTCGGGCACGTGACCGGCAAGGCGATCGCGCTGGCGCGCGGCGTCCCGCTGATCGGGATCAATCACTTGGAGGGGCATGCCTTGTCGCCGCGGCTCACGGCCCCGCTCGCCTTTCCCTATCTGTTGCTCTTGGCGTCGGGCGGCCATTGCCAGTTTGTGGCCGTGCTGGGGATCGGCGACTACCGGCGGCTCGGATCGACGATCGACGATGCGCTGGGCGAAGCGTTCGACAAGACGGCCAAGCTCCTGGGGCTCGGCTTCCCGGGCGGACCCGAGGTGGAGCGGCTGGCCGCACGCGGGGATCCCACGCGGTTCGACTTGCCGCGGCCGCTGGTCGGGCGCGAGGGGTGCGATTTCTCGTTTGCCGGGCTGAAGACGGCGGTGCTGCGCGCCGCCGAGGCGCTGGGCGAACTGAACGAACAGGATCGCGCCGATCTGTGCGCCGGGTTCCAAGCGGCGGCGCTGGAGGTCGTGGCGGATCGCACGCGAAACGCGATGCGGCTGTTCGCGCCCTATTGGGGCGCGCAGGGTCGGCTGGTGGTCGCCGGCGGGGTCGCGGCCAATCAGGCGTTGCGGCGAGCCCTGGAAGCTCTCGCGGCCGAGGCGGGCTATGCGTTCCACGCGCCGCCCCTGCGCTGGTGCACGGACAACGCCGCGATGATCGCCCTGGCCGGGGCGGAACGATTTCGGTCAGGATTCACGGATACGCCGGAGGGATATTTCGGCGCCCCGGCGCGGGCGCGGTGGCCGCTCGATCAGGATGCGGCCATCTTGCGCCCGACCCATCAGGCCGGGCGCAAGGGCGTCAAAGCTTAGGCCGCTACGCGCGCTGCAAGCACGAGGAGCGGGGTCGCCGCCGCGGTCACCAAAGCCACGGCCACGACGATCGCCAGCAAGCGGCCGGCAAGCGGGGATACCCGGATCATCATTGCCTCCTATTCCACTCTCCGATGCTGCGAATGCGAACACCGGTGCGCCAGGGAGATGTGGTGTGCCGAGTGTTAATTGTATGGCCGGAAGTTGCTTGCTGCTCTGCGTTTCAGCATGCATCCAACAGTGGATCGTCACACTACGCAAAATTTATCCGCAAGCGGCGTTTCACTACAGATAAAGAGGGGCGCGAAAACCGTTTGGATTTCGCGCCCGCAAAAAGGGGCGGTGCGCAAGCGGAAGGCTGCGCCTTGAGACGCCTGGGCGGTCAGGCCGCGACGCTGGCGGCGACGCGGAGGAAGGGCGTGGCCGCGACAGTGAACAGGGCGGCGGCGACGAGGATGAAGGCCGTGAAGGTGATGGGGGAGACGCGCTTGGTCATCGGAGGCTCCTGCTGAACGACTTGCAGCGCCTTTATCGCACGGCCGCGATCGATGATCAATGAATAAAATGGAACATGTTCAGCAAACACTAAATTGTGAAAATTGTTACACTCCAACCTTCTCGCTCGCGGCGCGCGGGCCGACGGAGGCTGGCGTACGCGCGTAGAGGCCCCTGAGCAGGAGATCGAGCACCCCGTTCAGCTCCCGCTCCAGCTTCGGCAGGGTCAGGTGGCAGACGAACTGAGGAATGGCGAACTTGACCGTCGCGGACTGGAGCATTTCGGCCAGGAAGTTGAAGTCTCCGTGCGCGAACATCCCGGCCTCTGCGCCTTCTTCAAGCAGGGCGGACAGAAACACCCGTTCGGCCGCAAGCTGTTCGTTGGCGAAGAGCGGCCGCTCGCGATCGATAACTTCTGCGACTTCGAGAATCTTCGCGTTTTCTTCGAACAAAGCGTAGGAATCGCGCATGCGCTTGAAGAAGATGTCGCGCAGGCGGACGTCGGGCGGCAGGTCTTTCTTGCGGGCGATCGCCGAGAGCTCGGCTTGCTGGGCGGCGTAGTGCTTGCGCGCCATCGCCTCGGCGATGTCGATCTTCGCCTCGAAGAAGCGATAGATGTTGCCCGGCGACATATCGCAGTCCGCTGCGATTTCAGCCATCGTCGTCTTGCCGTAGCCATAGTGCTTGATCCGCGCCATGGCGGCTTGGAGGATGCGGTCGCGGGTCGCAGATTTCTCGTCCATGCCAGTTCCCTAGCTTGTATCGGCTGAACAATCAATGAAGGATTCAGTCTCGTGACCGACCAGCCGATCGAGAGGATTAGTGTGCTCGGCGGCGGGGCGTGGGGCACTGCGCTGGCGCAAGTGACGGCCGGGATCGGGCGGCGGGTGACGCTTTGGGCGCTCGAGCCCGAGGTTTGCGCCGCGATCAACGAGCGGCATGAAAACCCAGCGTTCCTGCCGGGGATCGCGCTCTCGCCGGCGATCCGCGCGACCGCCGATCTGTCGGCCGCCGTCGAGGCTGACCTCATCCTCGCGGTCACGCCGGCGCAGCACATGCGCGCGGTGCTGCGCCGCATCGCGCCGCAACTGCCGGCGGGCCGGCCGGTGATGCTGTGCGCGAAGGGCGTCGAGCAGGGAACGCTGGCGCTGATGACGGATGTGCTCGCCGCGGAGGCGCCGCAGGCGGCGGCGGCGGTGCTGTCGGGCCCGGGGTTCGCCAAGGATGTGGCCCGCGGGCTGCCGACGGCCACCACGATCGCGTGCGCGGACGCGGCGCTCGCGCAACGACTTGTGACGGCGGTCGGCGCGGCGACGTTCCGGCCATACGTCACGGACGATCTGGTCGGCGCGGAGATCGGCGGGGCGGTGAAGAACGTGCTCGCGATCGCGTGCGGCATTGCGGAGGGGCGCGGGCTCGGCGAGGGCGCGCGCGCGGCGCTGATCACGCGCGGCTTCGCCGAACTGATCCGGCTTGGGCGCGCGCTCGGCGCGCGGGCCGAGACGCTGAACGGATTGTGCGGCCTGGGGGACTTGGTGCTGACCTGCGTGAGCCGCTCATCGCGCAACACCAGCCTTGGCGCAGCGCTTGGCGAAGGGCGGCGGCTCGCGGACATTCTGGGTGCGCGGCGTTCGATCGCGGAAGGCGTCGCGAGCGCGCCTGCGGTCGTCGCCCTCGCTGCGCGTCATGGCGTCGAACTGCCGATCTGCGAGGCCGTCGACGCGATCCTGGCGGACCGCATCAGCATCGACGAAGCGATCAAGGCGCTCCTGGCGCGACCGTTCAAGGCGGAGAATGCATGACAAATCCAGCTCGCCCGGCGCCGGGCGCCGTCCTGACGCCGGCGAACCGCGCGCCTGAAGGCGGCGCAATCCCGTCCTACGCGCCACCCGACCTAACGTGAGCTGCCTCATTGCGGACGCGCGAAGCGCGATCCGGAACTCGGGGCAAGCGCAAAAGACTCGGGGTTCCGGGTCTCCCCCTCGCTTTCGCGAGGGTTCGCCCGGAATGAGGGCGCTGACGTTAGGTCCCCAGTCCCTAATCCCTCCCGCCTAATTCGCCCGCATCGCATCATAGGGCGAGACCAGCGCAAACGCGGGGATGGCGATCTCGAACGGTTCGCCGGTCCGTAGGCGGATCATCTGGTAGCCGCCGACCATCATGCCCGAGGGCGTCGAAAGCGGGCAGCGGCTCTGATAGCGGAAACTCTCGCCGGGATTGAGCTTGGGCTGGCGGCCGACGACGCCAGGCCCGCGCACTTCCTGCTCGAGGCCGGCCGCATCGATGATGCGCCAGTAGCGCGAGATCAGCTGCACCGGTTCTTCCGAGCGGTTCTCGATCTCGATGTCATAGGTCCACATGAATCGGCCCTGGTCGGGATCGGACTCCTCGGGCGCGAACGCCGGCTCGGCGCGGACGATGATGGCGTGCGTTTCGGCTGCGTAGGCCATGCGCGTGAATCTAGCAGGGGCGGCCGCGTCGGTCATGCTTGCTCCAGCGCCTGGAGGAGGTCTTCGATGAGATCGTCTGCGTCCTCCAGGCCGACGGAGAGCCGCACCGAGCCTTCCTGCACGCCGATGCGGGCGCGCGCTTCGTCGGTGAGGCGGCGGTGCGTCGTGGTCGCGGGATGGGTGGCGAGGCTCTTGGCGTCGCCCAGATTGTTGGAGATGTCGATGAGTTCGAGCGCGTCCAGGAAGCGCCAGGCGCCGGCGCGGCCGCCCGCGACGTCGAACGCGATCATCGTGCCGCCGGCGTTCATCTGGCGCGCATGCAGCGCGTGGTGGGGATGATCGGCGCGGCCGGGATAGTAGAGGCGCTCGATCCTGGCGTGGCCTGCCAGCGCATTGGCGATGCGCGCGGCGTTCGCGCATTGGCGCTCGACGCGCAGCGCGATCGTCTCCAGACCTTTGACCAGAACCCAGGCGTTGAATGGCGAGATCGCGGGGCCGGTGTGACGCAGGAACTCACGGATCCCAGCGTCGATCAATTCTTTGGATGCGAGAATGGCGCCGGCCAGCGTGCGGCCTTGGCCGTCCATGTGTTTGGTCGCGGAATAGACGACGATGTCGGCGCCGAAGGCGAAGGGCTTCTGCAGCAGCGGGCTGGCGAAGACATTGTCGACGATGAGCTTGCCGCCGGCGGAGTGGACGATGTCGGCGACGGCCTGGATGTCGACGGCGCCGAGCATGGGATTGGAGGGGCTTTCGATCAATGCGAGCGTCACGCCCTTCTTGGCGGCGTCTTTCCATTGGTCGAGATCCTCGCCGTCGACCAGTTCGACATCGACGCCCAGACGCGGCAGCAGCGTGTCGAGGATCCAGAGGCAGGAGGCGAACATCGCGCGCGCGCCGATCACGCGGTCGCCGGCCTTGAGATTCGCCAGCAGCGCGGCGTTGACCGCCGCCATGCCGGAGCCGACGGCGAGGCATTCTTCGGCGCCTTTTCCCTCAAGCGCCATGAGCCGCTCTTCGAACATACGCACGGTGGGATTGGCGTAGCGGCCGTATAGATAACCGGGCGAGGCGCCCGCAAAGCGCGCGTCGGCCTCGGCGGCGCTGTCATAGACAAAGCCGCTGGTGAGAAAGAGGGCCTCGGCCGTCTCCTTGTGCTGGCTGCGGGTCTGGCCGCCGCGAACAAGGCGGGTGGCGAGGCGCGGCGGCTTGTCTTTCGCGGACATCTGAACCTCAGCGTACGGATGATCGGCGCGCGACCATCAGGTGTTCGACCTGGGCGCGGCCGGCGGTCCAGCCGTCGCGCTCCAGGGCGTCGACGAGCGCCCGCGCCGCTTGTTCGGATATTCCTACCACACGGCAGCGCATGTGAACGCCCTCGGCGCTGCGATCGGCGCGCATCGCGTCGATGGCCGCGCCCGCAGCCGCGGCCGCCTGGACGATGCCGGCGATGGCCGCAAAGTCAGGCGCCTGGAAGCGGAGATCGTGCATCAGATCAAGCCCGCCGAGGGCGCCGGCGTCGGGTTCGGGCGGTGCGGGAGAATGGGGCACGGTGCGTCCTTGCTCAGTGAGGCGACGAGCTGACGCGCTTGCGGAGACGCTTTGCGGGCAAGACGGACGGCGGGAAAGCCGTTCCGCTTCGCTTTAGCAAAGTATTTCTAACGCGCCCGCAAGCTGAGCATCAAATCGGCGCGGAGGCGTGCTTAGCAGAGCGCGCGTCGGCGTCAAGCCGCGCCGGCTGGACAAACGCCGCGGCGCGGGCCAGCTAGTCCGTCCGGGATTCTCAGCGAGACCACATGGCCGCACGCGGCGTTCTCCCCGACACCGCCCTCAATGATGCGATCGCGAAGGGCTGGATCAGCGCTGACGTCGCCTGGGCGGAGGATCAGGTCCAGCCCGCGAGCCTCGATCTTCGTCTGGGTTCGCGGGCCTACCGGCTGCGCGCCAGCTTCCTGCCCGGCGCCGCCTGCGTGAAGGATCGGCTCGATCGCGAGCTGGTGATGCACGAGATCGACCTCACCGACGGCGCTGTGCTGGAGACAGGCTGCGTCTATCTCGTGCCGCTCCTGGAGCGCGCGCGTCTGCCGAAAGACATCCATGGCGCGGCGAACCCGAAGAGCTCCACCGGGCGCATCGACGTGTTCACACGTTTGATCGCGGATCGTGCGAGCGCGTTCGATCATGTGCCGGAAGGCTATGAAGGGCCGCTGTGGGCGGAGATTTCGCCGTGCACGTTCTCGATCTTGGTGCGGCCTGGCGCGCGGCTGTCGCAATTGCGGTTGCGGCGCGGCGCGCCGCAGCCGAAGCGCGAAAGCGATTTCACCATCGATCTCTCCCTCAAGGGCGCAGTGGGCTTTCGGGCGAAACGGCATTCCGGCGTCATCGACGTCGATCGGCTCGGCGCCTATGATCCGCGCGACTATTGGGAGGCGCTCGATGCGCGGCATGGGCGCGTGGTGCTCGATCCCGGGCAGTTCTACATTTTCGCATCGAAGGAAAACGTGCTCATCCCGCCGGACGAGGCCGCCGAGATGGCGCCGATCCGGCCGGAGCTCGGCGAGTTCCGCGCGCACTATGCGGGCTTCTTCGATCCGGGGTTCGGCATCGCCCCGCATGAGGGCCGCGCGGTGCTGGAAGTGCGCTCGCGGGACGTGCCGTTCTTTGTGGAGGATGGCCAGCCGGTCGGCAAGCTCGTGTTCGAACCGCTGACGGAAAAGGCGGCCAAGCTCTATGGCGAGACGGGGTCTAGCTATCAGGGCCAGGGGCTCAAGCTCTCCAAGCATTTCGCGGCCTGGCGCTGAGCCCTTAGCGCGCTGCCTCCGGCGCGCGATCCCGCCGCCAAAAGGCTATGGAGGCATTGGCGCCATTGGCGGCTACAATAGCGACAAGCAAGTCGTAACGGTGTGCGAATGACGGGAAGATTGGTCTCTATAAGTCCCATCGACGGTGCGGCGCTGGGCGAGGTCTCCGTCGACGGCGCCGATGCCGTCGCTGCGAAGATTGCGGCGGCCGCCGAAGCGTTCGCCATCTGGCGCGCGGTTCCTGCGCCGCGGCGTGGGGAGCTGGTGCGCCTTTGGGGCGCCGCGCTGCGCGCGCGCAAGGATGAACTGGCGCTGATGGTGACGCGCGAGAGCGGGAAGATCCTGTCCGAAGGCGCCGGCGAAGTGCAGGAGATGATCGATATTTGCGACTTCGCCGTGGGTCTGTCGCGCCAATTGCACGGGCTCACGATCGCGTCGGAGCGGCCGGAGCATCATCTCATCGAGCGCTGGCATCCGCTCGGGCCCGTCGCGGTGATCAGCGCGTTCAATTTTCCAGTGGCCGTGTTCGCATGGAACGCGGCGTTGGCGCTCGTATGCGGCGACAGCGTAATCTGGAAGCCGAGCGAGAAGACGCCGCTCTGCGCGGCGCTGGCGCTCGATGTCTTTCGAGACGCGGTCAGCGCGTTCGGCGACGCTCCGGCCGGGCTGATGCAGGTCGTGCAGGGCGGCGCGGATGCAGGCGCGCAGCTGGTGGATGATCCGCGAATCGCTCTGGTGTCGGCGACCGGCTCGACGCGCATGGGCAAGGCGGTGGCGGCTGCGGCCGCGAAGTCGCTCAAGCGCACGCTGCTCGAACTCGGCGGCAACGCCGCGATGATCGTCGCGCCCAGCGCCGATTTGGAGATGGCGGTGCGGGCCATCTGCTTCTCCGCCGTCGGCACGGCGGGACAGCGCTGCACGACGTTGCGCCGCCTCATCGTGCACGACTCGATCGCGGACGCGCTCTTGCCCCAGCTCAAGCGCGCCTACGCCTCCCTGCCTGTCGGCGATCCCCGGGCCGAGACGACTCTGGTGGGCCCGCTGATCGATGAGCGCGCGTTCGCGGCGATGCGGGCTGCGCTGGCGCAGGCGGCGGCGGACGGCGGAGTCGTGCACGGCGGCGAGCGCGTCGGGGATGGCCCCGGCTGGTACGTCCGCCCCGCGCTCGTCGAAATGCCGAGCCAGACCGATATCGTCCGTACAGAGACGTTTGCGCCGATCCTCTACGTGCTCCGCTATCGCGACTTCCTCGAGGCTATCGCGCTATTGCGGGACGTTCCCCAGGGGCTGTCATCCTCGATCTTCACCACCGACATGCGCGAGGCCGAGACTTTCCTGTCGGCGACCGGTTCCGATTGTGGGATCGCGAACGTGAACACGGGCCCCTCCGGCGCCGAGATCGGCGGCGCCTTCGGCGGCGAGAAGGAGACCGGCGGCGGGCGCGAGAGCGGCGCCGACACCTGGAAGGCCTATATGCGCCGCCAAACCCAGACGGTGAATTACGGCCGCGCCCTGCCGCTGGCGCAGGGCGTGCGATTCGACGTCTGATGCAGCGGCGCCGGGACGGCGGCGCGATTTCCCGCTAGGTTGGCGCGCGGAGGAGTGGGAGATGTTTGGAGGACGCAGGCGTTGGGCCGCGCTTTTGGTCTGCCTGGCGGCGCTTGCGTTCGGGGCGCTCTCCGCGGGGCCCGCGGGCGCGAAAGCGCCGGAGATTTCACCCGCGCTGTTCGTTGTCCGCGATGAGGATTCCACGCTCTACCTCTTCGGCACCATGCATATCCGCCCCGCCGGCGCCCAATGGGGCGGTCCCAACGCCCACGCGGCGCTGGAGGAGGCCGACGAGGTCTGGCTGGAGACGGTGGAGCAGCCGGAGGATCAAGTGCTGGTGCTGCGCTATGCGATGAGCGCAGAGCCGCTCTCGCGCGCGCTGACGCCTGAGCAATATGCGCGGCTGAGCCGGGCGCTCGAAAGGGTCGGCCAGCAGCCGGGCGCGTTCGACATGATGCGGCCCTGGTTCGCCGCCTTGATGCTCGAACTCATGCCGATGATCCAGCGCGGCTACGAGATCGAGAGCGGCGCCGACATGCAGATTCAGCGGCGCGCGAACGAGCGCGGCGTCCCGGTGCGTCCGCTTGAGACGTCGGAACAGCACATCCGCATTCTCGCCGACCTCGATATGGCGGTGCAGGTGCAGCTGTTGATGGAGACGATCGAGGCGATCGAAAAGGGCGGCGAGGAATCCGACGCGCTCGAGCGGGCCTGGGAGCAGGGCGATCTCGACCGCATCGCTGCGACCGACCTCGACGAACTGCGCCGGGAAATGCCGGAATTCTACGAAGTCCTGCTCGTGCGGCGCAACGCCGCGTGGGTGGAGACGATCGAGCGGGAGCTGGCGGGCGCCGGTGTCGACTTTGTCGCGGTGGGCGCGGCGCACCTTGCGGGCGAGCACAGCGTGCAGGCGATGCTGGAGGCGCGCGGTTTCGCTGTCGAGCGTGTGAGCGATTCACGGCGCTAGGGCGCGGCGGCGTGCTTTGCGCAGGGGGGGCGGCGTGGTTTAGCCTTCCTGCATGAGCCCGCATCCCATCGATTTCGGCTTCGTCCAGGAGATTCTCATCGTCCTGGGCGCAGTCACGATCGTCATCCCGCTTTTCCACCGCCTGAGGCTCAGCCCCGTCTTGGGGTTTCTGCTGATCGGGATGGTGCTTGGCCCCACGCTCCTGGGCGCCCTTCTGCGTGCGATCCCCGGGCTCGATTGGATCGTCATCGCCGATCGGGAGCGGATCGGGGTCGTCGCCGAGTTCGGCGTCATCTTTCTCATGTTCATGATCGGACTGGAGCTTTCGTTCGAGCGGCTCTCGACGATGCGGCGCCTGGTGTTCGGGCTCGGCCCGCTGCAGCTGCTTCTGTGCGCTGCGGCGATCGCTGCGGCGGCCGGCTTCCTCGGCCAGCCGCGGCTCGATGCGATCGTCATCGGGTTGGCGCTGGCGATGAGTTCGACGGCGGTGATCCTGCAAGTGCTGTCTGACGAGAAGCGGATGAATTCCTCGGTTGGTCGGACGAGCTTCTCGATCCTGCTCTTCCAGGACATCGCGGTCGTGCCGGTGCTCTTCGCGGTCAGCGTCATGGCGCGCGCCGAAGCAGGGCAGGCGACGCCGAGTCTCGCCAGCTTTGCGCTTTCGCTCGCGCAGGCCACGATCGCGGTGGGACTGGTCATCGTGGTCGGGCGCATCGCGCTCCGGCCGCTCTTCCGCTCGGTGGCGCGCACCAACAGCCAGGAGCTGATCATGGCGGCGAGCCTGCTCGTCCTGTTCGGCGCGGCGGCGGCGACGGCGTCGGCGGGGCTCTCGATGGCCATGGGCGGCCTGCTGGCCGGTCTGCTGCTCGCTGAAACCGAGTATCGCCGCCAGATCGAAGTGCTGATCGAGCCGTTCAAGGGGCTCCTGCTCGGCGTCTTCCTGATCTCGATGGGGATGACGATCGATCTGCGGGCGATCGTGGCCGCGCCGCTCCTGGTGGCGGGCCTCTGCTGCGCCTTGATCGTGGTGAAGGGCGGATTGACCTGGGCTGCGGCGCGCCTCTTCGGAGTGCCCGCGCGCACGGCGACGCAGACGGCGCTGCTCATCGCGCCGGCGGGCGAATTCTCGCTCATCGTGCTCAGCGCCGCCGCTGCGCTCGGCGTGTTCTCGCGCCAGGCGGTGGAGATCGCGCTCATTGTCGCGGCGCTGACGATGGCGCTCATTCCGTTCATGTCGATGTTGGGTCGGGAGCTCGGCCAGCGGCTCGCGCCGAGGCCCGAGATCGATCCGGAATTGCACCTGCCGGCGGACGTTGGAGAGTCCCCGCGAGTGATCATCGCCGGTTTTGGCCGCGTCGGGCGCGTGGTCGCCGATATGCTGCGACGCCACGGCAAAGACTTCATCGCCGTCGACGTCGATCCCGACGTGGTGGCGAAGGCCCGCAAGGAAGGCCTGAACGTATACTATGGCGACATTACGCGGCCCGACTTCCTGCATCGCTGCGGGATCGATGCGGCGCTCGCGCTGGTGGTGACGATGGACTCCGCTGCTTCGAGCGAACTGGTCGTCGAGACGGCGCGCAAGGAGCGCAGGGATCTTTGCATCGTCGCACGAGCGCGCGACGCGCGCCACGCCGCGCGGCTCTACGCCAAAGGCGCGTCGGACGCGGTGCCGGAGACCGTGGAATCGAGCCTCCTGCTCAGCGAGTCGCTGCTTGTCGATATCGGCGTGCCGATGGGGCCGGTGATCGCCTCGATCCATGATCGGCGCGCCGAGTTCCGCGCCGAGATCCAGAAGCTCGCGCCAGACGTGCAGGTCCGCCCCGCAAGGCGCAGGGTGTTGTTGCGCGACCAGGGGAAGACGAAACCCTAGGCGGGTCAGGCGCCGGATTTACAGAACGTCGAGCCTCCCGCGCAGCCATTGCTGGACGGCGGAGAAATCCTTGTTCCCAAAACCCATGCGATCGAAGAGGGCGTAGAGGGCTTCGGCCTGCGCGCCCATGGGCGTTGCGGCGCCGCTCTTGGCGGCGGCGTCCTGGGCGAGCTTCAGGTCCTTGAGCATCATCGCCGTCGCGAATCCGCCCTCATAGCCGCGGTCGCTCGCCGTCTGCGGACCGACGCCCGGCCAGGGGCAGTAGGCGGTGAGGCTCCAGCACTGGCTTGAGGATTTGGACGCGATCTCGAAGAACGCGCCGGCGTCGAGGCCGAGCTTCTCGGCCAGCGCGAAGGCCTCGCACGTCGCCAGCATCTGGATGCCCAGGGCCATGTTGTTGCAAATCTTGGCCGCTTGCCCGGCGCCGAACGCGCCGGCGCGGATGGTGATGCGGCTCATCGGCTTCAACGCCTCTTCGATGTCGGCGAAGTCTTCCGCCTCGCAGCCGACCATGAAGGCGAGCGTGCCGGCGTCCGCCGCCGCGACGCCGCCGGAGACGGGCGCGTCGGCGAAGCGGAAGCCCTTTTCCTGCATCGCCGCCGCGACGGCGCGCGCGGTCTCCACGTCGATGGTGGAGCAATCGATGAGGAGCGCGCCGGGGCGCGCACTGGGCGCGACCTGCTCGGTATAGACTTGCCGGACGTGCGGCCCGGCGGGCAGCATGGTGATGACGATGTCGGCGTCCTTCACCGCTTCCGCGACCGAAGCGGCCGGCGTGCAGCCCGCCTCGTCCGCGCGCTTCAACGCCGCGGCCGAGAGGTCAAACGCGCGTACGCTGCGCTGCGCCTTCGCCTGGTTCGCGGCCATCCCGCCGCCCATATTGCCGAGCCCGATGAAGGCGATGGTGGTCATTGGCTTTTCCTTTTTCTCTAGCAGCGGTGAACGCGCACGTGGCCGGCTGCGCCGTAGTCGAGTAGGGCCTGGTCTCCGGTGAACAGGACGTGGCCGCCTTCGCGCGCGCTAGCCGCCAAGATACGATCGACCGGGTCGCGATGCAGCGTTCCTGGAAGGACGGACGCTTGGATCATCGCCTGGGGCGACGGATTCATCCATTCAGCGCTGGTCATCTCCATGAAGCGATTGAGCCAGCTCCAGGCGTCGCTTGTCAGAGAAATGCGGCCCTTCGACACCAGCAACCCCACCTCCCACGCCGACATGGTCGAGACCAAGATCGGCTCGCCCAGTTGCAGCGCTGCAGCGAAGCGCTTCTTACCCGCATCGGACAAGCCTTGTCCCTGCCCAATCCAGAGGACGGCGCACGTGTCGAGCAGCAGGCCGCTCATTGCGGCCAATCGTCAGACGCAGGTCCCGTTACATCGCCATGAATCTGGATCGTGCCGGCGAGGCATCCATAGACGTCGGCGAAGGTGCGCTTCCGCGGCGCCGGCGCGCGGGCGTCCGCCTTGCGGCGGAAGACCAGGCGGCGGGCGTCCATATCGACGGATTCTGTTTCGAAACCCGCTTCAAGCCACGCCTTTGATTGCACGTGCGAGCCGCCCGAATTTGCCCACCAGGGACGATGTTCGAGCGCCGAGCGCGGCAGCTTGAAGCCGAGAATGCGCTCCACGTCCTTGAAGGAAAGCTCCACGCGGTCGCGCGTCTGCTTGCCGAGGAAGGCGGAGAGGCGCTCGTATTTGCTCATAGCGAAGAAGATAACTTATCCATCCAATAAGACAAGTACAAATAGTTACTAGGCAGATTCGAGGCGATGGCGCTCGTGTGCGCTTCCTCTCCTCAGAGCGCCGGATCATGGCGCAGCCGCCGCCAAAATTGCACCTCGGCATGGGTCGATCTAGCATCGCGTCGCCATTGTAGAACGGAGAGGACCATGCCGGATTTGACGCCCGAACGCATCATACAGACGGGCCTGGGCTTCTGGGCCTCCAAGGCGCTCCTTTCGGCGGTGGAGCTTGGCGTCTTCACCGCGCTAGGGGCGGGAGGAAAGACGGGGGAAGAACTCGTCGCGGCGCTCGGCCTCCATCAACGCGCCAATCCCGACTTCTTCGATGCGCTCGTCGCCACGGGCATGCTCGCACGCGATGGCGACGGGTCGGGAGCGCGTTACCGCAACACCGAAGCGACCGCGCTCTTTCTTGACCGCAGCAAGCCCACCTATGTCGGCGGCATCCTGGAGATGGCGAACGCGCGGCTCTACCGCTTCTGGGGCGACCTCACCGAAGCGCTCAAGACCGGCAAGCCGCAGAACGAGATCAAACACAGCGGCGCATCGATGTTTCCGGAACTCTATGCCGACCCGGCGCGCCTTGAGCAGTTCATGGACGCGATGACCGGCGTCTCGACTGGGAATTTCATGGCTCTGGCTGAGAAGTTCGACTTCTCGAAATACAAGACCCTTTGCGATGTCGGCGGAGCGGCTGGCGTGCTCTCCATCATAGTGGCTCGTCGGCATCCGCACTTGTCTTGCGTCACCGCGGACCTGCCGGTCGTCGCCCCGATCGCGGCGCGGAAGATCGCGGAAGCTGGGCTTTCGGACCGCGTCAAGACGCAGGACCTCGACTTCTTCAAGGACCCGCTGCCGAGGGCGGATGTGATCACGATGGGCATGATTCTCCATGACTGGAACCTGGAGAACAAGATGATGCTCATCCGCAAGGCCTATGAAGCGTTGCCGGAGGGCGGCGCCTTCATCGCGATTGAAGCGATCATCGACGATGCGCGGCGCGAGAACGCGTTCGGGCTGCTGATGTCGCTGAACATGCTGATCGAGTTCGGCGAGGCGTTCGATTTCACCGGCGCCGATTTTTCGCGTTGGTGCAAGGAAGTTGGGTTCAAGCGGACTGAAATCATTCCGCTCGCGGGACCCGCAAGCGCGGCTGTGGCGTACAAATAGACGGCTGCCAGATAGCAGCCACGCCTGCGGCCGATCAGGAAAGGACCTGACAGCGCGATCGTGAAATCCTACCGCATCGTCGGGATGACGAAGCTGGAATCGTCGGTCATGCCCTCCGGCCAGCGGGCGGTGACGGTTTTGATCTTCGTCCAGAACTTTACGCCTTCCATGCCGTGCTGATTGGTGTCGCCGAAGGCGCTGCGCTTCCAGCCGCCGAAGGTGTGGTAGGCGACGGGCACGGGGATGGGCACATTGATGCCGACCATGCCGACATTCACGCGGGCGGCGAACTCGCGCGCAGCGCGGCCGTTTCGAGTGAAGATCGCGACTCCGTTGCCGTACTGGTGCTTCGAGGGCAGGGCGAGCGCCTCCTCGAACGTGTCTGTGCGCACGATCTGGAGCACGGGCCCGAAAATCTCCTCCTGGTAGGACCGCATCTCCGGCTTCACGTGATCGAACAGCGAGGGGCCGATGAAATAGCCCTTTTCATAGCCCTGCATCTTGAAGCCGCGGCCGTCGACGACGAGCTCGGCGCCTTCCTTCACGCCCATTTCGATATAGCTTGCGATCTTGTCGCGATGCTGGGCTGAGACGACAGGGCCGTATTGCGCGGAGGGATCGGTGGAGATCCCGACCTTCAAGGTCTCCAGCTCCGCGCTGACGCGCTCGCGCAGCGCATCGGCCGTCTTCTTTCCGACCGGCACAACCACCGGCAACGCCATGCAGCGCTCCCCGGCCGAGCCGTAGGCGGCGCCGACCAGATCCTTCACGACCTGGTCCATGTCCGCGTCCGGCAGCACGATGCCGTGGTTCTTCGCGCCGCCCATGGCTTGGACGCGTTTTCCGTTCGCGGCGCCGGTCTGATAGATGTAGTGGGCGATGTCGGAGGAGCCGACGAAGCTCACCGCCTTGATGTCCGGGTGGGTGAGGATGGCGTCGACAGCGACCTTGTCGCCGTGCACGACATTAAGGACGCCTTTCACGTCGACGCCGGCCTCCTGGCCCGCCTGCATGAACAATTCGGCCAGCCGGACGGGTACGGAGGGATCCTTCTCCGAGGGTTTCAGGACGAAAGCGTTGCCGCAGGCGATGGCGACGCCGAACATCCACATCGGGATCATCGCAGGGAAGTTGAACGGGGTGATGCCGGCGACGACCCCCAGAGGCTGGCGCATGGAATAGACGTCGATCCCCGGGCCCGCGCCCTCTGTGTACTCGCCCTTTAGTGCGTGCGGGATGCCGCAGGCGAACTCGATCACTTCCAGCCCGCGCTGGATGTCGCCCTTGGAGTCGGCGATGACCTTTCCGTGTTCGGAGGAAAGGAGCGCCGCAAGCTGATCCATCTCGGCCTCGACCAGGCGCTTGAAGGCGAACATCACGCGCGCCCGGCGCTGCGGGTTGACTGCAGCCCAGGCCGGCTGGGCGGCGGCGGCGGCGGCGACGGCGGCCTGGACGTCCCCCTCGGACGCGAAGATCACCTTCGCCTGCGCTTCTCCGGTGTTGGGGTTCATGACCTCCTGGCTGCGGCCGGAGCGGCCCTCAACTCTCGCGCCGTCGATAAAAAACGGAATGGAGCGCATCGTCTTGCCTTTCGATGATTGGGTTTGGGGCTGCGCGCGCAGCCCAGGCGGCGTCGGCGATGGCATAGCCCTCCAGGGCGCGAAAATCCATGGGCGAGGGGCGGGCGCTTTACCGCATGTTGACCATGCCGGTTAGGGAGCTCTTCGTCATTACGAAACCGTTTCTTGGGCTTTGCGCGCGATAGTGGCGCGTCATGGCCGTCATCGATCTCTCCGCTGTTCAGCGCGCATTCGAGCTGCGTCAGGCTGAATCGCGCGCGCTTGTCATCGCCAGCGCGTTGCTGGCGGTCATGTGCATGCACGAGGCCGGCGCGCTCGGCGGATTGCTTTGGTTCGCGATCGCCATGGGCGCGCTGACGATCGAACGCATCATCTATCGCGAGATCCTCGAGAACGGGGATGCGAGCGCGCGCGCCGAGTGGCGCATCGGCCTCGTCAATGGATCGATCTCGGCGATCTTCATGGTCGCGGCCCTGATCCTGATGGCGGACACGCGGCCGTGGACGTCGGCCGCCTCCGCGTCGATCTTGTTCGTGTCGCTGCTGAATTCCGGGCACTACGCCGCGATCTCTCAGCGCGTCTTCCGGATAATCATTGCGCCATGCCTCGTGCTCGGGCCGATCCTGCCGGTATACGCCGCGCTGGCGTCGCCGAGGTTCGATTGGGTGAGCGTCATTCTGATGGCCGTTCTGACGATCGCCGGCATGGGGCTGGTGCTCTACCACATCCATCAGAAGATCGCCGGCGAGCAGGCGCTCAAGCAGGCTCTCGAACAGGAACAGATGCAGCGCCGGCTGACCGGGATCGTGCTCGATCAGGACGATCGCTCGATCATGCTGTTGGATCGCGAGTTCCGCATCCTGATGGCGAGCCCTTCCTGCGTGCGCCTGTTTGCGGACGAAGCGGAATGCTATGTCGGCCGAACTCTGACCGAAGCGGTGGAGCCGTCGCTGCACCATTGGAGCGCTGCGCTCGATGACGCCATCGACGGCGAGGTGACGCGAGTCGAAGCCGATCTGGTCGCGCTCAAGGGCGAACATAGATACTTGCGCTGGGAGGCGCGGCCCTGGTTCGCAGGCGATGGCAAGGTGGGCGGGGCGGTCTTGTTCGTCGAGGACGTCACCGCCCACCAGACCGCCAAGCGCGACGCTGAGGAGGCGAATCAGAATCTGCGTATGTCGCTGCGCGTGGCGAACGCCGCGGTGTGGCGGCTCGATTTCGCCGAGCGCAAGATGTGGGCCTCGGCGGAGTACGCGGAACTGCTCGGCGCGCCGCCGGAATTCGAGGACTTCACATCGCCGCGGCCCAGCTGGCTCCTGGAGGAAGACTACCAGCGTTATGAAGAGATGTCGCGATCGCTCGTGCGCCCAAACGGGCGCGCCAGCATCGAACACCGCCTGCGGACGCCAAACGACGTCCCGCTCTGGGTGCACAGCGACATGGAGGCTGTGTTCGACGAATCGGGACGGCTGCGCAGCATCATCGGCATGACCCGGAACATCACGCAGCGCCGCATGCTCGAAGCGCGGCTCATGGAGGCGACGCGGCAGGCCGAGGCGGCGATGATGAGCAAACGCTCCATCCTCAAGGAGCTCATCGGCGACCTGGGCCCGGAGCCCCTGAGCGAGCCGAGCACGGAGCAGCGCGACAGCCGCGTCGAACTCGAAGAATTGTTCGAGCGCTTCATGCGCGTGCTCGGCGAGATCGATTTGCGCGATACGCTCCTGGTTGAATCGGTGGAGGCGCTGCGCGATGCGCGCGAGGCCGCTGAGCGGGCGAATGCCGCGAAATCACACTTCCTGGCCAGCATGAGCCATGAACTGCGCACGCCGCTGAACGCCATCATCGGTTATTCCGAGCTGCTCCTGGAAGAGATGGAGGCGGCCGAGAATGACGCCGCCATGAAGGACATCAACCGCATCCTCGGCGCGGCGCGGCGTCTCCTTAACTTGATCAACGGCATTCTCGATCTCTCCAAGATCGAGGCGGGGCGGATGGAGGTGTCGCTTGCAGCCTTCTCGCCGCTCGACGTGCTGAACGAGGCTGTTGAGACGATGCGGCCGCTGGCTGCGAAGAACGGCAACACGATCAGCGTCGCGGTGACGAGCGACTTGGGCGAGGCCTATTCGGATGCGTTCCGCATCGGGCAGTGCCTGCTCAACCTCATCTCGAACGCCTGCAAGTTCACGGAGGAAGGCGCGATCACAGTGAGCGCCGGGCGGGTCCGCGATCATGACCTCGAATGGCTCGTTTTCAACGTCGCCGATACCGGTCTCGGCATGACCGCCGAGCAGATCGCGCGACTGTTCCAACCTTTCGTTCAGGCTGATGCGAGCGTGGCGTCTCGCTACGGCGGCACGGGTCTGGGGCTTTCGATCACGCGCCGGCTGGCCGAAATGCTCGGCGGCGACCTTTCGGTCGAGAGCGAAGTCTCCAAGGGGTCCACGTTCACGCTGCGGGTGCCGGCGCGCCTCGATGAAGCGCGGGGCGCCGGGGCGCCGGCGCCTGCGGCTGCTGACGCCGGCGAGGGGCCCGCCGTGCTCGTCATCGACGACCACAGCGATGCGCGCGAACTGGTGCGGCGCGCGGTGGCGCGCCTCGGCATGCGGGTGATTGAAGCGCACGGTCTCACCGACGGCCTTGAAGCGGCCCGCATGCATCAGCCGTCGCTGATCGTGCTCGACATTCACCTCAATGACGGCGACGGCTGGAGCGTGCTCGAGGCGCTGCGCGCCGACGGCGCGCTGCGCGACATTCCGTGCGTCGTGCTGTCGATCAATGACGACCGCGCGCGCGCGTTCGAACTTGGCGCCTGTCAGCACCTGCTCAAGCCGATTGATCGCGAAACGCTGGCGGCGACGGTGCTTCAGTTCGCCAGACGCGAGACCGAAACCGCGGACGCCGAGGCGGGCGCGGCGCTCGTCACGCCATGGAGCCTTGCGGGATGACGGTCACGGTCCTGGTGGCCGAGGATCACGCGGACAATCGCGAAATCCTCTGCCGGCGCCTGGCGCGCGAGAAATTCACGGTCGTAGAGGCCGAAGACGGCGTGATCGCCGTCGAAGCGTTCGCCGCGCACGCGCCCGCAATCGTGCTCATGGATCTCGCCATGCCGCGCATGGGCGGCATGGACGCGATGAAGGCCATTCGCGCCGCCGAAGCCGGACGCGCGGTCCCGATCATCGCGCTGACCGCGCACGCCATGGACAGCGTGCGCGAAGAATGCATCGCCGCCGGGTTCGACGCGTTCGCGACCAAGCCGGTGGATTTTCCGGCGCTGTTGCAGACGATGCGCGCGCTGTTGGCGGCGCGCTCTTAAGCGGCCTTGTTGGCCGGCAGGTGCGCGCGCAGCCGCGCCTGGAGCACCGCAAACGAGAACGGCTTGGCGACGAAGTCGTTCGCACCCGCTTCGAGACATTTGACGATCATCGGATCTTCGTCGCGCGCGGTGACCATGATCACCGGTAGCTCGCTCTTGGACCATTTGGCCCGGATGCGTTGCAGCGTCTCGAACCCGTCCAGGCCCGGCATCATGAAGTCGAGCAGGACGGCGTCGAAGCGCTCTTTATCGAGGGCGGCCAGGCACTCGAGTCCGTCCTTGGCTTCGGTCACCTGGAAGTGAGCGATCATCAGGCGGCGGCGCAACAAATCCCGGTTGTCCTCGACGTCGTCGACGACGAGCACATGGGGCCATTCTTCCTCTTCGTCGTTCAGGGCCATAGCGCTCCTCCCTGGCGCGGGCCGCCTCGGGGTCCGCGTGGTCGCGTCGCCGCGCCATAACGATTCGGTGAAATATGCCGCCAAATGGTTAAGGAGCTCTCGCCGTGGCTGACAGCGCGTGGACGACCTGGCGGGCGTCATAGGCGTCGGGACTGTCGGGCTTTGGGCCGCGTCCCAGCCGGATGTCCAGCGTGGAGGCCAAGGCGCGCTCGCCCGAACCGCCGCCGAGCGGGAAACCGAGGCCGACGCCCACGCCAATGCCGCTGCTGCCGCCCCACGAGCCCCCGCCCACGCCGATCGAGGCGCGGGGGCCGGAATAGGATCCGCCCCGGTCGAGGCTGCGGCGGTCGACGATGAACCAGTCATAGCCGGCGCGCAGCGTCACCTGGCCGGCGCGGAGAAGGGCGTAGTTCTCGACCAGCCGGGCGTCGGCTGCGCCATCGGCGCGGAAGGTGACGCGGTATCGGTCGCGCTCGATCTGGAGCTCGGAATAGCCCGGCCGGCCGGGTCCCGTCGCCGGCGCGTAGAAGGGGGTGGTCGCGCAGGCGGCGAGGGCGAGGGTCAGGGCGGCGAGGAAGAGAAGACGCATGATTGCTCTCGGCGTTGATGCGAAGCGCTCCTTCATACGCTCCGGGCCGCCTTCGTGCGCGGGGCTGTACGCCAGCTTGACGCGCTTGTGAACGAGACGCAACGCAAGGGGCCGTCTAAGGCGATCCGTTTGCCGGCAGGACCGCGGCGCCAGCGCCCTCCGCGCGATCCGAGCGCCGCCTCGGCCGGACGCCGCTGGCGGCGCCGATCGGCGATGCGATGTTTGGGATCCGGCGTTGGCGCTTCGCGTCCGTTGACGGGATTATTCGCTCAGGAGCCTCGGATGCAATACGCCAAGCTGGGAGACACCGGCCTCATCGTGTCGCGGGCATGCCTTGGCGTGATGACGTTCGGCGTCAACACCGCCAACCCCGCGCTCGGCAAGGTCGATCAGGACGGCGCAACGCGCATGGTCGCGGCCGCGCTCGACGCCGGGGTCAATTTCTTCGACGCCGCCGACATCTATTCCGGCGGCCAATCCGAGGAGATGCTCGGAAGAGCGCTCGGCGCGCGGCGCAAGGATGTCGTCATCGCCACCAAGCTCGGCTTTCGCTCCGGGGCTGCGATCACTGAGGCGGGGCTTTCGCGCCACCATGTCATCGCGGCCTGTGAAGCGAGCCTGAAGCGGCTGAACACCGACTACATCGACCTCTATCAGGCGCACAAGGAAGACGCGTTCACCCCGCTCGAGGAGACGCTCGAGGCCCTCGACCGACTCGTCCAGGCCGGAAAAGTGCGTTATCTCGGCTTCTCGAACTGGTCGTCGTGGCGCGCTGCGATCGCGGTGCAGATGCAGAAGGAGCGCGCTTGGGCGCGATTTGCGTCGGGCCAGTATCACTACTCTCTGCTCAATCGCGAAGTGGAGCATGACATAGCGCCGCTGCTTCGCCATGCCGGTCTCGGCATGCTCGTATGGAGCCCCCTGGGGGGCGGCTTCTTGAGCGGCAAGTACACGCGCGAGAACATCGCCAAAGAGGGCCGCCACGCGGCCTTCGACATCGTCCCGTTTGATCGCGAGAAGGGGTTCGCGCTGGTCGAGGCCATGCGCGGAATGGCTGAGCGCGCCGGCTGCACCGTGGCGCAGCTTGCGTTGGCCTGGCTCTTGTCGAAGCCGGTGGTGACGAGCGTGCTGATCGGGTCGGCGAAGCTCGCCCAGCTTGAGGACAATCTCGCCGCCGTCGGCGTCCGTCTTGACGCCGAGATGCTGCAGGAGCTCGACCGCCTGACCGCGCCGGCGCCGATCTATCCGCACTGGTTCAACGCCCGCTTGACCGACGCCAAAGTCCGCGACGGGCTCGCAGCCTCAACGGGGACTCCATGAAATTCGATCCTATGGCGCCCGAAACTCTCGCCGATCCCGGCGCCGCCTATTCGGAGCTGCGGGCGAAATGCCCCTTCCACCTCTATGAGGGCCCGGACTTCAAGTTCGCGATCACCAGCGATTATCGTGAGATCAAGGAAGAGATCCTCCAGGACAGCCCCGTCTGGAGCTTTCGCTTCGGCAACGCGGCCAAGGACACGATCAGCGACGTCGGCTTCAAGACCGATCCCCCCTTTCACATGGCGTTTCGCGCCGCGCTTACGCCCGGCTTCGCGCCGCGCCAACTGGCCAAGTATGAAGCCGACATCACCCGCATCTGCGATGAGCTGATTGACACGATGCGCGCCCTGCCGGACGCGCGCGGGGATTTTCACGAGCTGTTCGCTCTGCCGCTCCCGTCGCGGATCATGTGCGTGATGCTCGGCGCGCCGGAAGCCGACAACCTGCACTACAAGCACTGGGCCGACATCCTGCAGGACATGCTCTTCCACGATCCCAAGCCCGGCTCGTTCGAACCGATCCTCAAGGAGATCTACCCGCACTTCAACGGGCATCTCGATGCGCGCGCCGCCAAACTGGCGGAGGCGGGGATCTCCGAACCGGACAATTCCGTGCTCGGCGGCGTGCTGCCGGACGACTTCATGTCGCGCGCCGTGATCGCCCGCGTCGAGGGGCGCCCGCTCACGCGCGAAGAGCAGCTCAATGTGTGCCTCGCCTTCCTGACCGGCGGCCAGGAGACCACGATCTCGCTGCTCGCCAACCTGATGTGGCGCCTGCTCGAAGCGCCCGAGCGCTGGGAGCGCTTGAAACGCGAGCCCGCGCTCGTCGAGAACGCGATCGAAGAGAGCCTGCGCTTCGATCCCCCGGTGCTCGCGCACTTTCGCACGAGCCTATGCCCGACGACGATGCACGGCGTCGACCTTCCCGAACGCGCCAAGCTCATGTTCTCGATCATCGGCGCAAATCGCGATCCGGCGATCTTCGAGGATCCGGAGAGCTTCCGCATGGATCGCCCGCTTGGCGAGGCGCGCAAGCACCTGTCCTTCGGCTCGGGCGTGCATTTCTGCATGGGCGCCCCGATCGCGCGCCTGGAGGCCAAGATCGCATTCGCCAAGCTGATCGAAGCGCTGCCCAATCTCCGGCTCGACGGACCGACCGAGCGCATCGGCTCGTGGATGCATTGGGGAAGAGTGAAGCTTCCCGTTGCGTGGGGATAGGATTGCGCCTCAGCGCGATTGCGCAAGCAGGCGATCACGCCATTCGGCGCGACGGACCTTTCCTGAATCATCGCGCAGCGGCTGATCCACGAAGGTGATCGCGCGCGGCAACTTGTGCGGCGCCAGGCGTTCGCGCAGCGCCGTAAGCAACGATGCTTCGCTCCAGCGCGGCGAGTCCGTTTGCAGTTGCACGAAGGCGTGCGGAACCGCGCCCAGATCGGCATGGGGCGCGCCCGCGACGACGCTGTCGACCACGCCCGGCAGCGTTGCGATCTGCGCCTCGATTTCGGCCGGGAAGATGTTGATACCGCCGCTCACGATCATGTCGGTCCGCCGGTCGGCGATGTAGAGATAGCCTTCCGAATCGATCCAGCCCATGTCGCCGAACGAGGCCCAGTCGCCGCGCCTGCGAGCTTCAGCGCCGATATAGAGGAACGTGGATTCGGGGCCGCCCGCGCGCCGGAAGAAGATTTCTCCCACCGCGCCGGCCGGCAATGGCGCGCCTTGCTCGTCGAGAATCTGGAGGTCGATCCCTTCGCGCGGCCGCCCCACCGAGCCTGGATGCGCGAGCCATTCCGTCCCGCCGATGATGGTCGAGCCGATGCGCTCTGAGCCGCCATAGATTTCCCACACGGCGTCAGCCCCGAGCAGATCGATCCACGCGCGCTTCACGGCGGGCGGACAAATCGCGGCCATGTGCAGCAAGGTGTGAAGGCTGGAGATGTCGTACTTCGCCAGCACGTGCGCAGGCAGATTGGCGATGCGCGCCATCATCGTGGGCACGAGATAAGCCCAGGTGGCGCGATGGCGCTCCACGTTCGCCAGATAAGTCTCTGCGTCGAAGCGGCCGATCTCGACCACATGGCAGCCTTCGCCGAGCGCGGGGATCATCATCCCGAACGGCGCGCTGTGATAGAGCGGGCCGGGATTGATGATCGTGGAATCGGGCAGGCGGCGATGGCCCTGCTTCTCCACGCCCCATAGCGCGGGATTGGGATCGACGATCAGCTTCGGTCGGCCCGTGCTGCCGCCGCTTGTCGAAATCTTCCATCGGCTGGCGATTTTCAGAGGCAAGGACGAATCGTCGAATGCGCCCGGATCCGCCGCGCAAAGCGGCAGGTCCGCGGTCAAGGTAAGCTTGGGCTGCGCAAGCGAGATGATCTCGGCGAACTCGCGCGGCGTGAGCTTGTGGGACACGTGAATGGGCGTGGCGCCGAGCTTCCAGACCCCATAGATTAGCTCGTAGTAGGCGGCGCCGTTGGGAAGCGCGAAGACGACGACGTCGTCGTGCCCGACGCCGGCCTCCTGCAATTGCCGCGCGCGCTGATTGGAGCGCTTTTCCAGCTCAGCGCGTGTGAGCGCCCCGTCGGTGAGCGTCAGCGCGATGCGGTTCGGATCGCGTTGCGCCTGCGCGGCCAACAGCAGCGCCAGAGGCGCGCCCGGCAATGCGGCGCCGCGCGGATCGAGGAGCGCGTCTGCTGTCATTGCGTCCGCGGTCCTTCGGTTAGGATTGGTCAACCATGCGTCGCCATCATGTCGCCGTCGCAGCGCGACGCCTAATCGCCGATGCGATGGATCGGCTTGGCCGTTCGTGCCGATGCAGCCCTTGGGATAGCATTGGCAGGAAATCGATGTGAGAAATGAGTGATGAAGCCTTTGCAGGAGCCCTCCTCACTCAATGGCGGTCCGATCCCGCTCTATCACCAGCTTGAGCTCGATTTGCGCGCGCGCATCAAGCGAGAGGAGTTCAAGGCCGGCGAGGCGCTGCCGACGGAGGAGCGAATTTGCGCGCAATATGGCGTCAGCCGCATCACGGTGCGCCGCGCGCTGGACGCGCTCATCGCCAAGGGCTTGATCACCAAGCGTCGCGGCGTGGGAACGTTCGTGACGCCGCCTTCCATGGGCGGCGTGCGCTCGGTGCGCCTGTCGGGGTCGCTGGACGAGTTCCTCGCTTCGGCCGGGGCGCTGGAGACTCAAGTGCTTTCCATGGAGGAGATCGACGCGCCCGATGAGGCCGTCGCCGGGCTTCGCCTGCAGCCCGGATCGCGCTGCACGCGCCTTGAGCTGCTCAGCTTTCTCGATGAGTCGCCGTTGGGCTATCACCAGCTCTACCTGCGCGTTTCGGTCGGCAGGCAGGTGAAGCCGGCGGACTTGGGTCAAAAGCTGCCCGTGATCCGGATGGTTGAAGACAAACTTGGCGTCCGCGTGGTTCGAGCAGAGCAAGTCCTTGAAGCCGATGTCGCGGGCGCTCAGGCGGCCAAATACTTAGGACTGGAGGATACGACTCCCGTCATGAAAGTAACGCGCATTTATTATGATATGTCTGGAAACCCCATAGAAATGATTGTCGCCCGGAACCATCCGGAGCGTTATCGCTATTCGATCGACTTCGTGGCGCGGCCCGAAGCTTTGGGCTGAACAGCGGCGTTCGAAAAACCGAAGATAGTTCAAAAAAGCTGAGCGAGCCTCTTGCGCCCCCTATGTTGTTATGACAACATATCATCATAAACTTAAGGGAGGATCTTATGGCTCGGTCTTTGGACCCCAAGAAGATCAAGTCCGCGCGCCGCGCGCTTGAAGTGCTTGAATACTTCCAGGGCGATCGCAGCGAGGCCACGGTGATGGATATCGCGCGTTCCATGGGCTACCCGCAGTCGAGCACATCGGAATTGCTGAGCTGTCTTGTGGCGCTCGGTTATCTGACGCGCGATCGCGCCGCCAGGACGTATCGGCCGACCGCGCGTGTGGCCGTTTTGGGCGCTCGCGTTCAGCCGCGTCTTTTCCGCGACGGCCATCTCCTGCCGATGATGGACGAACTCGCCAAGGAAACCGGCGCGACCGTCGTTCTTGGGAACCGTGTCGGCCTCGACGTCCAATACATCCACGCGGCTTCGCCGCCTGGTTCAGAGTTGCGCGTAGCGGAGGGCGCATCAGCGCCGATCGCGCATTCGGCGATGGGACGAGCGATGCTTGCCGCGATGGATCGCAACTATGTGCGCAAGCTCTTGCACCGTGTGAACGCCGAAAGCGCGCCGGACATGCGCGTTCCGTTCGAGAAGATGGCGCAGGATTGCGATGAGGCGGTTGCGCAGGGTTACGCTGTGGCGAGCGAGCGGGGCGGGCGTATGATCGCCATGCTTCTCTCCCACGGCCCTGCGGACGAGGGCCTGGCGCTCGGCATGCTGCTCACCGACGCCCAATACGAGGCGCGCCGCGACTATTTCGTGCAAGTGCTGCGTGGCGCTGTTGCACGTCTTTCGCCGTCCACGCCGTCTTCGCGCTATGCGCCGCCGCGCACGGGCGAGCGCGTTCCGATGCAGCTCATGGGCTAGTTGCGACGGAGCCGCTACGCCGTGTCCGGGCCCCCCAGGATCACCACCGATTGGCTTGAGAGCACGCCGCCATTGCCGTGCGCCAGCGCGAGCTTGGCGTCGGCGATCTGACGCTCCCCGGCTTCGCCGCGCAACTGGCGCGTCGCTTCGATCAGCGTGAAGATTCCGTTCATCCCTGGATGCACGCAGGAGAGACCCCCGCCATGCGTGTTGAGGGGCAGCGCGCCTCCCGGCGCGATCCGCCCGTCCTCGACGAACGCGGCGCCTTCGCCTTTGGCGCAAAAGCCGAGATCCTCCAAAAACAAGATCGTGTTGATCGTGAAGGCGTCATAGAGCGCGGCGACCGAGATGTCCGTCGGCCTGACGCCTGCCTGCGCATAGGCGCGCGCGCCGGCGCGCGCGGCGCCGGTCGTGGTCAAGTCCGGCATCCAGGCGATTTCACGATGCGTCGTCTCGGTCGCTGCGCCGAGAACATAGACCGGCCGCGGCGCGATCTCCCGTGCGCGATCGGCGCGGGTCATGACGAGCGCGCCGGCCCCGTCCGTCACCAGGCAGCAATCGAGCGTCGACAGCGGGTCCGATACCATGCGGGCCGCGAGATAGGTCTCCATCGTGAGCGGTTCACGCCGATAGGCCTCGGGATTGCGCTGCGCCCACGCGCGCGCCGCGAGCGCGACAGCGCCGAACTGTTCTCGCCGCGCGCCGAACGCGTGGATGTAGCGCGCGGCTGCGAGCGCGTAGGATGAAACCGGGTTGAGCGGCGCATAGGGAGCTTCGTACGCCATCGGGCGGACGGTGTTGACGAGCTTGCCTGCGGCCGTCGCTTGGTTGCTGCCGTACGCCACCAGCGCCACGTCGATCGCGCCCGCCGAGAGCAGCCACGCCGCCAGTTCGACATAGGCCTGGAACGACGAGCCGCCGAGCCGGCTATTGTCGATGAATCTCGGTTGCACGCCCAGATATTGCGCGAATGAGAGCCCGCCAAGCGTGTCGGTCGAATGGCAGAAGAAGAGGCCGTCCACGTCCGCGGGCTTCAGTCCCGCCTGCGCCAGCGCCGCGACGCTCGCCCTGGCGGCGAGGTCGGACGCCTCGAATCCGGGGCTCCTGCCGATGCCGAAGGTCGCCGCGCCGACGATGGCGGTTTCGCCGCGTGGAAACCTGTCGCTCACGGCGCGCCGTCCGCGGGAACAAAGACGACGTAAGGTCCATCGCCGCCCTCGACGATCTTGGCGCGGACGGCCATGCCGATCTTGACGTCCTCGGGCGCCACGCCTTCGACGCGGCTCATCATGCGCGGCCCTTCGGCGAGGTCGATCAGGGCGACATTGTAGCTAGGCTCAGGCGGCTTCTTGCGCACCACGGTCGTCGAATAGACGCATCCAGCGCCGGAAGCCTCCACCCACTCAAGCGCCGCGCCGTCCCCGGGCGCGGCGGCGCGCGGATAGAAGACGTAGCGTCCATCGTTCACCGCACGTTGCAGCATGAAGCGGCCTGCACGCAGGAAATCCACGAATTGCTTGTCCGGCCCGGATTCGCTCACCGTTCAGTTCCCGCGATAGCTCGGCTTGCGCTTCTCCTTGAAGGCGCTCGTGCCTTCCTTGAAGTCTTCGGTCGTCACCATCAGCGGCTGGATGTTGGCTTCGAAATCCAGCGCCTGTTCGAACGTCTGCGCCGGCGCCGCGTCCAACTGGCGCTTCGCCATGCCGATCGCGATCGTCGGCGATTCGGCGAACCCGCGCGCCAGTTCCTGCGCCTTGATCATCACCTCCTCGGCCGGCAGCGCATAGAGCGCAAGGCCGAGCTTCTCCGCCTCCGTCCCGCTGACGAAGCGGCCCGAATAGAGAATCTCCTTGGCCCGCTGCAGCGGCACATAGCGCGTGAGCAGGAAGGCGGCGCCGCCGTCCGGCGCAAGCCCGATATGGCGGAACGCGAACTGGAAGCGCGCGTCCGCGGCCGCCACCACGATGTCGCAGGCCAGCGCCATCGCCCACGACATGCCGATGCACACGCCCTTCACGGCGGCGATCACCGGCTTGTTGGTCTGCGCGATGGCGCGGCACATCCGGTGCATGTGGCGCATGCGCATGAGCGCGCCGCGCGTGCCGCCGCCGCCCATTTCGCCGACGTCGGCGCCGGCGCTGAAATCTCCGCCCGCGCCCGTCAGGATGATGGCGCGCACGTCGTCATCGTCCTGCGCCTTTTCGAACGCGTGCTGGATGTCGGTGCGCATCGCCAGGAGGATGGCGTTCTTCCGCTCCGGGCGGTTGATGGTGATCGTGGCGACGCCCTCGGCGACGCTGTACTCGATGCCCATTCGTCAGCTCCGGTTCTTCCTGACGCTTGCTTACTCCCTTCGGCCTGCAGGCGACAGCCGCGGAAGCGGCGCGAAAGCCATATCGCGGCTGCGATAGCCCGGGACTGGCCGGCGCCTGCGCCTTGTTCGCGACGCCGTCGGCGCGGCATGCTTGGGCCGTGCAGACTTTTTCCACGCGTCCCTTCGAGCCGCCCGTCGATCCCGGCGTGTTGCGGGCGCAGGTGCGTGCGTTCCTCGCTGAGCATCAGCCCGCGGGTGACGCAGCGTCGCGCGCGAACTCATGGGCGGTCGCGGACAGAACCTTCACCAGGGCGCTCGGAAAGGCCGGCTTTATCGGCATGATCTGGCCGAAGGACTATGGCGGCGGCGGGCGCCATCCGCTCGAGCGCTACATCGTGCTTGAAGAATTGCTGGCCGCCGGCGCGCCAGTCGGCATGCATTGGATCGCCGATCGCCAGGGCGGGCCGCTTCTGCTGCGCTACGGAACCGAGGCGCAGCGGCGCGACTTGCTGCCGCGCATGGCTGCCGGCGAACTCTACACCTGCATCGGCATGAGCGAGCCCGGCAGCGGCTCCGACCTCGCCTCGGTGCGCACGCGCGGCGAGCGCGAGGGCGATCATTGGCGGATCAGCGGCCAGAAGGTGTGGACCACAAATGCGCATCACGCCCACTATATGATCGCGCTTGTGCGCACCGGCGAGCGCAGCCAGCGTCAGGAAGGGCTCACGCAATTCCTGATCGACCTGAAGAGCCCGGGCGTCGCCGTGCGGCCGATCATCGACCTCGTGGGCGGCCATGACTTCAACGAAGTGTTTCTTGAGAATGTCCTCGTGCCCGACGCCATGCGCGTGGGCGAGGAGGGAGCGGGCTGGCGCCAGGTCACCGCTGAGCTTTCTCTCGAACGTTCGGGCCCGGAGCGCTACCTTTCGAGCTATGCGCTGCTGCTGGAGTTCATCCGCGTCTGCGGCGATCGCCCCGCGCCGGCGGCTGCGGAGCTGATCGGGCGCCTGACCGCGGAATTGTGGACGCTGCGGCACATGTCGCGCTCGACGGCGGCAAAGCTCGCCGCCGGCGAAGACCCCGCGCTCGAGGCCGCGATCGTCAAGGACCTCGGCAACAGCTTCGAGCAGGCTCTGCCGCGCATGATCCAAGCGATCAGCGACGTCGATCTGGCTTCGGATTCCGCGTTCGCGCGGGCATTGGCGTTGTTGCTGCAGATCGCGCCGTCCTTCTCCTTGCGCGGCGGCACGCGGGAAATCCTGCGCGGCATCATAGCGCGGGGGCTCGGTTTGAGATGAGCGAGAGCCAGAATCTGCTCTTGGAGAGCGCCGAGCGCGTCTTCGCTGATCTGGCGCCTGGCGCCGCAGTAGAGACGGCGTGGGGCAAGATCGCCGAGCTTGGCTTCGATGGGCTTCTGGTTCCCGAAAGCAGCGGCGGCTTTGGCGGCGATTGGGCCGACGCGTTCGCCGTGCTTCGCCGCGCCGGGGCGCACGCGACGCCGCTGCCGCTGGGCGAAGCGATGGCCGCGACGCGCTTGGCGGTCGACGCCGGCTTCGACTGCGGCGCGGGCATTCTAACGCTTGCGTCGCGGGTCATCGTCGAGAGCCGCGTGCGTGATCGCTTCACGGGGCGGCTTGAGGCTGTGCCGTGGGGCGGCGACGCGAACGCCGTGGTGTTCGATCTCGGCGGTGCGCTCGCAAGCGCCGCCGTCGCGAAGGCGCGCGTCGTGCGGGGCGCCAATCCCGCCGGCGAGGCGCGCGCCACGCTCATCTTCGAAGACGCCTGCGTGCAGCGGGGCGAGGGCGCCATGAGCGCCTTGTCCGCCGGCGCCCTCGTGCGTACGGCGCAAATCGCCGGCGCGCTCGACGCCGCCCTGGAAATGTCGGTCCGCCACGCCAACGAGCGCAGCCAGTTCGGCAAGCCGATTGGCAAGTTTCAGGCGGTGCAGCAGGCGCTCGCCGTGTTCGCGGAAGAAGCCGCCGCCGTGAATTGCGCCGGCCAAGCGGCGGCGCGCGCCGCCGACCATGACGGCGGCGCCTTCGAAATCGCCGCCGCCAAGCTGCGCGCCAATATGGCGGCGGCGGTCGGCGCTGCGATCGCGCACCAGGTCCATGGGGCGATCGGCTTCACCCAGGAGCATCCGCTGCACAGGCTGACGCGCCGCCTCGTGGCGTGGCGTTCAGAGTTCGGCGGCGAGCGCGTGTGGGCTGAGCGCCTCGGCGCAGAGATTTGCGCGCGCGGGGCGGACGCGCTCTGGCCGTTCCTCACGGCCCGCGGCGACGCCGCGCAGAAGGAACGCCGATGACCCGAGCCTTGATTGTCTCCACGGCGCGGACCGCGATCGGCAAGGCGTTCAGGGGCGCGCTGAACAACACGCACGGCGCCGAAATGGGCGGGCATGTGGTCCGCGCCGCGCTTGATCGCGCGGGCCTCGAAGGCGGCGAGGTGGAGGACGTCATCCTTGGCGCGGCGTTCCTCGAAGGCGCTACCGGCAACAACATCGCGAGGCAATCGGCGATCCGCGCCGGCTGTCCGGTTACGGTTCCGGGCCTGTCGCTCGATCGCAAGTGCTCGTCCGGTCTGCAAAGTATTGCGATCGCAGCGCAGCGCGTGATGGCGGGCGAGGGCGAGATCTTTGTCGCCGGCGGCCTGGAAAGCGTGTCGCTGGTGCAGAACCAGGCCAACCGGCATCGCGCACGGGACAACTGGATCAGCGAGCGAAAACCGGAGCTCTATTGGTCGATGATCGCGACGGCCGACAATGTCGCGCGCCGCTACAAGATCAGCAGAGAAACCCAGGATGAATATGCGCTTGAAAGTCAGCGCCGCACCGCAGCGGCGCAAGCGGCCGGCCGCCTTGACGCTGAGATCGCCCCGATCGATGTCGTCAAGCTGCTCACCGACAAGAGCGGCGCGGTGACGGGCGAAGAACCCATCCGGCTGATCAAGGACGAGGGCAATCGCCCCGACGCCACCCTGGAAGGCCTGGCGAACCTGAAGCCCGTATCCGGCGAAGACGCGTTCATTACGGCGGGCAACGCCAGCCAGCTTTCCGACGGCGCCAGCGTTTGCGTGGTGATGGCGGAGAGGGAGGCCCAACGCCGCGGCCTCACGCCCCTCGGGCGCTTCGCCGGCTTCGCCGTCGCGGGCTGCGAGCCAGACGAAATGGGCGTCGGCCCGGGCTTCGCCGTGCCGAAACTGCTCGCGCGCGCGGGGCTGAGGATCGACGACATCGGCATTTGGGAGTTGAATGAGGCGTTCGCGGTGCAGGTCGTCTATTGTAGGGATCGCTTGGGGATTCCCCACGATCGCTTGAACGTGGACGGCGGCGCCATCTCGATCGGGCACCCCTACGGCATGAGCGGGTCGCGCTTGACGGGGCATGCGCTGATCGAAGGCGCTCGGCGCGGCGCGAAATGGGCGGTTGTGACGATGTGCATTGGCGGCGGCATGGGCGCTGCAGGCTTGTTCGAGGTGCTGTGATGGTGGATCGCTACGCGCAATTCGATCGCTTGCTCTTCGAGCGCCCCGCGCCGCACGTCCTGCGGGTGACGATCAACCGCCCGGAAAAGATGAACGCCGTCGATGGCGAGGCCCACACGCAATTGGAGCGCGTGTGGGCCGCGATCGACGCGGACGATGAGACGCGCGTCTCCATCATCACCGGCGCCGGCAAGGCCTTCTGCGCCGGCGGCGACTTCTCGTCGATGCCGACGTCGGGGGCAGCGCTCGATTCCAACCAGCAGGCGTCGCGCGGCTTCCGCACCGCTGCGAACCTGGTGATGGGGATGGTCAACTCCACCAAGCCGATCATTTCCGCCATCAACGGCCCCGCGGTCGGCGCCGGCCTCGCAATCGCGCTCTTGGCGGATATCTCGATCGCGGCGCGTCAGGCCAAGCTGATCGACGGCCACGTGCGCATCGGCGTGACCGCGGGCGATCACGCCGCGCTCATCTGGCCGCTGCTGTGCGGGATGGCCAAGGCCAAGTATTTCCTCCTGACCAACGAGGCGATGACCGGCGAGGAGGCCGAACGGAACAATCTCGTCTCGCTCGCCGTCGATGCGGAGGAGCTGCAATCCAAGGCGCTCGAGGTCGCGGTCAAACTGGCGAACAGCGCCCCGACCGCGGTGCGCATGACCAAATATGTCCTCAATCACTGGCTGCGTCAGCACCAGGCCATTTTCGATCTCTCCGCGGCCTTCGAGATGATCAACTTCCAGGGCGGCGAATCGGCGGCGGCGCTGAAAGCGGTGAATGCGAAATCAGCGGCGGACTTCTCGGAAAAGACCTACTTCTGATGGGCGAGGCCGTTGGGACCGCAGAACTGCGTGAAAGCTTCCGCGAAGTGCTGGACGACATCGTCGCCGCAGGCTGCGTGCGCCGCCATGTCGACGAAGGCGCATCGCGCTGCGCGCCGCTTTGGACGAAGGCCGCCGAACTCGGGTGGTTTGCGCTGCTCACGCCCGAGAGCCATGGCGGCCTTGGCCTGCCGCGCGCTGCAGCCGCGGCCTTGTACGAAGAGCTGGGTCGCGCAGCCGCCCCGCTCCCGATCGCCGCCGCGCTCGCAGCGACGGAAATCGTCTCCGCTTTTGGATCACAGGCGCAGCAAGCGCAGTGGCTTTCCCGCCTTGCCGGCGGGGATGCAGCCGCGTTCAGCGCCTCCGGCCCCGCCTTGGACGACGCGAGCCTTCGCCTTGCGAACGCCGCGCTCTTCGGCGAGACGGGCGATCTGCTCGACGGCGTCGAGGCCGCGCTGCTGCTGGCGCCCGTGCGCGACGGAGAGAATCTGCGCTGGGCCTTGATCGACGCTGCTGATCTCTCAATGCAGCGCATCGCCCTTGTCGATCGCACTCGCAGCCTCGCACGAGCGCGCTTGGATGGCGCTCCGGCGTCGGTCTTCTCCGCCGACGCGCACGCCATCGCGCGCAAACTCCGCATTCACATGAGCATCGCTCTGGCATGCGATTCCATCGGCGGGGCGCGAGAGGTTCTGGCCTTCACGATCGCCTATCTCAAGACGCGCGAACAATTCGGCAAGCCGATCGGCTCTTTTCAAGCGCTGAAGCATCGCTGCGCCGAACATCTCGTGGCCATCGAGGCGGCGAGTGCGCTGCTTGGCGAGGCGGTGTCGCGTTGGGAGCGAGACGATATCGAAGCCGAACTCTACGCCCTCCTGATCAAAGCCCAGGCATGCGACGTCTATGCGGCGGTCGCGGAGGACGCGGTCCAATTGCACGGCGGCATCGGATTCACCTGGGAGCACATGTGTCACGTTTATCTCAAGCGGGCCAAGCTCAACCAGGTCTTGTTCGGCGCATCCGCGGCGTATCATGACGCTGCGGCGCGCCTGTTGGCGGCGTGAGAATGGCATGACGGCGAAGGGCAAAAGCGAATCGAGGACCTTTGCGCCGCTGGCGCATCGCGATGATCTCGACGCGTTTCGCAATGAGGTGCGCAACTGGCTGGGGGCCGTCGTGCCGGAGGGCTGGTTCGCGCGCTCGGCCGGCGCGCCGGAAGCCGACTATCTCGCATTCCAGCGCTGGTGGTTGGGCGAGATGCAGAAAGTCGGTCTGGCGACGCCGCATTGGCCGAAGGATTGGGGCGGGGAGGATCTCTCGCTGCGCCATCAGGTGATCGTCTCGGAGGAGATGGTGCGCGCGGGCGCGCCAAATCCGGATCTCTATGTCGTGTCGCTCTACCACCTGCCGGCGACGCTGTTCGCGCACGGCGCGCCCGCGCAGCGTGAGCGCTACCTGAAGGGCGTGGTTGAGCGCGGCGAGATCTGGTGCCAGGGCTTCTCGGAGCCGAATGCCGGCTCGGATCTCGCGGCGCTGCGCACGCGCGCCGAGCGGCGCGGCGATGTCTTCGTCGTCAACGGGCAGAAGGTGTGGTCATCCTTCGCGGCGCATGCGAATTACTGTCTCCTGCTCGCGCGCACCGATCCGAACGCGCCGAAAAAACAGGCCGGCATTTCGTACTTCATTCTCGACATGAAGTCCCCCGGCGTCACGGTGCGCCGAATCAAGCAGATGACAGGGCAGAGCGAGTTTTGTGAACTTTTCTTCGATGATGTCGAGATCCCGGGGGAGAATCTGATCGGCGCCGAGAACGCCGGCTGGGCGATCGCGCAATCCACCTTGTCCGCCGAACGCGGCTTGATCATCTTTGATCTGGCTGAGCGCATGCACGCCGCCTTCGTCCGCGAAATCGCCGCCGTGCGTGCGGCTGCGCCGGCCTGGTGGGCGGATGCGGCGCTGCGCCGGACTTTCGTCACGCATTATGGGGAGCTGCAATCCTTGCGGCTGCTGATCCGAAGAATGCTCAGCGAGCTTGATGAGAACCCTGAAATGGGCGCGTCGGCGCTGCCGCCGCTGATCAAGATCAAATGGTCCGAGCTGCTGCGCCGCCATACGGATTTCTGGCTCGCCGTCGGCGGATTGAATGCGCAGGAAGACGCGCCCCCGTTGACCGGCGGCGGCCACATCACCGGTAATCGCATGCAGGACTTCATGTCCTCCTATGCATGGACCATCGCCGGCGGCGCCAATGAGATCATCAAGACGCTGATCGCGGAGCGCACGCTGGGCCTGCCGCGCTGAGGCTTTAGCCGACGCTCGCCCAGCCCTTGCCTTCCGCCACGAGGCGTTCCAGCAGCTTCGCCGGCGCCCAGCGAACGCCGCGTCGCGGCGCAAGCGCCCGCGAGGTCGCGAGCACCTTGTCGAGCCCGACCTGTTCGGCCCAGAACATCGGCCCGCCGCGGTGGGCAGGGAAACCGTAGCCGTTGACCCAGACGACGTCGATGTCGCTGGCGCGAATGGCGATGCCTTCCTCCAGCTCCTTCGCCGCCTCGTTCACCATCGGGAAGAAAAGGCGGTGCAGCACCTCCTCGTCGGTGAACGTGCGCCTTGTGACGCCGGCGGCGCGGGACGCCTCTTCGATGATGGCGAGCGCTTCGGGGTCGGGCAGGCGCGTGCGTCCCTCGTAACGATAGTAACCCTTGCCCGCCTTCTGCCCGATGCGCCCGGCCTCGACGAGGCGCTCCACAATGTCGGTCATGCGCTCATCGGCCGGCAGCGTCTTGCGGCGGATCGCGCGGATGCGCACGCTCGTATCCATGCCGGCGAGGTCGCGCATCGCCAACGGCCCCATCGCCATCCCGAAGCTCTCCGCGACGCGATCGATCTGCTCGGGCGTGGCGCCTTCTTCGAGCATGAACTCGGCTTCGCCGGTGTAGTATTGCAGCATGCGATTGCCGATGAACCCGTCGCAATTGCCGGCCAGCACCGCCACCTTGCCGATCGGCTTGGCGAGCGCCATCACCGTCGCCAGCGTCTGGTGCGACGTCGCTTTGCCGCGCACGTTCTCCTGCAGCTTCATCACGTTCGCCGGGCTGAAGAAGTGCACCCCAACGACCTTGTCCGGGCGCTTCGTCGCCGAGGCGATCTGGTCGATGTCAAGCGAGGAGGTGTTGCTCGCGAGGATCGTCTCGGCCGGCGTCGCGCGGTCGAGCTCTGCGAAGATCTTCTTCTTGAGGTCCATGTCCTCGAACACCGCCTCGACCACGATGTCGACCGGGCCGATCTCGTCATAACGCGTCACGAAACGCATCCGCGCCAGCGCCTCATCCATGCGCGCCTGCGTCATCGATCCCCGCGCGACCGAGGTCGCATAATTCTTTTCGATGACGCCGCGTCCCTTGCCCAGCGCCTCCTCGCTGACGTCGAGCACGCTGACGGGAATCCCGGAATTGGCGAACACCATGGCGATGCCGCCGCCCATCAATCCTGCGCCGATCACCGCCGCCGAAGCGATCTTCTGCGGTTTCACGCTGTCTGGAATGTCGGGAATCTTGCGCGCTTCGCGTTCGGCGAAGAAGTAGTGGATGAGCGCCTTGCGCTGGTCGCTCTGGAACAGCTCCTGAAACGCTGTCGCCTCGAATGCAAGCGCGTCCGCCGCCGATCGCGTGCACGCCGCCTCGATGCAGTCGATGATCTTGGCCGGCGCCAATTGGCCGCGGAACTTCTTGGCGGACGTGCTCCGAAATCCGCTGAACACGGCCGGGTCGATTCCCGTGATCTTGTCGTTGCGTTCAATGACGGGCGGCGGCGCGCCCTCCGCGACGAGCTTGCGCGCAAACGCGGCGGCATCCTTGTCCAGGTCGTCGATAACGGCGTCGATAAGCCCGAAGCCGAGCGCTTTCTCAGCCGAGACATGCTCGCCCGAGGTGATGATGCTGAGCGCGACTTCGGGGCCCGCGAGGCGCGGCGTGCGCACCGTGCCGCCGGCGCCGGGCAGCAGCCCAAGCTTCACCTCCGGCAGCCCGACCTTCGCGCTCGCTACCGCCACGCGCGCATGGCAGGTGAGCGCGAGCTCAAACCCGCCGCCGAGCGCCGTCCCATGAATCGCCGCGACCGTCGGCTTGGGACTGGTCTCGAGCGCATTCTGGATTTCCTGCAGGCGCGGGCCCTGCCGGCTCTTCTCCGTGCCGAACTCGCTGATGTCGGCGCCGGCGATGAACGTAGCGCCCCCGCCTTTGACGACGATCGCCCTGACGGAGTCGTCGGCGAGCGCCTTCCGGATGCCCGCCATCAGCCCTTCGCGCACGACCAGGCTCAAGGCGTTGACCGGGGGATGATTGACCGTGAGGACGGCGACGCCGTCCGCCGCCGCGTAGTCGACGCTCATCGAGGCGAACTCCAGCTCTGATTGGCCGCGAGGTATGGGCCGCCAGTATCGGCTTGCCAATCCGCAGCTGCCGCGCCGCGCCGGACAAATCGTCCATACGATTGCGCCTGCGCCGCCGCGACGCCGCGCGCGCGATCATGTATGCGATTTGACCCCGGCGCTTGGAGGCGCTGGATTGGGCGTGTCGAGCCGTCGCCTGGGACCTCGGAATGGAATTCGATCTCTCCGAAGCCGATCTCGCGTTCCGCCGCGACAAGCGCGCGTGGATTCGCGCCAATCTTCCTGCCGACATCGCCGAGCGCGGGCGGCGCGGCTTTCACGCGACCCGCAGCGATGTGGAGATCTGGACGCGCCTTTTGAACGCGCAGGGCTGGGCCGCGCCCGCCTGGCCTGCGGAATATGGCGGGACAGCTTGGACGCCGCTGCAACGCTATCTGTTCCAGCTTGAGCTGCGCGCCGCGGGCGCCCCGGTCCAGGATCAATCGGCGATGGAATTGGTGGGGCCCGTTCTCTACACCTTCGGCAGCGACGCGCAGAAGCGCGCCTATCTGCCGAAGATTCTGAACGCCGAGACGTTTTGGTGCCAGGGCTTCTCCGAACCCAATGCCGGATCGGATCTCGCTTCGCTGCGTACGCGCGCGGTGCTGGACGGCGATTGCTATGTCGTGACCGGTCAGAAGACCTGGACCTCGGACGCCCAGCGCGCCGACATGATGTTCGCGCTCGTGCGCACCGACCCCGAAGCGCGCCCACAGGCGGGCATCTCCTTTCTCCTGATCGATATGCAGGCGCCCGGCGTGCGCGTGCGGCCGATCTACACGATCGATGAGGGGCGCAGCGTCAACGAAGTCTTCCTCGACGATGTGCGCGTCCCTTGCAAGAATCTGGTGGGCGAAGCGAACAAGGGCTGGTCCTACGCCAAGTTCCTGCTCACCAATGAGCGCGCTATGAGCGCCGAAACCGCGCACACGCGCGCCGATCTCTCAAGTCTCAAGCGCTTCGCCGCCGAGAAGCTCGCCGATCCGCTGTTCGCCGCCAAAGTCTCTCGCCTCGAGATCGATCTGATGGCGCTTGAGTACGCGGTGCTGCGGGTCATCAGCGCCGAGGCCGCAGCGCAGGATGCGGTGGCGTCCGTCCTCAAGCTGCGCGGCGCGGAATTGCGTCAGCGTGTGGCCGAACTCGCAGTGGAAGCGCTCGGCGCGGCGGGCCTCGCGGTCAATCCCGATCCAACCGGGCATGACGCGACGGATCATCCCGCGCCGCGTCCGCCTGTTCCTGCCTATGCCCACGGCTGGCTCGCGCGCGCCATGTTCCGCCGTGCGACGACGATCTATGGCGGCTCGAACGAGATTCAGCGCAACATCATCGCGAAAGCCGTCCTGGGGCTGTAGATCATGGACTTCGACTTTTCGGACGTGCAGCAAAGCCTGCAGGACAGCGTCAAGCGCTTCTGCGAGCGGGAGTATCCGTTCGAGAAGCGCCAGGCGCTTTTGCGCACCGAGGCCGGCTTCGATCGCGCCCATTGGGCGACGTTCGCCGAACTGGGCTGGCTTGGCGCCGGCCTTGCCGAAGAAGTCGGCGGCTTCGGCGGCGGCCCGATCGAAAACGCCATCATTCTGGAGCAATTGGCGCGCGCGCTTGTCGTTGCGCCGTTCCTTTCCAGCGCGGTTATCGCTACGCAGGCGATTGCGCGTCTGGCCCTGCCTGAGCAGCGCGACAAGCTCCTGTCCCCGTTGCTTGATGGAACCTCCATCGCCGCCTTGGCGCATGGCGAGACCGCCCAGCACGCCTTCGCGCCGGACCTCGCTGCGAAGGCGACGAAGACCAAGGCCGGCTATCGCCTGGACGGCCGCAAGGTCTTTGTTCTGGGCGGACAGGCGGCGGACGTCTTTCTGGTTTCCGCGCGCGACGGCGCCGGCGAAAGCCTGTTCGCGGTTCCAGCGCACACGCCCGGCGTCGAGCGGGTGAACTACCACGCCGTCGATGGCCGCCGCGTCAGCGATCTCACGCTGAGGGGCGTTGAGGTGGAGGCGTCCGCCTTGATCGGCGCCGGCGGCGATGCGGCTGACGCGATCGATTACGCGCTGGATTATGGCGTCATCGGGCTTTGCGCAGAGGCCGTCGGCGCCATGGACGCGGCGCTCTGGATCACGCGCGACTATCTCAAGACGCGCAAGCAATTCGGCGTCACGCTCAACACGTTCCAGGCGCTGCAGCACCGCATGGCCGACATGCTGGTGGAGACCGAGCTGGCGCGCTCTATGCTCTATCGCGGCATCGCCGCGCTCGCTCTTGAGAATGTTCTGGAACGCCGCCGCGGCGTTTCCGCCGCCAAGGCGCAGATCGGAGAGGCAGGATTCTTCGTCGGGGCGCAGGCCGTGCAATTGCACGGCGGCATCGGCGTCACCGAGGAATATATCGTCGGCCACTACCTCAAGCGCCTGGCGCTGGTGCGCGGCCTGTTCGGCTCCTCAGATCAGCATTTGGCGCGCTTCGCGGAGTGCGCCGCCGGTCGCAACGAGGAGGAGGCGGCCGGGCTCCGAGATTTCAGGCCAGCGCCTGGCCTTCGTCGGCGGCGAACACGCCGCCGGTGATCGAGGCCGAAGCGTCCGAGGCGAGAAGGAGCACAAGCCCATCCAGTCCGTCCGCCGCCATGACGCGCCGGCGCGGAAAGGTCTTGACCAGCTTCTGCCCGCCTTCGCCGGCGAGCCATTCGGCGTTGAGTTCGGTGGCGATCCATCCGGGACAGATCGTGTTGACGGTCACGCCGTAACGCGCCCACTCGCGGGCCAACCCCTTGCCCATCATCGCCACCGCGGCCTTCGACATCGAGTACGCCGTCAGCCCCGCCAACGGCTTCTGGCTGCCCACCGATCCGAGAAGGATGATCCTTCCGCGTGCTGGATCGGCGCCGGCGATCAGACGCTTCGCCGCTTCGCGCGCTGTGAGATAGACGCCCTGGATGTTGACGCGAACGAGCTGCGCGAGCGCGTCCGCGTCGAGTTCGGTTGATGCGCCTTGCGCATTCAAGCCGGCGTTGGCGATGGTGATGTCGACGGGGCCGAGCGCTTTCTCCGCCGCATCGAACCCCGCGACGATCGAGGCCGAATCCTCCACGTCCATCGTGATCGGCTCGATGACGCCGCCCGCCCCGCGAATGCGCTGCGCCAGCGCTTGCAGCCTGTCCGTGCGCCGCGCGCATGCGGCCACCTTGGCGCCGGCTGCGGCCAGGACCGTCGCGAAATGCGCGCCCAAGCCTGAGGATGCGCCGGTGATGAGCGCCACGCGGCCCGAAAGGTCGATGGTCATGTTGTCTGCTTCCTCGAATGAGCCGAACGAGCCGCGAGAAAGGCGGCTCTCGCTTCGCGCGACGCGGCGGAATTCACCGTCGCGTCGTAAATGGCGCGCGCGCCGCGCAATCCTTCGTCGAACGAGACGCCCAGCCCGCACGCCATCGCGTCGAGCAGGCGCGCGGCGAACGGCGGATAGGCGCCCGCGGCGATCGCGGCGCGTGCACGTGCGAATGCGCCACGATCCGCCGGGAAGGGCCGCTCCCGCACCAGCGCCCGCATTGGCTTGCGCGCATGGCGCGCGGCGATGTCGAGCAGCGCGGCTTCCTCGACGATGGCGTCGATCAGCCCGGCTGGCGCCTCTTCGGCCCGCACGTCGTTCGCGGTTAGGATCATGTCGATCGCTGCGTCCACCCCGATGAGACGCGGCAGGCGCTGTGCGCCCGAAAGCGGAATGACGCCCAGGCGCGCCTCCGGCAGCCCCACGCGCGCGCCCGCCGCCGCAACGCGAACGTGGCAGGCCATGGCCGTCTCCAGTCCGCCGCCGAGCGCATAGCCGTGGATCGCGGCGACGACAGTCTTACCGCAGCCTTCGATCGCCGGGTGCACATCCTTCGAGAGCCCGGGATCGACGCTCGCCGCCGGCGTTCCGAACTCGCGGATGTCGCCGCCGGCCGAGAAGCACGGCCCATGTCCATGCAGCACGACGCCGTCGATGCCGTCGTCGGAGCGAACGGCGTTGAACGCGTCGAACAGGCCTTCGCGCACCGTGTGGCTCAGTCCATTGACCGGCGGATTGTTGATGGCGACGAAGGCGATGCGCTGCTCGACGCGCACCGAGACGGGCGCATTCATCGCCGCGCCGGACGGAAGAGCGGCACAGTCAGCTCATCCGAGACGGCATGGAAGCAGACCTCGACCTCCATGCCGATTTCCGCCTCTTCGATCTCCAGCCCGATCAGGTTGGAGAACAGAACCCAGCCCTCATCCATCTCGATCGCCGCAAAAATGAACGGCGCCTTAAACGCCGGAGACGGCGCGCGATGCATGACGGCGAAGCTGTAGAGCGTTCCCTTGCCCGTGCTTTCCACCCACTCCCAGTCCCGCGCGCGGCAATGCGGGCAGGCGATTTCCGGGCGAAAGAACTTTTTCGAGCAAGTGCGGCAATGCTGCACGACGAGGCGGCGCTCGCGCGCGGCGTCCCAGAACGGCTGCGTCAGCGGCGTCGGCTTGAGCGCATAGGCGGTGAGCGGCGGCTCAAGCACGGCGCGTGGTCTGCCATGCTTGGCCGGGATAGTTCCCGCCGCCGAACCGCTCATCCAGCGCCCGGTAGTCGACGCCGCCGGCCTTCGTGCGCGGCAAGGCGTCGATGAACTCGACCGTCCGCGGTTTCTTGTAGGACGCAAGATGGAGGCGGCAATGCTCGATCAAATCGCCTGGGGTGCACGAAGCCCCGTCGCGCAGCTGCACGATCGCCTTCACGCTTTGCGTGAACAGCGGATCAGGCACGCCGATGATCGCGGCGTCGGCGACGGCTTCGTGGCGCCGCAGACAGCCTTCGACCTCGGCCGGATAGATGTTCTCCGCGCCGGACTTGATCATCTGCGTCTTCGGGCCGACGAAAGACAGCGAGCCGTCGGCCTCGCGCCGGCCGAGGTCGTTGGTGTGGTGCCAGCCGTTGCGCTGGCGTTGTGCGTTCAACGCCGGCCGGTTCCAATAACCGCACATGACCGTGGGCCCGCGGACGACGATCTCGCCCACTTCCCCGTCCGCGACCTCCTGATCGTCGGCGTCGACGATGCGGATTTGCGTGCCCGGCGCTGGGCGCCCGCTTACGCCCTTGTCGCCAGGCGCGTTGTAGAACGTCCAGCTCACCAGTCCGTTCACTTCGGTCTGGCCGTAGCCGTAGGCGGTGTTGCGGGTGTCGCGCGGATTGATCGTCACCATCGCGTCCCATTCGGGGAAGAACGGGGGCGAAGTGAGACATTTGAGGTCGTAGCGCCCGTCGGCGTTGAGCTTCACGATGTCTTCGCAGACCTTCATCATCAGGAACGCGAAGGTGCAGCGCTCCTGGTGGATCGTCGTGCACAATTGCTCTGCGTCCGTGCGCCGCACGAAGACATTGGTTCCGCCCTGTGTGAAGACGGCGAACGTCGTCATCAGCGTGCCGACATGGAACATCGGGCCGGAATTGAGGAACACAGCGCTCGGCGTCAAATCCTGCACGAACTGCACGACAAGGCTCTGCGTGAGAATCGCGCGCTGACTCAGCATCGCGCCGTTTGGCGCGCCCTCGAAGGCGGCGGTGTAGACCACGAGCGCAGGCTTGGTCGGATCGTTCGCATGGCGCCCTTCCGCGGCGTCGGCGCCTGCGATCAGCGGCTCATACTCGTCAACGCCGTCCTGTTGAATCCAGACCGCGTCGCGATGCGCAGCGAGCGCACGCGCTCCGCGCACGGCCTCGCCGATCTCCTCCTCCTGCCAGATCACGATCTTCGGTGAGAAATCGTCGATGACGAACGCCATCTCTTCCGGGCTTTGGCGCCAGTTGGCCGGGCAGAACATCGCCCCGAGCAAGCTCGCGGCGCAGACGCCTTCGACCACGCGATAGGAATTCTGCGCCAGCCAGAGCACCCGGTCGCCGGCGCCGACCCCCATCGCCGCCCACGCATTGGCGAGCCGGTGCACGCGTTCACGCGCCTCGCGATAGGAGATCCGCTTCGCGCCGTCGACATAGGCCGTATGGCCGGCCCGGCTCCGGGCGAGCTCTTCAAGGACGCCGATCAGGCTATGTTCGTGCAACCCGTCGCCCATGCCGCTTCCCGCCTGCGCCAATCCGCGCGAACGCCAAGGCTACACGAACCGCAAACGCCGGCGAAAGCAATCGCACCGAAACATCGGCCTTTCGATCAGTCCCCGGCGCGGAGCGCTCACGCCCGCCCAAACAGGGCCATTTCGATATGCCGGGCGCCGGCGCCCGCATTCGTCGCCAGCGCGAGTTCGGCGCCCTCGACCTGGCGCGCTCCGCAGCCGCCGCGCAGCTGGCGCGCGCACTCGATCGCCTTCAAGGTGAGCTGGCCGGTGCCGATCCAGGAATGCGAAAGGATGCCGCCGTCGAGATTGGTCGGGCAATCGCCCTGCAGCGTCAGCCGGTCGCCCGCGGTGAAGGCGCCGCCTTCGCCAGGCCGGCAGAAGCCGAGCATCTCGAACTGGCGGACCACTTCGAACGCCACAGCGTCGTAGAGGCAGAACACATCGACATCCCGGGGCGTTGCGCCGGCGGCGCTGAACGTCCGCTTGACCGCCTCCTGTCCCATCATCCCCATCTCGCGCAGCAGCGGGGGATTGGCGTAGGCCGCGCCATGGAACTCCATGCCTCCGCCGAGCACGAGCACCGGCGCGTGCGGCAGATCGCGCGCACGCTCGAGCGTCGTCAGCACGATCGCGCACGCGCCTTCTGCGACCAGCGCGCATTCCAGCCGGTGCAGCGGCGCAGCGATGAGCGGCGAAGCCAGGACGTCGGCGGCGGTGTAGGGCCCCGCGCCGTACATCACCGCCTCCGGATTGACATGGCCATGATTGCGGATCGTCGCCGCGACATGCGCGAACGGCTCGGGTCCGACGCCATACTCATGCATGTATCGGCGCATCACCAAGGCGAACTGCGCCATAGCCGTCGAGCCATAGACATCGGCGAACTCGATGCCGTCGCCGACCCCGACGGAGCCAGACGTGAATTGGCCCGCCGTGCCGCTGCCGAGCACCACGATGTCGCAGAGGCCCGCTTCGATCGCCGCGGCCGCCTTGAGGATGCCGCGCGCGCCGGCGCAGTCGCTCCAGTGTTCGCTGGTGAACGCCAGCGGCGTCTTGAAGTATGAGGCCCAGCTGCCGACTTCGTTCGGCACGCCGCCCGGCCCCGGCCAGGCGATCGCCGCGCCGTCGACGTCGCGCGCGTCGAGCGCCGCGTCGGCGAGAGCGCCGTCCGCGGCTTCCATCAGGAGATCGAGTTCGGTACGGCCCTCGAGACGGCGCGCCTGCTTGGTGACGTAGAGCCCGACGATCGCCGCCTGGCGCGGGCGCGGCTTCATGCCGCCAGGGCCGCCGGCATGCGCACGCCGAACAATTCCTCGAACGCGCCTAGCGTCACGCGATGGCGCACGGCGTCGGGCACGTCCTTGAAGAGTTCGCGCAACACCTCCTGCGTGCGCGGGAAGGTGCCTTCGAGGTGCGGATAGTCCGATCCCCAGAGAATGTTCTTGTAGTCGCTGTGGATGGCGGTCGGCACGGCGGTTTCGTCATGCTGGAACGATGAATAGACCTGCGCCTTCAGGATGTCGCTCGGCAGCCGCTCGAGCTTCGGCTTCATCCAGCGCCCGTGCTGGCGGTAGGCTTCATCCAGACGGTCGCCGAGCGCCGGCATCCACGACGCCCCGGCTTCGGCCGTCATGACCTTGAGCTTGGGAAACCGGTCGAGCGCGCCGCTCGACACCATGTGCACGACGCAGCGCTGCGCCGGCACGGTCGTCTCCCAATAATTGATGATGGCGCCGCCCGGGCCGCGCGTGACGACGAGATCCTTCGTCCCGGTGCCGACGTGGAAGGAGATCACCAGTCCGGCCTCTTGCGCGACCGCCCAGACCTTGTCGAACTCCGGATTGTTGTATTCGCCGCCGCCCACCAGCGTCGTCGGGAACGCCAGGACTTTGAACCCCAGCTTGGCGACGCGTTCGGCTTCCGCAGCCGCATCCTCGACATTGATCGAGGAGAGCATCGCCGCCGGCAGATAGCGCTCGGACCGCTTGATCAGCTCCGCATGCGCCCAGTCGTTCCACACGCGGGTGCATTCGCGCTGCAGCTCGCGGTCCGTCATCACCGTCATCCACAGCCCGGTCGAGGCGAATACGACTTCCGCCCAGATTCCCTGCTGGTCGAGATCGGCCATGCGAAGATCGAGATTCATCATGCCCGGCGGCGAGATCGCATCGAGCATGTCGGGTTTCATGAAGATCACTTCTTCATTGTCGACGATATAGACGTCCGCCTTCTCGCGCCGGTCGACCCGCGGACCGCGCGACTTCAAGTGCGCGGGGAGGTTCTCCTCCCAGAGCGTCGGCGGCTCCCAGACATGGCTGTCGGCGGAGTTCACCCAGATCTTGTCGTCGGCGGGGGGCATCGCTGTCTCCTGTGCGTCCTGGCAATCTCGCCGGCCCTTGCGGGAATGTCAATTATATATATAATTGCATCACAATGGCGATGACGAAGCATGCGGCCCGGTCTGCGGGGGTGGGGGCGGCGCCCCTCGGCGACAGCCTCAAAGTGCCGAAAACCGCTGAATTGATTGCGGATTGGGTGCGTGACTATGTCCGCCGCAACAATCTTCGCCACGGCGATGCGCTGCCTTCGGAGCCGGAATTGCGCGCGCGCTTCCAGGCCTCGCGTCCCACCGTGCGCGAGGCCATGCGCATCCTGGAGGCCAAGCACCTCGTCCGCATCGCCCGCGGCGCCTCGGGCGGCGCGCGCTACAATGTGCCCGGCGCGGCCATGGTGGCCGAGCATACCGGCGTCTATCTCGAAGCGCATGGCGCGAGCCAGGCGGACTTCTCGGTCGCGCGGCTGACGATCGAACCCAGCATCATGGGCTTCATCGCCGATACGGCGGCCATGAAGGATATCCAGCGCCTGGCGCAATCGGCCGCGCAGCAGGCGACGCTGGTGGAGGACGTGCACGCGTTCGCGCGCGAGCATGAGCGCTTCTACCAGATCCTCGCCGACATCTGCGCCAACACGACTCTCTCCATGTTCGTGCAGATCTTGGGTGAGCTGATGCGCGCGCAATCCGAGCAGATCGGCAATGTCCTCATCTACGAGGGCGAAGAAGCCGCGCGCGGGCGCCGCGGCCATATCCGCGCCAAGGAGCGGCTCATCGAGCTGCTGCGCGAACGCGATCGCGAAGGGGCGGAGAAATGGTGGCGCCGCCATCTTCGCGCGCAGCTGGACGAACTCGTCGCCGGCGGGCGCGGCGGGATCGTCATCAAGGCGCCGCGGCGGGGGGCGTAGGCGGAATGACCGATGATTCTCCATCGCCCGCCGAGGCGCCGGCGGCGCCGCGCGCGCCGGGAGGCGATGTGGTTCTGTGCGCGGAATGCCTGCGTCAGGGACATTGCCGTCTCGGCCTCACCAGCGAGGCGCTGATCGGTCCGTTTCGCAGCGAGACGCTGCTGGCTTGCCCGCGCGATCATGAAGGCGGCCCGGGCGTCGCGCACGGCGGCTGGACGGCGTCGGCGATGGACGAGGCCTTGGGCCATTTGGCGCTGCTGTCGGGGCTCATGACGGTGACGGCGAGCCTTACCGTCGACTTCCTCCGTCCCGTGCCGATCGAGCGGCCGCTGAAGCTGGTCGCCTGGCGCGAGAAGGTGGAGCGCAATCGCTGGCTCAACGCCGGCGAACTGATCCTGCTCTCCACCGGCGTCGTGCTCTCGCGCGCTCGCGGAGAATTCGCCCTGCGCGACAGGACACGGCACTTCCAGAAGTTCCGCGAATGGCTGGCCGACGAGGAGGGCGCGTAGGCGCCGTTCAGTCCCGCTCGCCCTCGTCGGTGACCCAGCGCACGAACCGGTGCAGCGGATAGAATCCGTCATGCGGCAGGCCGGTTTCGGGTTGCGCCAGGCCGAGCGCGGCCACGCGTTGCGCGCCGGCTGAGCACAGCGCATCGCGCAGTTCTATGCGCCGCCGCGCAGGAAAGACGCCCACCGTCTGCGTCGCAACGCTGACATGGCGCACCGCCTCGGCGAGGTCCGCGACGCGCACCACATTGACGATCTTGTTGTCGGGATAGAAGTCGACCGGCGCGTCCGAGCGCACGACGAGGCCGCGCCCGTCATAGCCGCCGAACACCCGGTATTCGTCCTCAAACGCGCGCAGCCCATCCAACTCGTCGCGAATATCGCCGGCCAGCGGAATCGGCGTGCGTGACGAGGTCGGCCGCTCCTCGCCGAGCTTGGCCTGCAGCGCCGCGCAATAGCGATCGACGTCCTCCCCCGCGCCTTCGACGAACTGGAACCGGCTGGACACGCACGCCTGCTGGTTCATCAGCGTCGCATCGAGCGCCGCGCGGCTCGTCACGTCGTCGAGCGTGGCGTCGGAAGCGAACGCCTCGCGCCCGATCAGCGAGATCGAGGTTTTCGGATCGAACGCCACCAGTTCGAAGCCGGGGCCGACATATTTGAGCGCGCCGCGGATCGTGCTTTCCCCGCCCCAGGCGACGATCTTGTCGAAGAATTGCGGCCGGAAGAGCCGCCCTTCGACGCTGGCGTCGCCGCCGCGCCAGTACGCAGCCGAGAACGAGCGCGTCACCGGATGCCTGGGCGCCACGGCTGCGAGCGCGCGCAGGATCGCGGTGGCGCTGTAGAGATCGTTGGACGGCAGCTTGATCAGATTGACGCACTTGGTCAGCGCTCCGCGGATGATCGACTGCGCCGCCACGCCCGGCGCATTGCCGGCGATGATGTGCGCGAGCCTGGTAGGGAACGCGCGTATGCGCGCCAGCCGCCCCGATGGCGTGGCGACTTCCCGCCAGCCGTCGATCACGTCGGCGCCGCCCAGTTCTTGCTCGATCTGAAACATCATCGCGCGGCGATTGAAGATGCGCCCAAGATCCGCGTACGAACGCTCGAGCACGTCGCGCGGCAACGGATTGGTCTTCACGCTGCGCTCGAGCGCCTCCGCGAGCGATCCGTCCGGATCGCTCATCAATCGCTCGCCGACGGCGACGAGCACGTCCATGATCTCGGCGACCGGAACATCGCGCGCCGGCGCAGGTTCGTTGCGCGGCCAGACCATCGCATCAAGATCAAGCTTCGGCGTGGCGAAGCGGCCGTAATCCGCTTCGACGCCGAAGACGGCCTCGCCCTTGACGACGTGCGGCGCCGGCAGCGGCGGCGGCTTGGCTTGGACGTTCATGACGTCAGCGAGCTCCGGATATAGGAATCGATCGTTCCCGCGCAGCCGATGTGATCATCGCCGGATTGCGAGAACCGGGTGATGGTGTCGAGAATGGTGGGGCCTGGCCGCCCGCACGGGCATTCCGGCGCGAAATCGATGCTCACCTTGTCGCCGCTGATCAGGCCGCCCCAGCGGCCTTCATAGAGAAGATCGAGGAAGCCGAAGCGGCCCTCGACAATCCCGTTGTGGCCATCCTCGGCGCTGAGCAGGCGCTCGCCAGCCGCATCGAGCAGAAGCCAGATGAGGCCGGGCGGGCGGTGATAGCGCATGTGCTCGCAGCGCGGCATCATTTGCGCCATCTCCGTCATCCCATACGCCGTCGGTCGGATCACGTCGCCATAGAACCGCGCGACCTGCTCCTTGTAGTCCTCCGGCAGCGCCACGCCTTTGACGCCGCCGCCGGCGCTGATGACGCTCTGCGGATGGAACTCGCCGTCGCCCACGCCGAGCTTGCGCGCGCGCGCGATGATCATCATGTGCTGCGCCCACAGGCCTGTGAGATAGATCGGCTCGTGACGGCGCGCGAGGATCTTCTCCGTCATCGCGTCGAGCGCCGCATCCATCCGCGCGGCCTTGGCGCGCGAGTCCGCCTCGAACGCCTCGATCTCGCCGGGCGTCACCGTGCCCTCGGCCATACGCGTGCGCAACGCGGCGGCGCGGCTGATGTCGCTCATCAGCAGCGGTTCGTCGGTGAGGAAGTGGATGTCGCCGGGGCGTCCGAAATTGGCGGCGTTGTTCTGAGCCGCCTCGATGGCGCTGTTCGGCCCTTCGCTCGGGCCAAGGAAGAAGCATGCGCGGTCCTGCGCGCCGCGCACGAACGGCCATCCGACCGCGACCGACGCATGGCGCCGCTTCATGGCGCTGTCGCCGCGTGTATGATTGAGGAAGGAGCACTTGCCGCTCGAGCCCGATGTGGCGAGCACCATGTGGCCGGCCTCGCGCAGGCGATGGATCCAGTCGTCGACGTCGCGCACGCCGCTCACATCGACATTGTCTGTGCGGTCGACGGAGAGCGTCTGCAGCCATTGCCCCATGCGGTCCCAGCGCCCTTGGTCGATGAAAGATTGCGGATAGGATTTGTACGCCGTGTGCGCAAACAGCAGCGGGACGAGATCGGCGAGCGAGGCGATCTCGGTTACGCCAGCGTCCTGCGCGCGCCGGCGCAAGAGGCCGATCTGCTCCTTGCGCTCGGCGAACAGCGCACGCGCCGCCTCCAGCTGCTTGGATTGAAGATCGGGATACGGGCGGTCGAACACGCCGGGCGTTACGATCGCGTCGAGCAATTCTTGCCGCACAGACATGGGACGCTCAATCTACGAGGCGGGCGGCATGATCGCTCAGCCGCTTGGCGGGGTCGAGATAGCGGCCGAGCTTGTAGTCGCCCAGGATGGTGGTGCGCTGTGCGCGCCGGATGACGCCCGGCGGCACGCCGTTGGCGCAATGGATGACGGACCAGTTATCCCACACGACGACGTCGTTTTCGCGCCAGCTGTGAAAATAGGCGTAGCGCCGATCGACGAGATGTTCGGCGAGCATATGGAGCAGGGCGTCGCTCTCGGCCTGCGCCATTCCAAGGATGGAGCGCGCATGCATGGGCGAGAGCTTGAGGAGCCGGCGCCCCGATTCCGGTTGCGTGATCACCAGCGGATGCACGACGGGAGGGAATTCGCGCGTGTACTTTTCGATCGAAGCGGCCTGCTCGGCGTCGCGTTCCACGAGGCGGAGCGACTTGGGAAAGCCGAACCGGTTCTGTTCCTGGGCGCCGTTGAAATGGTAGACGACTTCGAGCCCTTCGATGCGCTCCTTGGTCGATTGCGGCAGGCGGTCATAGGCGTCGCCCGCATGGATGAAGCCGGTTTCGCCGGCTACGCGCGCCGGCACGAGCATACGCAAGGCGGCGCCGCGCACGATCTCGGGCATGAACGCCTGGTCCCAGTGCCAGCCGAGCCAGCCGGTGCGCCGCTCGCCGTCGACCTCGTAGATGTTGACCGGCGTCTTCTCGTCCTGATCAAGCGCCATGATGTAGGGGTTGCGATCGAGATTGAGCTTCTTCGTCGCCGACGGCTCGGGCTCGCCGAAGCAGCGGCTTAGCGCGAGGTGCGCGTCCTCCGATGGACAATCACGAAAGATCGCGATGCCGCCCTCCACCCAAGCCGCGCGGATGGCGGCCTTTTCCTCCGCCGTGAAGGGACGGGTGAAATCGACGCCGGAAACCTCCCGCCCGAACGGCTCGATCGGCTTGGCCTCAATCCTCATCGCGGATCCTCCTCCTTATGCGGCGTTCTCGGCGAGGGCGGGAACGGGCGGCGCATCTTCCATGCTGGCGTTCAGGCGCGCGTGCGCTGATTTCGCTTCGGCCACCATGCGCTCCATCAGCTCTGCGATCGTGGGCACGTCGTGCACGAGGCCGACCGACATCCCGCTCGCGGTCATGCCGGCGTCGATGTCGCCGGTCGTCAGCGTGATCGTATGCATCTTCAGCATCTGCGACATGCGCATGAGTTCGAGCGTCTGTTTGGGCCCCGCGGTGATCACTTGCGCGAAAAGCTTGAGATAGGGCGTGCGCAGCTCGCGCGCGATCCCGAAGGAATCGAGGAACACCTGGAACGGATTCATCCAGGTCTTTTCCGCGCGCACAGCGGCGGGCGTCTTCATCACGCGGTTGAAGACGCCGTCGAAACGGTCCGAGAAGATCGTGTCGGAAACGTCGAGGCCGAGCGCGGCTTGCTTGAAGTTCGGATGCAGCGGGCTTTCCTGGGTGAGCAGGAAGCGCGTGCCCATCGAGACGCCGGCCGCGCCAAGCGCCAGCGCGCCGACGAGGCCTGCGCCATTGGCGACGCCGCCGGCCGCGATCACCGGGATTCTGAGGGTCTCGACCAGGCGCGGAATGAGCACGAACGTCGTCACGTCGCCCGCGTGCCCGGCGGCCTCCATGCCCGCGGCGATGACGGCGTCGGCGCCATGCGCCTGCGCGCGCTCGGCGAAGCGGACATTGGTGACCGACGCCATGACCTTGCCGCCATAGGCGTGCGCGGCCTTTGCGATCCAATCGCCGCGCCCCATCGAATAATTGATGATCGGCGCCTTCTCCTGCAGCGCGACCTCGGCGTTCTCCTTGCCGTTGGGGATCATCAGCGGCGCGTTCACGCCGAAGGGCTTGTCGGTGAGCGTGCGGATCTCGCGGATCATTTCGCGCGTCAGGTCCGGCGGCGATGAACCGGCGCCCAAGACGCCCAGGCCGCCGGCGTTGGACACGGCCGCCACCATGTTCGGCAGCGCGACGCGGCCCATGCCGGCCAGCAAAATGGGATACTTGACGCCGAAGAGTTCAGTGATGGCCGTCTTCATGGGCTCGTCATCTCAGCGTTAGAAATATTTCGGCTCTTCCCACCACGGGAAGTAATCAGGCATGTCGGTGGAGACCTTGCCGGGGAAGTTCGGCGGCCGTTTTTCGAGGAACGACTGCACGCCTTCTTTGGCGTCGGCGCTCTTGCCGCGCGTGCAGATGCCGCGGCTTTCGATGCGATGCGCCTCCATCGGATGCTCCATGGAGAGCCCGCGCCACGCCATCTGCCGCATCAACGCCACCGACACTGGAGACGTGTGCTCGGCGATCTCGCGCGCGATCGCGCGCGCCGCCGGCATGAGCTGATCCGCCGGCAGCACGTCGCGGAAGAGGCCGCCGGCCTTGAGTTCTTCGGCCGGCATCACGCGCCCGCTGAGCGACCATTCGAGCGTGCGGCTGATGCCGACGATGCGCGGCAGGAAGTAGGAGGAGCAGCACTCGAACACGATGCCGCGCCGCGCATAGACGAAACCGACTTTCGCCGTCTCGCTGGCGAGGCGGATGTCCATCGGCAGGATCATCGAGGCGCCCACGCCCACCGCGGGCCCGTTCACCGCCGCAATCACCGGCTTGAGGCTCTGGAAGATGCGCAGCGCGAGCCTGCCGCCGCCGTCGCGCGCCGATTCCTTGCTGTAGTCGAACGTGCCGTCCTCTCGCATGGGCGAGTCGGCGCGGCTGTTCTTGTCGAAGATGGAGGCGCCCTTGGAGAGATCGGCGCCCCCGCAGAAGCCTTTGCCGGCGCCGGTGACGATCACCGCGCGCACGGCGTCATCCGCGTCGGCGCGGTCGAACGCGGCGATCAGCTCCTCCGTCATCAGCGGGTTCATGGCGTTGAACACGTCGGGACGATTGAGCGTGATCGTCGCCACGCCGTCTTCGACCTGATAGAGGATGGTTTCGAAGGTCAAAACGCCGTCTCCGCCGCTCATTTGTTGCTGAACTTGGGCGCGCGCTTTTCGAGGAAGGATTTGCGCTTCTCGGCCGCGTCCTCGGTGGATTGCGCCATGAACACGGCGCGCGTTTCCACCTCCATCGCTTGTTCGAGGCTGCCGGCGTTCTCGTTGAGCCACATCGATTGCTTGGTGGTCCACACGCCGAGCGGCACATTGACCGCGATCGCCTTGGCGAGGTCGAGGCAGGCGTCCTGCAGGTCCTCGTCCGCGACCGTCTTCAGCACGAGCCCGATGCGCTCGGCCTCATCGGCGAACACCGTGCGCGCGGTGAGCAGGATCTCGGCGGCGCGTTGCGGGCCCACCGCGCGCGGCAGCATGTAGCTCATGCCGAGTTCGCAGCCGGTGGCGGCGTTGTGGATCGAGTTGACGAACTTCGCCGACTTGGCCGCAATGGCGATGTCGCTTGCGAGCGGCAGCGCGTAGCCCATGCCCGCGACCGTGCCGTTGACGCCGCAGATGATCGGCTGCGGCAGCGAGCGCATGAGCGGGGGAATTTGCGCCAGCACGCTCATCGTGTACTTGGTGGAATAGGCCTTGCCGACATTGGGATCGACCCAGGCGGGCGAGCCCCCGGCGCGCAGATCGTGCCCGGTGCAGAAGCCTTTGCCGGTCCCGGTCAGGATGACGACGCGGGTCGCCGGATCGAACTTGATCGCGTTCAGGATCTCGATGAAGCGCGTGTACATTGGGAATGTGAACGCGTTCATGGACTCCGGGCGGTTGAGCGTGATGCGCTTCACGCCCTCGATCGGCTCGTCGATCAGAAACTCTTCGGACACAGCGGTTTCCTTCGTCACTTCTTCAGCCAATGCGCACTGACCATTCCGTCGCCGAACGGTTCGTCGCGGTTCTTGAGCGCGGTCTTCAGTCCGTGTTCAGCCATGTCGGCCTTGAACTGGGTGCGCCGCGGGCCCTTCGAGAGGTGCGCGCGCGCGTCCATCTCCACGGCGAAGCGCTGCAAGGTCTTTGCGCCTTGCAGTTCGAGCGCGGCGTTGACGATGCGCTTGTGCGCGGAGAGCAGCTCCGCATCGACGAAGCTGATCCGCCGCGCGAGTTCGTTGACCGCGTCGTCGAGTTCGGCGGCGGGCACGGCGTCGAGCACAAGGCCGATGCGCGCCGCGTCGCGGCCCCACAGGCAATCGCCGGTCATCATCAGCCGTTTCGCCCATTGCGGGCCGACATGATAGACCCACATCTGGTTCGGCGGCGTGCCGTTGGCGCGCGTCGCCGGAAAGCCGATCTTGGCCTCTTCGGCGCAGATGATGAAATCGCACATGAGCGCCAGATCGGTGCCCCCGGCCATGCAATTGCCCTGCACCTTCGCGATCACCGGCTTGTGCATGTCGAACAGCGCCAGCGTCAGCTGCTGCGTCTGCTCCATGTTCCAGCAATCGTCATCGAGCGAGGCGTTGTGCGTGCGATACGCGGCCTCGTCCCAGGGCGGCCCTTCGCCGTCCTTGTAGCCGGCATAGGCGCCGGCGAGATCGTAGCCGGCGCAGAAATCCTTGCCCGCGCCCTCCAGGATGACGACGTTCACATCGACTGACGCGTCCGCTTCGATCAGCGCGTCCCTCAATTCCGCGAGCATCGCCGGCGACAGCGCGTTGCGCTTTTCCGGGCGATTGAGGGTGATGCGCGCGATCCGGTTCTGGGCCTCGAACAGGAGATGATCGGTACTGCGGAGGTATTTCCTCATGCCCGCCCTCGGAGTATGGATTTTCGAACGATGTTCAGAAAACCATACGCCCGGCCGCCCGCAGCGTCAATTTTTCGGCGCTGTCCAGCGGGGCCGATCAGACGGCTTTTTGGGTCCATCAGTGGCGTTATCGCAGGCGTGATGGCCCGGTCAGTCCCGCCGCGGCCCCGGCTGGCGGGTCACCGTGCTCAGCGCGTCGTCCGCGCAATCTGCCCAGAACGAGCGCCAAGTCGGAAAGCGCGACACCATCATCTTCGGTTGGAACTTCGGCGCCGGTCCCGGCCAGCGCGTGAATTCCGCCTGCTGGGGCCGCTCCAGCGCGTCAGCTGAATAGAAGAAATCTTCCTCGCGCCGGGCGAAATACCAGACGCCGTTCTGGCGCACATAGGCGTCGAAATAGCAGATCGCCTGCACGATCCATTCCTCGCCGCGCTCGTGTTCGGCGCGGCAATAGACCCGTCCTGTGGCTTGGTCGGGCCCCGTCAAGTCGATCTGATGGCCGCAGATGAGGTGGACGCTGCGGTAGAAATCCTTCAGCAACGGGGCGATGAAGCCGCGCAGCGCCTCGCGTCCGCGCCCGCGCCTGCCGCAATCGACGTCGTCGGGAAAGAGCATGAGCCAAGCGTCGAGATCGCGGCTGTCGATGGCGATGGCGTAGCGTATCGCCAGCTGCTGAATCGCGAGGATCGATTCAATTCGGTCGATACGCTCTTCGAGCGGGGTGCTCATCACGGCAGCCTTTCAGCTAGCGCCCCAGTCCAAGCACCGTGTCGGCGAGGATGTTGCGCTGGACTTCGCTGGCGCCGCCATAGATCGACGCCGCCCGCAGATTGAAGCACACCGCGCTCGCCGACCAGCCCTCGTCGGCCTCGTCGAAAGGCGGGCGTTCGCCCGCCTCGAAGCGCACGAACGAGAGGCCTTGCGCCCCGCAGGCCTCCATCAGCAACTCGCCCGCCGCCTGACGCACCTCGACGCTGCGCAGCTTGAGAATGGAGGCGCGGGAGTCGGGCCTGTTGTCCTTGATCTGCGCCGCCAGCACCCGCAGCTGCAACGTCTCAACGGCTTGCAGCGCGACCTCGATGCGCGCGAGCCGCGCGGCGAACAGCGGCGCGCTGAAGAGCCCCGTAGCCGTCGCGGCGCGGCGCGCGCGCGCCAGGATGCGTTTGGTGACGCCGACGCGCGCGATGTTGGTGCGTTCATTGCCGAGCAGGTGCTTGGCGACAGTCCAACCCTGGTTCTCCTCGCCGAGCCGGTTTTCGATCGGCACGCGCACGTCGTCGAGGAAGACTGAATTCACCTCATGGCGCCCGTCCAGCGTGATGATCGGCGAGAGCGACACGCCGGGCGACTTCATGTCGATCAGCAGGAACGTGATGCCGGCCTGCTTCTTCGGGGCGTCGGGATCGGTGCGGACAAGAAAGAATCCCCAATCCGCCCAATGGCCCATGCCCTGCCAGATCTTCTGGCCGTTGACGATGTAGTGATCGCCGTCGCGGCGCGCGCTGCACGTCAGGCTCGCAAGGTCGGAGCCCGCGCCGGGTTCGGAGAACCCCTGGCACCACCAATCGTCGAGATTGGCGAGACGGGGCAGCAGGCGCCGCTTCTGGTCGTCCGTGCCATAGGCGATGACGACCGGCCCCAGCATGGCGACGTTGAACGAGAGCGGCTCAGGCGCCCCGCCCTGATGCAGCTCGTCAAGGAAGATATAGCGTTCGACCGCGTTCCAGCCCGGGCCGCCATATTCCTTGGGCCATGAGGGCGTCGCCCAGCCGCGTTGGTTCAGGATGCGCTGCCAGCCGACGATGTCGGCCTTCTCGAGCGGGCGGTCGCCCATCACCTTGGCCCGCGTCGCCGCCGGCAGATTGGCGTCGATGAAGGCGCGCACGTCCTGGCGGAAAGCGTGCTCCTCGGGTGAGAAGTCGAGATTCATGCTCGCGCCGCTTACGTCCCCTTGAACACCGGCTTCCGCTTCTCCGCGAACGCCGCCACGCCCTCCTTGTAGTCGTCGGAAGCATAGCAGATCTGGAAGAGCTCTTCGCAGCGTTCGGTGTTGCGATCGCCCGGGTCCTTGCAGATTTCGTTGAGCGTGTACTTGATCTGGTGGCCGGTGAGCGGCGCGCCCTGGGCGATGCCGTTCACGGTCTTTTCGATCCAGGCGTCGAACTCCGCTTCAGGAATGACGCGGCCGACGAGGTGCTTCTTCAGCGCTTCTTCCGCGTCGAACTGAAGCCCGCCGAGGAGCATGTCTTTGCACGCGGGCACGCCGATGATGTCGACGAGGCGCCGGAGACTCGAATAGCGGTAGCCGATGCCGTAGCGCATGGCGGGCTGGCCGAACTTCGACTTGTCCGAGCAATAGCGCAGATCGCAGCACACGGCCACCGAGATGCCGCCGCCGATGCACCACCCATCGATCGCCGCGACGGTCACCTTCTTGGAATTGTAGAGCGCCTTGAGCGACTTCTCGCCCGTCTGCGCATAATGCTCCTGCGCCTCACGGCCCATGCGCTCGTCGCCGTATTTGGAGACGTCTGCGCCGGCGATGAAGCTCTTGCCGCCCGCGCCGGAGACGACGATCACCCGGACCTCCGGATCATCCTCGAACACGTCGACCGCACGGCCGAGCCCCTCCCACATCTCCAGCGAGATCGCGTTCAGCTTTTCGGGATTGTTGAAGATGAGGCGCCCCACCGCGCCGTCCTTCTGGGTGATGATCTTGTCGGTCATGATCGGCTCCTGTCGCGGAGAGGATTTGGACTAGACCACGCGCGCCCGGCGCAGGTCGGCGATTCTGGCTTCGTCATAGCCGAGGGATTGCAGGATCTCGGCGGTGTGCTGGCCGACCACGGGCGGCGCGCTGCAGGTTCCGATCGGCGTCTCCGAAAGCCGAATCGGATTGCGCAGCAATTGGATCTCGCTGGCGAGAGGATGCTCCACGCTCTGCAGCATCTCGCGATGGCGCACTTGCGGGTGCTCGAGCGCATCCGCCAGCGTGTTCACCAGGCTCGCCGGCACCTCCGCCGCGTCCAGCCGTTCGATCCATTCCGCCGCCGGGCGGCGCAGCATCTCCTGGTCCAGGATGGCGAGCAAAGCGTCGCGGTTCTCGATTCGCGCGCGCGTGCTTGAAAAGCGGACGTCCTTGGCGAGATCGCTCCGCTCGATCGCCGCGCAGAAACGGTTGAACTGGGCGTCGTTGCCCGCGACAAGGAAGATGTCGCGATCCGCGCAGCGGAACGACTGCGACGGCACGCCGCCGAAGCCGCCATTGCCGCGGCGCGGCGGCAAGACGCCCGAGACGAGATAGTTCATGGCGTAGTGCGAAAGCGAGGCGATCCCGCAATCGAGGAGCGCCAGGTCGATATATTGCCCGGGCCCGTCATGCAGGTCGCGATGATAGAGCGCAGCAAGCATGGCGCTGACGGCGTAATGGCTGGTGAGAATGTCCACCATCGAGATGCCGATCTTGAGCGGCCCGCCGCCTGGCGTTTCGTCGGGATGGCCCGTCGCGCTCATCAGGCCGCTCATGGCCTGGAACACGCCGTCATAGCCGGGCTTCTCCGCCAGCGGCCCGGTCTGGCCGAAGCCGGTGATCGAGCAATAGATGAGCCGCGGATTCAGCGCGCGCAGGCTCTCATAGTCGAGCCCGTACTTGCGCAGCGTCCCGGTCTTGAAGTTCTCGATCACGATGTCGGCGCGCTGCGCCAGCGCGCGGATGATGTCTTGTCCTTCGCGGTTGGCGAGATCGACGGTGATCGACTTCTTGTTTCGGTTGGCGCTCAGATAGAAGGCGGCGTCGCGTGTCGGCGCGCCGTCCCTGTCCTTGAGGAAGGGGGGGCCGTAGTCACGTGCTTCGTCGCCGGTCCCCGGGCGTTCGACCTTGATGACTTCGGCGCCGAGGTCGCCCAGCATCTGGGCCGCCAGAGGCGCGGCCAGCACGCGGCTGAGATCCAGCACTCGCACTCCCGATAGCGCCTGTGAGGGCATGCCTGCGGGTCCCCATTTTCGTCCGAGCCTCTTGCATGTCGGGAAAGTGACGGCGCCGGCAAGCGGAGCGGCCCCGGCGGGCGGGGAGTATCGACTGGTCGATATATCCTGGGCCGCGCTTGCGCATCCCCTTGCCCGCGTCGCCCTGGTTATGGCGACTGGGAGGCGGCCGGACCGGTACAGGAACACAGGATGTCGAAGCCGTTTGTCGTCGCCGAGAAGGACGGGCGCATCGTCACCGTCACGCTCAACCGTCCCGAGACGCGAAACGCGATCGCCGAGCACGTCGATTGCGAGGCGCTGATCGCCGCGCTGCGCGATGCGAACGCCGATCCTGAAGTCAGCGTGTTGATCCTCACCGGCGCGGGTTCGGCGTTCTCTGCTGGGGGAAACATCCAGAGCATGCGCGATCGCAACGGCATCGGCCCGCTGGCGACCCCCGCAGACACCCGCGCCAATTATCGCCGCGGCGTGCAGCAGATTCCCCGCGCCCTGGCCGATCTCGAAATCGCCACGATCGCCGCCGTCAACGGCCACGCAGTCGGCCTCGGGCTCGATCTTGCGGCGCTGTGCGATCTGCGCGTGGCCGCGGCTGACGCGAAGTTCGCCGCCAGCTTCATCAAGTTGGGCATCGCGCCCGGCGACGGCGGCGCCTGGATCCTGCAGCGTGTGTTGGGCTACGCCCGCGCCGCCGAGCTGATCCTCACCGGCGACCCAATCACCGCCGCCGAAGCCGCGGCCATCGGCCTCGTCAACAAGGTGGTCCCCGCCGATGAGGTCATGCGCGAGGCGCGCGCGCTGGCCGCGCGCATCGCGGTCAATCCGCCGCGCAGCGTGCGCCTGTCGAAGCGGCTGCTGCGCGAAGCCCAGCACGCGCGCCTCAGCGACGTCCTCGAACTGTCCGCGGCGTTCCAGGCTCTCGCGCACGAAACCGCGGATCACAAGGAGGCCGTGGATGCGTTCATCGAGAAGCGCGCCCCCGTCTTCACCGGCGCCTAGACTATGGCGACGCATCGGCTGGAGAACGCATGAGCAAGCACGAACGCCGCGAAAACTATCGCTGGCAGGTCGACATCCCCACCCGCTGGGCCGATGGCGATCCCTACGGTCACGTCAATAACGTGATCTATTATAGCTGGTTCGATACGGCCGTGACCAAGATGCTGTTCGAGCGGCGCGTGGTCTGGCTGCCCGACTCGCCTTCGATCGGCCTGTGCGTCGAAAGCCAATGCGCGTTCCACCAGCCGGTCGAGTTTCCCCAGACCATCGATGCGCGCGTGCGCATCGGGCGCATGGGCGACAAGAGCCTCCGCTTCGAGGTCGGGCTCTTCTTGGATGGAAGCGAGGCGCCGGCCGCGACCGGCCATTTCGTCCACGTCTATGTCGACCGCCAGACGCGCAAGCCGGTGTCGTTGACCCAGCAACAGCGCAACGCGCTGGCCGATATCGTGGTGGAGCAATGACGCAAGCAGCCGACGCGCCCCGCGCGGGTTCGGCCTATGCCGGGCCGATCTTTGACGCAGACACCCACCTCTACGAAACGCCCGACGCCTTCACGCGCTATCTGCCGGAGCAATTCAAGGCCGAGTACGGCGTCGGCTATCGTCGCGGCGAGGATGGCCAGTTCGCGCTCTATGTCGGCCCGCGCAAGGTCGAGATCAGCGCCGAATATATGACCGAGGATTTCAAGATCCCGCCGCCGGGCAAGCTGCACGAATGGCTGCGCGCGCAGAAGGAGGGCAAGGCCGAGATCGACATGCGCGTGCCGATCAGCGCCGACATGACCGACCCGGTCGAGCGTGTGAAGCTGCTGGATCGCTGGAACGTACGCTCAAGCATTCTCTACGCCGGCAATTTCGTCAGCGCCCTAAGCTATTTCGACGATCCCGCCGCCGCCCACGCGAGCTTCCAGGCCTATAATCGCTGGATGAAGGATCAGTGGGGGCTGAACTACGCCGATCGCATCTTCTCCTGCCCGATCATCACCCTGGCGAATGTCGACAAGGCTTGCGAACAGGCGCGCTGGGCGGTGGAGAACGGCGCGCGCCTGGTGCTGATGCGATGGGGCCGGTGAACGGCAAAGCCCCCGCCCATCCCGATCACGATCGCTTCTGGGCCATTCTCAACGAGGCGAAGGTGAGCATCGTCTTCCACGTCTCGGAAGCGATCTACATGCAGGATCACATGGCCGTCTGGGGCGAGCCGATGCAGAAATCGCGCCTGCGCCAGACCGCTTTCGTCTGGATGCACGGCTATAGCGAACGCCCCGTGATCGAGACGATCTCCAGCTTCATTTTCTGGAACTTCTTCGCGCGCTTTCCCAACATCAAGATTCTCTCCGCGGAGAACGGCGCCGAATGGGTTCCAGCCGCGCTGGTGAAAATGGACAAGTGCCGCGGCATGGCCAAGAACGGCTATTGGCCGGGCGGCCAGCTGAGCGAGCGCCCCAGCCGCATCTTCATGCGCCACGTGCGCGTGGTGGCCTATCCCGAGGATGATCTGGCGCTGCTTGTGGAGCAGACCGCCGCCGCCGACTGGATCCTCATGGGCTCGGACTATCCCCATTCCGAAGGCGTGGCCGAGCCGCGCCTGTTCGCCGATGAGGCCTGCGCGAACCTCTCGCCCGCCGACACGCGCAAGATCATGTACGAGAACGGCATGCGCTTCATGGGCTTGCCCATTTAGCCTCAGCCCTCGGCGCGGCCCGACGCGTGCGCTGCGACCTCGAGCAGCGCCGCGCGCAGGGCGTCGAGATTGGCCTGCAGGCGGTCCGACGGCGCCCCGATCGTCAGCGCGGCGAGAATATCGCCGTTCGGCCCGAAGACCGGCGCGGCGATCGCCGCCGAATCCTCGATCGACTCGCCGATGCTCAGCCAATATCCGTCGCGCCGCACCTGCTCGAGCTGCGCGGCGAGCTGTTTGGCGTCGGTCGTCGTGCGCGGCGTGAAGGCCGCCAGCTTGCCCGTCTTCAGAAACGCTTGCGTGTACTCTTCCGGCTGATGCGCGAGCAGCACGCGCCCCGCCGCCGTCGAGTGCAGCGGCCCGCTCATGCCGATCTTGAGCGCATAGCGCACGGGGCGCGCGCTTTCGATCACGTCGACATAAACCGAGCGGCGCATTTCCGCGTCGAGCACGGCGAGGCCCACGCTTTCGCCGCTGCGGTCAGCCAGCGTGCGCAGATATCCGCGCAGGGTTCGCGGCAGCGACCATGCGGAGCTGATCTCGGCGGCCAGCCGGAAGGCCCGGGGCCCAAGGCGATAGAGATTGCCCTCGACCACAAGAAAATCGTCCGCCGCAAGCGGCTTGAGGCTGGCGAGCATAGTGCTCTTGGCGGTGTCGAGCGCGGCCGCGAGGTCGGTCAGCGACAGGCCTTCAGGCGCCTTGGCCAAGACGCTCAGCAATTTGAGCACGCGCGACATGGCGCGCGGCCCGCCAGCCTCGTCCTTGTCCAGGCGCGCGTTGCTCATGGCTAAGGCCATAGCGCGGTCTTGCGTCGCCAGGCAAGGAGCCGTCCCTCAGGCGGGCGCCGGCTGGACGGGCGCGTTGGCGCGCCGCGAGAAGATCGCCGCCGCCCGCAGCAAATGGTAAACCGCCCAAAGGATCAGAAAGACGTAGATGCCGAGCGCATAGCGCAGCGAATCGTCGCCGAACTGCGGGCGCAGGATGTCGCTCAGAACGCCGCCGACCATGGGGCCCACGCCGAAGCCGATCAGGTTTGACAGCACCTGCAGGATCGCTGTCGTCGATCCGCGCACATGCGGCGCAGAGATGTTCATGCACATCGCATAGCCCGGCGTGCTCACGAACATGTGGCAGAACAGGTGGGCGCAGAATCCGGCGAGCATCACCCAGGGCCCTCCCGATACGGCGATCAGGATGGCCGGGATGTAGAGGAACGCCATCAGCGCCATGAGCCGGCTCATCCGCGCGGGGCTCGTCGCGCCGATCCGCTCGGTCAGCGCCCCGGCCATGATCGTGCCGAGGATTCCGATCGGCGCTGTGGTGAACGCGATCGCCAGCCCCGTCCAGCCGATGTCCTGGCCGCCGGCGCGCATCAGCAGCGAGGGCAGCCACATCGAGATGCCGGGCGCGACGACGTTGGCGATGGTGGTGGCCGCGATCAGGTGCACGAGCGGCGCATTGCCTCCGATCTCGCGCAGGCCCGCCACGAACGATCCGGCCTTCTGCGCGCTCTGGCGCAACGGTTCGCGCACGGTCAGCAGGAGCAGCAGCACGAGAAACAGGCCCGGTATGCCGGCCGCAAGCAGCGCCGCCCGCCAGCCATAGTGCACCGCCACCACGCCGGTGATGGCGAAGCCCACCAGCGTTCCGAGCTGCGAGCCCATCATATAGATGCCGATGGCGGTCGAGCGTTTGTCGCGAAAATAGTCGCTGATGAGGGACAGATTGGTGGGCGTGCTGCCGGATTCCGCGCCCCCGATGATGATGCGCAGGATCAAGAGGTGGCTGAACTGCGTGGCGAGGGAGGCCAGCGCCGTGAGCCCGCTCCACGTCGAGACGATGATCGACAGCAGCGTCACGCGCCTGCGGCGGTCGGCGAGATAGCCGAGCGGCAGCCCGGCGACGCCGAACGCGATCGCGAAGGCGGTTCCAGAAACCAGGGCCAGCTGCGCGTCGCTCAGCTGAAACTCGTCCTTGATCGGCTCCTGCAGCAGCGAGAACACCACCCGGTCGAGGTGGTGCATCATGTAGACCAGGACGAGGACGCCGAGCACGTACCACCGATATGCGGATGGACTTCCGTCAGGGCGATGGGACACGCGTCTCTCCTCGCTGCATTGCGGCGTGCTCGGATGGAGGGCCGCGACCCATTATGCATCGCGCGCTTGCGGCCGCCCCTTCGCTTGAGCGTTCATCGCACCGGCGATGCTTCGCTGGCCTGCGCCTTGCGCCCGCGCCGCCGGCGACGAACAATGCGCCAAGGAGAGGGCGATGGACGGCGAGCTTCGTGACCGCGTGACGATCGTCACCGGCGCAGCCTCGGGAATCGGCCGCGGCGCAGTCGACGTCTTTGCGCGCGAGGGCGCAAGGCTCGTCCTTGCGGACATCGACGACGCGGGCGGCGAAGCGGCGGCCGCAGCGGTTCGCGAGCGCGGCGGGGAGGCCGTTCATGTTCATTGCGACGTATCCAAGGAGGCCGATGTCGCCGCCCTCGTCGCCGCCGGAATCAAGGCCTTCGGCCGCATCGATTGCGCCTTCAACAACGCCGGCGTCGGCCCCCCGTTGAAGCCGCTGACCGAGCATTCCGCCGAGGAATGGCGGCGCGTCTACGAAGTCGATCTGCTCAGCGTCTTCCTGTGCATGAAGCATCAGATTCCGGAGATGGAGCGCGCCGGCGGCGGCGCGATCGTCAATGTCAGCTCCAATTCCGCGCTCCGCGGGGTTCCCACCATCGCTCCGTACAGCGCGATGAAAGCAGGCATCCTGGGGTTGACGCGCACGGCCGCGGTCGAGACCGCGGCGAAGAACATTCGCGTGAATGCGATCAGTCCAGGCCTGATCGGCGTGAAGCCGGGCCGCGTCTTCGAGAAGGGGACTTTGCGCATGCCGCTCCAGCGCCCGGGCGAGTGGACGGAAGTCGGCGAAGTGGCCGCCTTCCTGCTCTCGTCACGCGCATCTTATGTCACGGGGCAGACCTGGTGCGTCGATGGCGGCGCCAGCGTCGTCTAGCGTTTCGGCATCACATAATTCAGCGCCAGGCGCCCGCCGTCGGCATAGATCGTTTGCCCCGTGACGTAGCTGGACTCCTCGCTCGCCAGGAATAACGCCACGCCCGCGATCTCCTCCGCCGCGCCGAACCGGCCGAGCGGCGTGCGCGAGAGCATCATCTCGCGCGCCTCGGTCGGAATGTGCGCCGTCATCGGGCTCTCGGTAGGGCCAGGGCCGATGGCGTTGACGCGCACCCCGTGCGGCGCGAGCGCCAGCGCCATCGTCTTGGTGAGCATGTCGAGCCCGGCCTTGCTGGTGCAATACGGCCAGGAGTCCGCCACGCCGAGCTGGCCGCCGACGGAGGAGATGTTGATGATCGAGCCGCCGCGTTTCTCCGCCAGCATGCGCGCCGCGACCGCCTTGCCGATCAGGAACGGCCCGATCAGGTTCACCCGCAAAGTGCGCTCGAACACCGCCACGTCGGTTGTGTAGAACGGCCCCGGGGCGCCCGTAACGCCTGCCGAGCACACCAGGATGCTGATCGGACCGATCGATCTCTCGATCTCCTCGACGGCGCTGTCGACGCCGGCTTCGTCGCTCGCATCGAGCCGCATGAACCGCGCCTGGAACCCGGCTTCGCGTAGAGCGCACGCTTCTCGCTCACCGTCTTCATTGAGGTCCAGCAGGACCACTGCGGCGCCTTCCGCCGCAAATCGTCGCGCGATGGCGAGGCCGATGCCGCTTGCCCCGCCAGTGATCGCGGCGATCTTTCCCTCCAGCCTCATGGCTTGCGATCCCAGAACGCGCCGCCGTCGACGCGCAGATTGGCGCCCGTGGTGTAGGAGGAGGCCGCGCTCGCCAGGTAGAGCACGGTTCCCACGATCTCCTCCGGCGCGCCCCAGCGGGAAAGCGCGGTGACGGCGCGCGCCTCGTCTTCGGTCGCCCAATTCTTGGCGACGTCAGTGAGGAATCCGCCCGGCGACACGACGTTCACGCGCACTTTCGGCGCGAATTCCTGCGCGAAGGCGAGCGAGATGGCGTTGAGCGCGGCCTTCGCGCCGGCATAGGGCGTCACGCTCGGATTCGGCTTCAGCGCGCCGATGCTGGAGATATTGATGATGCTGCCGCCGTCGCCCGCCGCCATGCGCGCGCCCACCAGCGCCGTGAGCCGGAACGGGCCTTTGAAGTTCACGCCGACCACCTTGTCGAACAGCGTCTCGCTGGTTTCTACGCTCGATGGCGCGAGCGGCGACATGCCGGCGTTGTTGACCAGGATGTCGACGCGCCCGAACGCGCGATAGGCTTCATCCGCCAGCCGGTCGAGATCGTCCCAGCGCCCGACATGCGCCGCGATCGCTGTCGCGCGCCGGCCCATCGCCTCGATCTCGCGCGCAACTTGCTGGCATGCATCGAGCTTGCGGCTGGAGACGATCACATCGGCGCCCGCGCCGGCGAGCCCGAGGGCGATGGCTTTGCCCAGCCCGCGGCTGGCGCCGGTGACGAGCGCGACCTTGCCGCTGAGATCGATGGCGTAGCTCATGGCTCAATCCAGCGCATCGGGATGAAGCCGCAGCGCCGCGGCGCGTCGGCTCGGCAAATGCTCGCTCGGGTTCGGCCCCTCCGCGGCTTGATACTGGCGCGCCACCAATCTTCCGACGACGGAGCGATGCACCTCCGTCGGCCCGTCCGCCAGGCCCAGCATCGCCGCCGTCATCAGCATGTGCGCGAACGGCATCTCGTTGGAGACGCCGAGCGCGCCGTGCAGATGCATCGCCCGCCACACGACGTCCTTGGCGATAGTGGCGGTGGCGACCTTCAGCCCCGAGATCGCCAGCCGCAAGTCATCCTCGCGCCCCTGGTCGACCAGCCAGGAGACATAGAGCACGTGCAGGCGGAATTGCTGCAACGCGATCCAGGAATCGGCGAGGTCGTATTGCACGCCCTGGATCTTGGAGAGCGGCCCGTTGCGCAGCGCCCGGCTTTGCGCGCGCTCGCCCATCATATCGAGGCACTTCTGCACCAGCCCGATCGTGCGCATCGCGTGATGGATGCGCCCCCCGCCGAGGCGCGATTGCGCGACCATGAATCCCTTGCCGCGCGGACCAAGCATCGCGGAGGCGGGAACGCGCACGCGATTGTAGCGCACATACGGATGGCCGCCCTTGCCGCCCAGCGGCTCGGTGAAGAGCCCGGTCTCGCGGACGAACTCGATTCCTTGCGCATCGGCGGGCACGATGAACATGCTCGCCCGCTCATAGGGCGCCGCTTCCGGATCGGTCACCGCCATGACGATCAGGAAGTCGCAGAAATTGGCGTGCGAGGAATACCATTTCTCGCCCTCGATGATCCAATCGTCGCCGTCCTGCACCGCGCGGCATTTGAACAGCGTCGGATCGGCGCCGCCATCCGGCTCGGTCATCGAGAAGCAGGAATACATCTCGCCCGCGAGCAGCGGCGCCAGCCATCTGTCCTTCTGCGCCTCGGTTCCGAACCGCGCGAGGATTTCCGAATTGCCGCTGTCGGGGCCCTGGCAGCCGAACACCACCGGCCCCCAATTGGTGCGCCCCAGGATTTCGTTGATATGGACGAGCTTCACCTGCCCGTAGCCGGGGCCGCCGAGATCGGAATCGAGATGGCAAGCCCACAAGCCCTGCCGGCGCACCTCCTCCTGCAGCGGCTTCAGGATGGCGCGCGCCTTGGTCAGCGATCGGTCATAGGGCGCGGTCGGCGCCGGCCAGAGATGATCGAGCGGCTCGACGTGTTCGCGTACGAACGCGCGCGTCCAATCCACCTTCGCCTGGAATGCCGCGTCGAGTGGAAAATCGATCATCACGCCGCCTTCACGCCTCTCCGCGCGCCATCGCATAGGCCTTGCCGATCAGCCGCGCCACGAACGCGCCCGCATCGCCGGCGACATCCATCGTCTGGCGCCCGTTCAAGATGCGCGCGTACTGGCGCTCCATGATCACGCCGAGTTTGAACTGCGCCAGCACCATGTAATAGGTCAGGTGCTCGATCGATCGGCCCGTGCGCTCCGCATAATAATCCGCAAGCGCTTCTCGGTAAGGGAAATCGGACGCATCGAAATATCCGGCCGGCGGCGAACGCTCATCGCGTCCGCGGTACGCATAAAGAACCCATCCCAGATCCAGCAGCGGATCGCCGATCGTCGCCAGCTCCCAATCGATCATGGCCGCCAGCCGCGCCGGCGCGCCATGGTGAAACATCGCGTTGGCGAGGCTGTAGTCGCCGTGAATGATGCCGGGCTTCGACATCGGCGGCGTGTTCGCCGCCAGCCAGTCGGCCACATAGGCGAGGCCTGGAATGTCGCGCGGCTCATAGCCTTCGCTCTCCTTGTAGGAAGCGAGCTGCGCCATCCAGCGCGACGCCTGGCGCTCCAGGAATCCTTCCGGCTTGCCGAAATCATCGAGGCCGACGGCGCGATAATCGACATTGGCCAGCCGCGCGATTCCGTCGACGAGCGCGAACGCCAAGCTGCTGCGCGCGCCGCCGGCGCGATCATACGGCGCCGGCAAGCGTTCAAGCGGATAGCCGACGAAGCCGTCCACCCAATCCATGACATAGAAAGGCGCGCCGATCACGCTCGCGTCCTCGCAGGCGCGGCGAAATCGCGGATGGGGAACATCCGTCGCCCCGAGCGCCGCGAGCACGCGCGCTTCGCGGCCGATGATCTTGAGGCTGTCCGGGCGCGGCGTCCGGGGCGGCCGGCGCAGCACCATTGGCGCCCCGTCGCGCTCAACGCGCATCACGATGTTGCTGGCGCCGCCGGTTAGGATTGTGCAGTGAACAGGGCCGGCGCCGAGCTCCGGCAAGACTTCGTCGGCCCACGCCGCAAACTTCGCCGCGTCGAAGGTTTCGGCTTCGGCCATTCACTCTTCCATGAACAAGCGAGGCTCGCCATCGGCGACGCCGATCCGCCCCTTTGCGGCGAGCGGCGTTCGAGTGAATGCGCAGGCGCGGGGCAGGGCGTTGGAGATCGTCAATCGGCCGCCGTCGCCTTCGAGCGTCCATTGCTTGTAGTCGAATCGCGCGCCGGCGCCGTCGCACGGATCGATCGCCACGATCGGCCCCAGCCAATGCAGCTTCCACGGGGCGAGGCCCGCCTCGCGCAGCCGCCGCCACGCCTCGCCGACGGCGATGATCCGCTCGACTTTTCCGAACACCTCACTCAGCCGATGGCCGGCGCCTTCTAGTCCGTCGAGCGCCTCCGGCGTGAGCCCGAAGACGAGCTTCACCGCGAACAGGCGGCAATACATTTCCAGCCGATAGGCGTCCCATTGCGTCGGCATCCCCGTCGCCAGTCTTGCGCCGCGTTCGAACCCCATCTTCAGCCATGGCCAAGTATGGGCGGAGCGCGAGTAGATATAGGAGAAGAACGCGAAATCGCCCCGGCCGACGCCGGCGAGGTCCAGCATCTCCTTCGCCCACGCCTCGTCGCTTTCGATGTCGGTCCATGAAACGGGATAGTCGACTGGCCCTTCCGCCGTCTCTGCGCAGCCGACGGCCCACATGTCCGAGGCGCAGGCCACGACGGGATTCTTGCGGTGCCCGCGATTGTAGCCTTCGAGCGCCCGGAGCGTTTCGGCGCTTGCGTCGCTCGGCGCGCCGCCGATGAGGCCGTAATGGGGGGCGGTGCTCATTGGCGCGTCGTCCGTGGAATCTTGTGGGGTGGTCCGAACTTCAAGATCTCGGTGTTGGGCATCAGCTCCACGTTGGGGCGAATGCCCGTCGCAGCCTCCACCGCCTTTGCGACGCGCGCGGCGAGATCGTTCAGCTCAGGCTGGCCGTCATAGCCGACGCGGAGCTTCAGTTCGCTCAGGTCGCGCTGCGGGCGAATGATCTGGAACAGCCCCGCGGCGGTCTCTGGCACGCTTTCGATCGCCGTCCAGACATCGGTCGGCATCACGCTGCGCCCGTTGACCAGCGTTTCGTCGCCGACGCGCCCAAGCGGCCAATAGCGCGCATGCGTGCGCCCGCACGCGCACTTTTCATTGGTCCAGCGCACCAGATCGCCGGAGCGGTACCGGATCAGCGGATCGACCTTGTCGACCAGCGCCGTGCACACCATCTCCCCGCGCCCGCCGGATTCCACTGGCGCGCCGCTGACCGGATCGATCACCTCGAACAGCACGAGATCTTCCCACGCATGGAATCCGTCCCGCGCCTGGCATTCCCAGGCGGTGCCGCAATCGCCGAGGCTGGTGAACTCGAACACCGGCACGCCCCAGCGCTCCATCAGGTCGCGGTTGTGGCGCCCCATTGGCTCGCCGCCATAGATCACGCCCCTGAACGAGGAGAACGCGTCGCGAAGATCGACCTTGGTCTCCGCCTCCATCCGCTCGAGCGCGTAGATCAGCGGCGAGCTGATATGGAACATCCAGGTGGGCCGGTAGCGCACGCATGCGCTGAGCATCCGCGCCACGTCGCTGGCGTCATGGTGGAAGAAGATGGGGGTCGCGCCCATGTCCTGGAAATAGAGGCGCCCGATCGAGCGGATCACCATCTGCACGTCGATCAGGTGATCGCCGGGCCTGAGACCCGTCTCCCAGATGTCGCGCGGCGTGAAGATCATCTCCCCGCGCGCCGTCCAGCTCTCGGCGAACATGGTCGGATCGCCCGTCGTCCCCGAACTCGTGCCGTAGAGCGCGACCTCGCTCAGGTCCCCCGCCAGCACCCCGCCCATCGGGTCGCCGGTCTCGGCGCGGAAGGCCTGGATCGCGGCCTTGTCAATGAACGGCGCCCGCGCCTTGAAATCATCGATTGAGCGAATGTCGTCCGGGCTCAGCCCGGCCTTCTCCCATTCGCGACGCACAAGGGGGGAACGTGCGAACGTATGCTGCACTTGCTCACGCAGGCGCGCCCATTGGCGCGCCTCGATCTCGTGTCGGGGCGCAGTCTCAACCGAATCAAAATAGCGGCGGTCCAAGCTGGATGATCCCTTTGGCGTCCTGCGGCCTTGGCTAGTTGTCCTGGCGCAACAGACCAAGGCCAAGCCGGGGGGCGCATCTATCGCCTCCGCGATGAGGACGCATCGCAGCGGCGATAACAGCGCCCAGGATATTGAAAACCCACGCGGCAAAGAGGAGCGTCGCTCCGCCGCGAATTTACGTACGCCGTTCGAAAAACGGCTCGCCGCGGCCGCCAGGGGAGGGAAAGGTAGCTATGAACAAGGTCGCGAAGCGGGCGCTCTTCTGGGCGACGACGGTGCTGAGCCTGGCCGTGCCGGCTATGGCGCAGGCGCAAACCACCACCGAAGAGGAAATCGTCGTTACGGCGCGTCGCCGCGCCGAGAGCCAGCAGGACGTGCCCCTCGCCGTCACCGCGCTCAACGCCGCGCAGCTGGAGCGCGCCAACGTCACCGACATCAACTCGCTGCAAGGCACGGTGCCGAACCTGGTGATCAGCCCCGGGCAAGGCTCGGGCGGATCAACGCCGGTGTTCGCCATCCGCGGGCTCTCGCAACAGGATCTGACGCACCTCTCCGACCCGTCGGTGTCGCTCTACATCAATGACGTCGTGATCCCGCGGCCGATCGGGGGCAATGTCGGTCTCTTCGATGTCTCCAGCGTGCAGGTCCTGCGCGGCCCGCAAGGAACCTTGTTCGGGCGCAACACGCCCGGCGGCGCTGTGCTGGTGACGACGAACACGCCCAGCGACGAGTTCGAAGCGCGCATCGCCCAGACCATCGCCGAGTACGACACCTACCAGACCGAGGGCGTTCTCAACTTCGCCGTCGGCTCAGGCTTGAGCGTCCGCATCGCCGGCATGCATCGCGAAAGCGAAGGCTATGTCTTCGACACCGTCGCCGGCCAGAACATGGATTTCGTCGACGAGAACGCCTATCGCGTCTCGCTCGACTTTCACCCCACCGACACGTTTGAGTCGCTGTTCGTCATCGATTCGGCGACGACCGACAATGGCGGCACCGGCGTCTACGCCCGTCCTGGCTCCATCGGCGGCGCCGCCCAGCTCGCGCGCGACCACTACACCACCGCCAGCGGCACGCCCGTGCACAGCGACGTCGACATCTTCAGCATCACCAACACTACGTCGCTGCAGCTTGGCGACATCACCTTGAGAAATATCGTCGGCTTCCGCGAACTCGACAACGACACGCTCGAAGATCCCGACGGCAGCGCCGCCTTCGTACTGCCGATCCAGCGGGTCACCGAGCACGAGCAGGTATCGGAGGAATTCCAGATTCTCGGCGATGCGGGCTGGGGCGACTGGATCGTCGGCGCCTACTATTTCAGCGAGAACGGCAGCGATCAGGGTTTGAGTTCGGGCCTGTTCGCCGGCTGCCCGACGACGCCGCAGAACCTCACCTTCACCGATCTCCGGCAATACGCCTGCTTCTCCAACACCTGGAGCACGGCGGAAAACACCAGCACCGCAATCTTCGGCCAAGTCACGTTCAATCTCGGCATCGAGGGCCTGTCCGCGACAGTGGGCGCCCGCCAGAACTGGGACGAACGCAACGCCGTCATCCTCAACCGCACCGCCACCAACTGCCGCTTCACGGTGGATCACGACGACAATCCGGCTACTCCCGAGGTCAATCCCGGGCTTGCCGGCTGCAGCCTCGCGCTCAGCGCGGATTTCTCCGAGCCGACCTACAATGTGAGCTTGGAGTACCGCGCGACCGATGATCTGCTGCTCTACGCCGCGCACCGCCACGGCTACCGCACCGGCGGCTTCGGCGCCCGCGCGGCCAACGAGGCGGGCTTGTCGCGCACGTTCGAGCCCGAGATCGTCGATGACATCGAGGTCGGCGTGAAAGCCGATTGGCGTCCCGGGAACATGTTCCTGCGCACCAATTTGGCGCTCTTCTTCGCCGAATATAAGGACATCCAGCGCCTGCTCTCCGACCCGACGCTGACGCCGCCGCAGACGGTGACGACCAACGCCGGCCAGGCTGAGATCCAGGGCGCCGAGTTCGAGCTCCTGTTCCGTCCCAATCCCTGGCTCGAATTCACCGGCTTCTACGCCTACACCGACGCCGACTTCACCGAGTTCATCGCCCCCAACGGCGCGGACCTCTCGATCTTCCCGTTTGCGCGCGCGCCGCGCAACATCGCGGGGGCGGGCGTTCGCGTCGATCTGCCGATGTCGGAGAGCCTCGGCAGCGCCAATCTCGGCGTGAACTATTTCCACCAGGATTCCTACAGCACCAACGATTCGTTCATCCCTGGCGTCACCATCGACGAAGGCCGCGACATCGTCGATTTCGTCGCCGAATGGAACGACATCATGGGATCGAGCGCGGGCGTGACCTTCTTCGTGAAGAACGCCTTCGACAACGACTACAGCACCAGCGTCCTTGGACTTGGCGCCGCCACCGTCAATTCAGCGGCGCCCGGTGAGCCGCAAACCTTCGGCGTGCGCCTCCGCTACAGCTTCGGCGACTGAGCCGCCGGAGTCGTGTCCCGGAACCGCCGCCGCGTTCGCCCGAACGCGGCGGCGGCGTGCGTTTGGGCGCGCTTGACTATTGTCGTCCCTCGAACAACGTCGCTCGGCATGGAGGAGGAGAGTGGCCGCTGATGCGTCCTGGCTGCACGGCAAGCGCGTTTTCGCCGTTTCGGTAGGCGCCGGTCTCGCCGACGCCGTCGTCGATGGCGTGGCCGATCTCGGCGCTGAGGTGACGCGCCTTGGCGGCGATCTTGATCTCGCATCCGCCGCCTCCGTCGCCGCCGGAATCGATGCGGCCGTCGCCGCGCACGGCGCGCCCGATCTGGTGGTCTTGTCGGTCATTCCCACCGCGGCGATGCGTCCTGATGCGATCGACGCGATGGCGGAAGCCGACTGGCGCGAGGCGGCGATCGAAGGCTTGCGCACGACCATGCGTCTCCTCCAGGCGCTCGGTCCGCACATGAAGCCGCACGGTGGCGCAATCGTGTTCGTTGCGCCGTCGCTCTCGCTTGTCGGTACGCCGCGCATGATCGCGCTGTCGACGCTGCTCGAAGGTCAGCGCGGCCTGATGAAGTCCGTCGCGCGCCAATGGGGCGCCTCCGGCGTCACGCTGAACTGGATCGCCGCGGCCCCGCGCGCGCTTGCGCCGTTCGACGGCGTTGCGCTCGCGGCGCGACCGGACGCCGTCACGATTGCGCTGGGCCGCGCGCCCGATCCGCGCACGGAGATCGCCCCGCTGCTCGGCTATCTGGGCGGCGACGCGGGGCGTGCGATCACCGGCGCGACCCTGATGCTGGACGGCGGCGAATGGATGGTCCCATGAGCGCGATGGATTGGGCGAGCGCGCGCGACTTGCTCGCCGGGCGCACAGCGATCGTCACCGGCGCCGGCGGCGGAATCGGCCGCGGGCTCGCCTGCGCGCTGGGCCGCGTCGGCGCGAAAGTCGTCGTCGCCGTGCGCCGCCGCACCACCGGCGAGGAGACCGCCGCGCTGGTGCGCGCCGATGGCGGCGAGGCCCTGGTGGTGGAAGCCGACGTCGCCAAGCGCGCCGCGATCGACGCCTTGGCGTCCGAAACCATCGCCGCCTATGGCGGCGTCGACATCGTCATCCACAACGCCTCGAGCGCGCTCTCCGGCAAAACCTTCGCGCTCGAAGACGTCAATGACGGCGATTGGGACGAACAGTGTGACACCGCGCTCGCCGCGCCCTTCCATCTGGCGCAAGTCCTGTTCGAACCTCTGCGCCGCAGCGGCCGCGGACGCTTCATCGTCCTCACCTCGTCGCAAGGTCTGCACGGCGGCGCGATGAACCCGGTCTATACCGCCTGCAAGAGCGCGCAGCGCGGCTTCGTCAAGGCGCTGGCGCGCGAATGGGGCCCTCATGGCGTAACGGTCAACGCCGTCGCGCCTGCGGCGCTGACCGACGCCGCGCGCGACTATCTCGCCCGCGATCCCGAGCGCGCGAAGGCGGCCGCGGCCAATTTCCCGCTCGGCCGCATGGGCGACGTGCGTGACGATATCGGCGCGGCCGTGGTCGCCATGTGCAGCGATTATTGGCGCTACGTGACCGGTCAGGTCGTCAATGTCGACGGCGGCTACTACACGGCGCTCTAGGCGCCATCGCGCTGACGATGAGTCGGCGCGAGGATCGGTTTGCGCCGTACTTGCGGTATTCTTCGCCAAGAATTGCATCGGAGCGCCGCGATGAAGGTCCGCTATCCCGCGATGGATTTCGCCCGGATCCGCCCCCATTGGGCGCCGCACATCGAATTCGTCCAGCGCGCCAACGCCAGCTCCACCATCCCGTCCCATGTCGAGCCGTACCTCGTGAAGGTGATGCTGAAAGCCAAGGCCGAACTCGATCCGAGCGAGACGGCGCTGCACGAGGATCTCGCCGTCTTCATCAAACAGGAAGCGCAGCACTGCAAGCAGCACAACGCCTTCAATGAACGCCTGCGCGTCTCCGGCTATCCCGAGCTTGCGCGATACGAAGAGCGCCTCGCCGCCGATCTCGCCCGTTTCCTCGAAACCAAATCGCTGAAGTTCAACCTCGCCTATTCCGACGGCTTCGAGGCGATGGGCGCGCTCGGCGCGACGATGTGGTTCGACGTTTACAATAAGTATCTTGAAGGCGCGGATCAGGAGGCGGTCGATCTTTGGCGCTGGCACATGGCCGAGGAATACGAACACCGCGAAGTCGCCTTCAAGATCTACCAGAAGCTCTACGGCAAGAACGATCTCTTCAATGGCTGGCTCTATCGCGTCTACGGCTTCCTGTTCGCGGTCGTGCATTTGATGGGCTACGGCAAGCGCGTCGGCAAATACCTGTTGGAAACGGATCGCGAACGCATGACTCAGCAGGAGCGCGCCGCCTCGCTGGCGCGCGAGAAGGAGTTTGCGAAGACGACCGGCAAGCGCGCGATCCCGGAGCTGTTGAAAGTGCTCTCGCCGTTCTACAACCCGGCGAAAACCAAGGCGCCCGAAGGCGTCGGTCCCTATCTCACCCAATACGAAACTGAAGGCGCGTGAGCGCGATGATGGGCGCGCGCGGTGAGAACGCCCTACCGTCTGCCGCTGCCATGATGCGTGCGGCGGAGGAGGCGGTCGGCCTTACCGATTGGGGGCGCGACATCTTTCGCCGTCCGTTCGAAGTCCTCATTGAAGACCTCAACACGACCGCGCGCCTCACGCCGCTGGGCGCCGAGCGCGCGTATCGGCGTCTGTTCGAAACGCTTTGCGCCCGGCTTGGCGTGATCGCCGAACGCAAGCGCCGCCCGGAGATCGCAGCCGAACAGATCACGCGCCCGATCTTCGTCACCGGCCTGCCGCGCGCGGGCACCACGTTCTTTCACAATCTCCTGAGCGCCGATCCCGCCAACCGCTCGCCGCTCACCTGGGAGATCATGTATCCCTCGCCGGCGCCGGAGGAGGAGACTTACGAAAGCGATCCGCGCATCGCCAAGGCGGCCGAGGCGATGGCGTTCGAAGGCTTCATGGCGGACGACCTCCTGGCGGTCCATCCGTTCGATGCGCGCCGCCCCGAAGAGTGTAATTTCATCTGGGAGCTTTCGTTTCTCAGCGTCAATTACGCCGCGTGGTGGAACGTCCCCGATTACGCCGCGCTGCTTTACAACGTCGACTTCACGGACGTCTACGAAGAGGAGCGCGAGGTGCTGCAGCTGCTGCAATCGCGCCGCCGCCGCGATCGCTGGGTGTTGAAGACGCCCGCGCACATCGCCTGGATGGACGCGCTGCTCGCTGTCTTCCCCGACGCGCTCTTCGTGCAATGCCATCGCGATCCCGCCAAGATCATCCCTTCGCTCTCGAACAATCTCACCATCTGGCGCCGGACCTTCTCCGACGATGTCGCGCCAAGCGATTTCGGCATGATGGAGCATCAGGCGGAGGGCTTGCGTAAGCTCTCGGCATTGCGCGCGCGCCCGGGCATGGCGGATCGTTTCTTCGATGCGCACTACCTCGACGTCCAGGCCGATCCGATCGGCGCGCTCTCCGCATGCTATCGCCAGTTCGACGTCGATCTGACGCCAGAACGCGAAGCGCAAGTGCGCCGCTGGATGGAGGACGATCGCGCCGCCCACGCCAAGGGCCCCAAACACGCCTACGCGCTCCAGGATTTCGGCCTCGACCTGGCGAAGATCGATCGGATCTATGCCGATTACTTCGCCGATTTCGGCGTCGCCAAGGAACGCTGAGCAAGAGCGCGGGCGATGAATCTCTCTCCGCCTCCCATGCACGCGCCAGCCGCCTCGCAGCAGGTGTGGCAGGACTATCTGCGCACGATCGATGAGGCGCGCACGCAGGCGCTCAATTCCCGCTGGGCCGCCGATCCCGTCGCCTGCGCCCAGGCGCAATACCTGATCCAGATGCTGCAGGCGTTCGGCTTCAGCGTCTACATGGCGCCGCGTCAGCACTATCCGCACTTCTATATGCAGACGATCTTTCTGCCGTTCGAGGCCGGCTTCGGCGCGCCGTGTCCGGACTTCCAGTATCGCTGGAGCTTCCTCGACGGCGCGCGCACCTATCGCATCTGGGGCAGGCGCGGGACCACGCGCTGGCTCGAACTGCAGGGCCAGCGCGGCTTCTGGGGCGACGCTGACCAGTCCATGCTCGGCGTGTGGGACTTCGACGATTTCGCCGCCGGCCCTGACGGCGCCTTCGAGATCATCGCCTCGCCCCGCCGTCATGAGGGCGATTGGATCGAACTCGATCCCGCAGCCGCGAACATCACGCTCATGCTGCGCGAGGCGTGGTGCGATTGGGAGAACGAGCGCGGCGCCGAGATTCGCATCGAGTGCCTGGATCGCGATGTTGCCGCGCCCGTGGCGCTGAGTCAGAGCGAAGTGGAGCGCCGCCTGAAGGCGATCGGAACGCTCACCAAGTTCTCCGTCGACTTCTTCCTCAAGCTTGTCGACCAGATGGTCCGTGAAGGCGGCGGCCCCAATCGCTTCTGGGCCGAGAACCTGGCCGCGCTCACCCATGTCGGCGCCAATCCGCGCGCCTTCTATCCCAAGATGCTGTTTGAACTCGCCGAGGATGAAGCTATCATTTGCGAGAGCGAGATTCCAAAGGCGCGGTTCTGGAGCGTACAGGTCGCCGATCCGTTCTTCCAGACCGTGGACTACGCCTATCATCAGAGCTCGCTCAACTGCGCCCAGGCGCGCATCGACAGCGACGGCAGGGCGCGCTTCGTCATCGCGCGCCAGGATCCCGGCGTGCCGAACTGGATCGATCCGGTCGACAACCGGACAGGCGTCTTCCAATGGCGCTGGTATCTGTCCGATCGCTTCCCCATGCCCGCCGCGCGCGTCGTGAAGCTGCGCGATGTGCGCGCCAGCCTTCCGCCCGATACGCCGGAAGTGAGGCCGCAAGAACGACGCGAAATCATCGCCCGTCGCGCCCGTGCGGTGCGCTCCAGATTTGGCGTTTGAAGGACCGCGCGCATGGCAATTGATGTTCGCCCGTTCCGCTTCGACGTCCCACAGGCGCACCTGGATCGGATTCGCGCCAAGCTCGCTGCCGCGGATTTCACTTACGCGCCCGCCGATGATGGCGAGTGGCGCTACGGCGCCGATGTCGGCTACCTCAAGAGCTTCGTCGATCATTGGCTGAACCGGTACGATTGGCGCGCGGCGGAAACCGCGCTCAATCGCTTCCCGCAATTCAAGGCTGCGATCGACGGCCTCGACATTCACTTCCATCATGTGAGGGGCGAGGGCCCCGTGCCGCTTCCGCTTGTGCTGACGCACGGCTGGCCCGGCTCGACCTTCGAATTCTTCGCCGTCATCGAGCGCCTCGCTGATCCCGCGCGCTTCGGCGGCGATCCGCGCGACGCCTTCGATGTGATCGTGCCGTCGCTGCCGGGCTATGGCCCTTCCCAACGTCCCCAAACGCCGCTCGGCCCGCGCCGCACCGCCGCGCTCTGGCGCAAGCTCATGGTCGATGCGCTCGGCTACAAACGCTTCGTGGCGCAAGGCGGCGATTGGGGCAGCGCGGTGACCTCATGGCTCGGCGCCGAGGCGCCGGAAGTCGCCGGCATTCACCTCAATCTCTGCGTCCCGCCTGCGATCGCGCCGGAGGAGATGAGCGCGGAGGAGCGCGAATGGCGCGCCCGCTTCGAAGCGGTGCAGCGCCAGGCCTCCGCCTATATGATGCTGCACATGACCAAGCCGCAGACCATCGCCATCGCGTTGTCGGACACGCCGATGGGCTACGCCGCCTGGGTGCTGGAGAAGTACCATGGCTGGGGCGATACGCGCGGCGATATCGAAAGCCGCTTCAGCAAGGACGATCTGATCACCAATCTCATGATCCATCTGACCAATGACGCGGTGACGTCGATGATCTGGTCCTATGTCGGCGCAGCGATCGAGGCGCGCCGCGGCGAGCACGCCGGCTTGCGCGTCGACAAGCCCACTGCGGTTGCGCTCTATCCCGCGGAGTTCCTCCCGCCGCCGCCCCGGCGCGTGGCCGAGCGCGTCTGGAACATCACCCGTTGGGTGGAAATGTCCGCAGGCGGACATTTCGCGGCGTTCGAGGAACCCGAAGCCTTCGCCGCCGACGTCGCCGCGGCGTTCCGCCCGCTGCGTTAGCGCACGCGCTCGATCGGCGGCGGTTTGTAGGCGAGGCTCAGCACCTCCGGGTCCGGCCAATAGAGCCGCGCCACGACCTGGAATCCCTTCTCCGGCACGGGCAGCCAATTGGCGTGATGCTCGCTTGCAGGCGCCCGATGCTGCAAGAAGAGCGTCAGCGATCCGTCCGCGCCGCGCGCCATGTCGCGATCGCGATCCCCGCGCTTGTATCGCCCGCTCGGATGGGCCGCCAACAAGCGCGTCTCGGAATCATAAACTGTGAGCGACCAGAACCCTTTGGCCGGCGGCGGTCCATCGAAATGCAGCCGATAAGCGGCGCCGTCCGCGCCATTGAGCGGCGCGCCCTCGGCGTCGACGTCGCAATTCATGTAGACCACTTCCTCCGCCGGCGGCCCCCATATCGCGTATTTCGCCAGCACCGCGCGGCGCAGGAACGCGTCGGCGCTCCCCGCCAGCACCTCGCGCCCGCCGCGCAGATCGAGCGGATAGGTCCAGCCATTGATCGGCTCGCCAAGCCGCGCCAGCCGCGCCGCGATACGTTCGCGCGCGGAATCGATCCCTGCCTGGATCGCGCCCTGATGTTGCGCCGAGAGCGCGGCTTCATCGAACCGCGCGCCCGGCTTCGCCCCGATCCGCGCGAAGCGATCGAACAGCTCGCGCTCGCTGGGATGGATCGCCGCCATCGGCATGATCGCATTGAACGCGCGGATGAATGCAGGCGTCGGGCACTCATAGAACGGCCCAACGAACAGGCTCCGTTCCGGCGCTGGCAAATCCAGCGGAGCCGCCTCGCGCGCTTCGCCGCTGAGCGGATGCAGCACGTACTGATCCTGCAAGGCGTGAATCGCACCCGCGTCCTGTTCGTTCTCGACCACCACGCGCGCGAACAATTTGATGATCCAGCTTTCCGCGACGATCACTTCATCGACGAAATCGGGCGCAGCCCCCGTCCAATCCGGCCCCGCGATCAGATAGGTGCGCGCGCCATTGCCGACATCGCGCGTCCCGCGCGTGAGGAAGCACATCGTGAACCAGTCATTGGCCTGGATGTCGTGGAAGCGGTGCGCCTCGAACGCCGGATTGGAGAGCACGAACGGCTCGGCGCGCAGATCGAGCCAGGCGGCCGAATAGAGCGTGTCGGTATTCACCCACGGGATCGTGTTGTTGAGCGCAGGGCTCGCGAGTTCGCGAAAATGCGTGAACCGATTGAGCGCCTGCCGCTCGGGCGCCGCGGGCCCCGCGATCTGGCGATGGAAAAACCCGTACGCGATCAGCATTGGGCAGGCATAAAGATAGGCCTCTTCCGCCAGCGCGCTGATCTCGCCGTCCGTGAGGTTCGGATCGATCGGCGAAGGGCTCATGTACGCGCCTCGAAACGCGGCCGATAGAACGCGAACCGCCTCTGCAGGTCCGCCAGCGAGAGCCCCACATCCTCGGCGGCATAATCGTGCGCGCCATGCTTCTGCATCCGGTTCGCCGCGATCCACGCCGTCATCCGCGCCTCAGCCTGCGCGCTCAGCGCATCGCCCGCGACCGCGTAGATGTGCTTCACGCATCCGATCTGGTCCTGCCGGAACGCGTCGAACGGAATGTCGATGATCGGCTGCGTGAGCCGCGCGCGCGACTCTTCTCCCTTGCGCAGCAGCCGCTCGACGATGTCGGCCATGTTGGCGCCCGCGAAATGCGGATTGGGATGGTCGAAATAGCGCCGCTGGCCGCAGCACGTCATGCTCGCGAGCGAGATGACCGCGTCCGCGGGATCGCGATGCGTCTGGATCAGGATCGCGTCGGGAAACGCCTGCGTCAGCGCCTCCAGATGCTCCAGATGCTGCGGCGCCTTGAGCACCCAGCGCGATGCGCCCGGGCGCAGGAATTGCGACGTCTGCAGCACGCGCTTGAACCATTGATAGCCGATTGTGTGATCGGCCTCGCGATAGTGCCGCACATAGGAGGGAACCACATAGCTCCACTCGAATTGCTTGGAGGCGAAGCCGTAGATCAGCTGGATGATGTCCTCGTCGGGTTCATCGACGGTGATCTCGTGCGCGCTCAGAAATTCCGGCGCCAAGGTGTAGAGCGTGTCGATCGATGCTTGCGCCATCGCGATGCGCGGGTCGGCGCCGCCGGGCGGCGTTTCCCCGATCGGCAGCGGCATCACCTGTTCCCAGAACGGCGATCTGCGCCGCATCGGATCCTGCCCCAGAAGCTTGTGCAGGATGGTCGTGCCGCTGCGCGGCAACCCGATGATGATCAGCGGTCGCTCGACGGGGATCCCGAGGATCTCAGGGCGCCGCTTCCACAGATCGACAAGCCGCAAGCGCGTGCTCAGGAGTCCGATAATTTGCCGATGCGCGTAGTGCGCGCCGAGCGCGTGCAGCTCCACCTCATCGCAGAGCGCACGGCAAAGGATCGAGAGCGGCGCTACAAGCGGCGCATCGCCGAAATCGCTGAGCCCCGTCTGCGCCCGCGCGGTCGCCGTCAGCGCGTCCGGATCGAACGAGGGGCGCGGCTGCTCGGCGGCGGCGTCCAGGATGCGGCGGGCGGCGTCGGAGAAGTGCGGATAGGCGTTTGCGCGCGCACGCGGCGTCAGCGCCTCGGGCGGCGGAATTGGAACATCGCGAAGCATCGGCGCCTCAGCCTGAAGTGCGGCCTAATGGAATATCTGCCCCGCGCGCGGTCAACCGCCGAGCGTTCGCCCTGCGCATGATCGCGCTTGCGATCAGCCGATGCGCGTGGCGCGCCCGGCCCAATAGCGTTCCCTGAGCGCCTTCTTGTGCAGCTTGCCCGTGTCGTGGCGCGGAAGTTCGCGTTCGAAATCGTACGACCGCGGACATTTGATCGCCGACAAATGCTGACGACAGAAGGCGTCGAGCTCCTTCGCCAGCGCCTGGCCCGCCTGCGCCCAGTCGACGGGCGCAACGACCGCCTTGACCTCTTCGCCGAAATCCTCGTTCGGAACGCCGAACACCGCGATGTCGTTCACCTTCGGATGCGTGATGAGCAAATTCTCCACCTCCTGCGGATAGATGTTCACGCCGCCGCTGACGATCATGAAGTCCTTGCGGTCGGTCAGATAGAGATAGCCGTCTTCGTCGAGATAGCCGATGTCGCCGAGCGTGGCCCAATTGGGTTTGCCCTTCAGGCGCGCAGCAGCGGTCTTCTCCGGCGCATTGTGATAAGCGAATGCAGCGGCGCTCTCGAAATAGATCTGGCCCTCCCGGCCCGGCCCAAGCTCTTCTCCGTCTTCGCCGATGATGTGCGCCACGCCGATCACCGGCTTGCCGACGGAGCCCGGCTTCTTCAGCGCCTCCTCGGAATTGATCATCGTCACGCCGACGCCCTCGGTGCCGGAATAATATTCGTGAATGATCGGCCCCCACCAATCGATCATCGCGCGCTTCACCGAAGCCGGGCAGGGCGCCGCGGCGTGAATCGCGATGCGATGCGAGGAGAGATCGTAGCGCCGGCGCGTCTCCTCCGGCAGCTTGAGCATCCGGATAAACATCGTCGGCGCCCATTGCGAATGCGTGACGCGATGGCGCTCGATCAACGCCAGCGCTTCTTCGGGATCGAACTTCTCCATGATCACGGCGGCGCCGCCGCTGCGCTGCACGAACATGGAATAGCTGAGCGGCGCGGCGTGATAGAGCGGCGCCGGCGAAAGATAGATCGTATCTTCTCCGAAGCCGAACACGCCTTTGACGAATTCGCTATAGGGGTGCGGCGCTTCCGCGGGCTCTTCATTGAGCGGATAGCGCACGCCCTTCGGGCGTCCGGTCGTGCCTGAGGAATAGAACATCGGCGAGCCGGCGCGCTCGTCGGCGATGGGCGTCTCGGGTTGCACGGCGCGGGCGCGCTCCCAGGATTCCGCAAGGACCATATCCGTGGCGTCCGCGGTTCCGACCGCAAAGCCGCGCACCGCACCGCCCAACGCGCTGAGGACCGGCGCGGCCCGCTCGGTCAGGCTTGACGAAAATACGAGCGCCTTCGCGCCGCTGTCGCTCACGATGTAGTGCAATTCCTCTGCGGTCAGTCGCGAAGAGACGGGGGTGTAGTAGAGCCCGGCCCGCTGCGCGCCCCAGCAGACCTCGAAATAGGCGAGCGCGTTCTCCATGAACACGGCGATGCCTTCGCCCAGCCCCAATCCAAGGACGCGGAATAGGTGCGCCGCCTGATTCGCGCGCGCCTCCAGCGCCGCGAACGAGAGAGTCTCGCCGCTCTGCATGATGACGGCGGGACGATCTGGCGCGCTTCTGGCGAAAATGCGGGGATGCATGGCTCACATTTCCGCCCCAAAGCGCGATGCGCAAGAGCGGCGTCGATCGCAGTGGTGATGGATGCGTCCGCCTTGATTGACGTTGCGCGCGCCCTTCGGGCACGAGGGACGCGGTGACGCCGCTCGGCGCATCCTCCTGAGAGACTTGGGGGGGGGGGGGGGGGGGGGGGGGGGGGGGGG
>JACAEE010000006.1 GCA_013389015.1 Hydrogenophilaceae bacterium | reverse complement strand
GCGCTGAGCCGTGCGCGCCGGCGCGCGCGGGCCGGCGCGCGGCTGCGCCTGCGGGGCGAAGGCCCGGCAGGCCTGGATGATCAAAAGCCGCCGCACGAAATCCTCCAGCGGCTTGAGCCAGGCGATGAGCCGGCGCATGTCGGCGCGCCGCATTTCGCCCTGGTCGCGAATCGCCACCGGATCGCCGAACAGCGCCGCGATCCGCTCAAGCCAGCGGCACGCATGGTCCCAGGCGTCGGAGAGGGAGAAGGGCGGCGTGTTCATGCGCGGCAGTCTATGGGCGCGGCGCAGCCGGTCGGATATCGTGCGCTGCGTCCCCAGAAGCCGCGACGAAGGCGTCGCCTTTTCCCGGCCGTCCCTCTCTGCTATCCCCGCGGCCTTCATGACCCCCCGCGACCGCATCCGCAATTTCTCCATCGTGGCGCATATCGACCACGGCAAGTCGACGCTCTCGGACCGACTCATCCAGTTCACGGGCGGGCTCTCGGAGCGCGAGATGACCAACCAGGTGCTCGATTCGATGGACATCGAGCGCGAGCGCGGCATCACCATCAAGGCGCAGACCGTCCGGCTCGACTACAAAGCCAAGGACGGCGAAACCTATATCCTCAATCTCATGGACACGCCCGGGCATGTGGACTTCGCCTACGAAGTCTCGCGCTCGCTGGCGGCGTGCGAGGGCGCGCTGCTCGTGGTCGATTCCTCCCAAGGGGTGGAGGCGCAGACGCTCGCCAACGTCTATCAGGCGCTCGACAACGATCTCGAGATCGTCCCTGTACTGAACAAAATCGACCTGCCCGCCGCCGATCCAGACCGCGTGCGCGCCCAGATCGAGGAGGTGATCGGGCTCGACGCCTCGAACGCGGTGCTGGTCTCGGCCAAGAGCGGCATCGGCATCGAGGAGTGCCTGGAAGCGATCGTCACGCGGCTGCCGGCGCCGAAGACGGGCGATGAAAAAGCGCCGCTCAAGGCCATGCTGGTCGATGCGTGGTATGATTCCTATCTCGGCGTCGTCGTGCTCTTCCGCGTCATCGACGGGGTGGTGAGGAAGGGCATGCGCATCAAGCTGATGCAAACGGGCGCGGACTATAATGTCGATACGCTCGGCGTGCTCAGGCCCAAGCGGCAGGAGGTGAGCGAGCTCGGCCCGGGCGAAATCGGCGTGCTCACCGCCTCGATCAAGGAAGTCGCGGACGCGCGCGTCGGCGACACGATCACCGGGCACAAGCGCGAGACGGCCGCGCCGCTGCCGGGGTTCAAGCCGGCGCAGCCGGTGGTGTTCTGCGGGCTCTTCCCCACCGACGCGGCGAATTTCGAAGATCTGCGCGCGGCGATGGGCAAGCTGCGGCTCAACGACGCCAGCTTCACGTTCGAGATGGAGACGTCCGCCGCGCTCGGCTTCGGCTTCCGCTGCGGCTTTCTGGGGCTTTTGCACCTCGAAATCATCCAGGAGCGGCTGACGCGCGAGTTCAATCTCGATCTCATCGCCACCGCGCCATCCGTCGTCTACCGCGTGCACATGAACGACGGGAGCGTGCGCGAACTGCACAACCCTGCCGATCTGCCGGACGTGACGCTGATCAAGATGATCGAGGAGCCGTGGATCAAGGCGACGATCCTGACGCCGGACGAACATCTCGGCGCCATCCTCAAGCTCTGCCAGGACCGGCGCGGCGTGCAGCGCGATCTCTCCTATGTCGGCGCGCGGGCGATGCTGGTGTACGAATTGCCGCTGAACGAAGTGGTGTTCGATTTCTACGACCGGCTGAAAAGCGTCTCGCGCGGCTACGCCAGCTTCGATTATCAGCTCACGGATCATCGCGAGGGCGACCTGGTGAAGATGCAAATCCTGGTGAACGAAGAGCCGGTCGATGCGCTGGCCATGCTGGTGCACCGGGCGCGGGCGGAAAGCCGCGGGCGCGTCATGTGCGAGAAGCTCAAGGAGCTCATCCCTCAGCACCTGTTCAAGATCCCGATCCAAGCGGCGATCGGCGGGCGGATCATCGCGCGCGAAACGATCAGCGCGCTGCGCAAGGACGTGACGGCGAAATGCTATGGCGGCGACGCCACCCGCAAGCGCAAGCTGCTCGACAAGCAGAAGGAAGGCAAAAAGCGCATGCGCCAGTTCGGGAAAGTCGAAATCCCGCAGGAAGCGTTCATCGCCGCGCTGAAAATGGATGAGGATTGAGGCGCATTCGGGTTCGTGACTTTTGCGCCTGAGCGCCGCTGCGAAATGGCTGGGCGCGGAGGCAGGCGCCTTTGCAGCCGGCGCGCGGCGCGTGATAAAGTTCGGGGATGGCCCACCCCCTGCTCTCCCGCATCACGTCCGACCCCGCCATTTTCGGGGGCAAGCCGATCATTCGCGGGCAGCGGTTCGCGGTGGAGCACCTGCTCGACTATCTCGCCGGCGGGATGACCGAGGCGGAGCTGCTCAAGGAATTCCCGTTTCTAGAGCCCGACGACATTCGCGCGGCGCTCCTCTATGCCGGGCGCCTCTCCGGCATGACGCGCATGTCCGGCGCTTCGCTCGCGGCGGCCTATGAAACTGCTGATCGATAGCTGCGTTCCAGCTCGCGTGGCCGAACGTTTGCGGGCCGATGGCCACGACGTGGAGACCGTCGTGAACGCGGTCTCGATCCCGGCGATGCGACGATCCTAGGAACAGCCGCCGATGAAGGCCGCGCCATCCTCACCATCGATGCGGATTTCGGCGCGCTTGTCTTCAGGGACCAGGCGCGGCACGCAGGCGTGCTGCGCCTTCGACAAGCGCCGCCCGCGGCCATGGCGGAGCGCGCATCCGCGCTGATCGGCGCCCACGGCGGCGACCTCGCGAGTGGCGCGTTCGTGACCGATGCGGCGACTCGGTTCGCATCACGCCCAGGCCCGCATAGCGAGCACAGCGCTTCACACCGGCCTGCGCCGCGCGCAACTCCTGCGCATGACGATCCCGCACAGGAAGCCTTCGTTGCCGCGCCGCACCGGCGCGCCGCCGCTATCGCGCTACGGCACGACCTGGCCCTGCTCGTTGATCACCAGCGAGGTCTCGCCGACGAAGCCGCCGTTGGCGCGGTAGCGCGCGCGGAACACGTAATTGGCGCTGTTGAGGTTGAGCGGGATGCGGTAGCGCAGATCGCCGACGGGGGGCGTGCCGGGCCCGCCCGTATTGGGCACGCTCATCGTCTGCCAGGTGGCGCCGGCGTCGGTGGAATATTCGAGCACGATCTCGTCGATCTGGGTCTGGAAGAAATTGCTCACGCCCGGCAGCGGATTGGAGGTGAGCGGGGTCACGCGCGCCAAGGCCTGCTGCGGCGTGAGTTCCTCCCCGCTTACATGCTGCGGCGAGGGCGAACTCGAACAATTGGGATGCGCGGCGGAGGGAACGTCGGCGTTCACGCACCAGAGCGTGTTGTAATAGCGCACGAAGCCGGCCGCGGCGGGATTGCCGGGATCGTCGTCGAACGACACCTGACCCTGGCCTTGCGCGGCGTTGACGATCACGTTGACCAGAACGATCTCGACGCCTTCCCACAGCTTGATGATGCCGTTGCCGCTCTCGAACGTGGCGTTCATGATGTAAACGGGGCCGGACTTCGTATCGATGCCGCCCGAATCGCCGAAATTGCGGCCGGTCACGTCGCGCAGATAAAGCGGCCCTGAATTGGGCTCCACGCCGACGGCGTCGGTGTTGGAGACGTTGAACGTCGGATCCGGCGCGCGGAAGCCGTCCATATAGACGCGCTGCATGTAGGTGGCGCCGTTCGTCGCCTGGAAGTCGCCGATCTTGATGCCGGCGCCGTGCACCGAGCCGTCGCCGTCCCAGCGATTATAGGTGTAGTCGTAGATGTGCAGCGTGTTGGTGTTGTTGATGTAGAGCCCGTGCTTCATCCCGACGACGTCGACGTTGCGCACGCGCCAGGTGAAGTTGCCGCTGATGGCGTTGTCGACGCCGCCGGCGGGACCGAGCTGCTGATTCTCCAGCGAGCGCTGCGGCGCGGCCCCGTTGAACGGATCGAAGAAGTGCTCGGTCACGCGCAGGAAGGGCGTGTTGTCGAGATTGCGCTCGAGGAACAGCGTGGGCCGCAGGACGCCTGGCGGGGGCGGCGGCGGCTCCGGCGGCGAAGGCGGAGGCGGCGGGGGCGGCGGG
>JACAEE010000015.1 GCA_013389015.1 Hydrogenophilaceae bacterium | reverse complement strand
GCGCCCGCCGGCGCGCGCGTGCTGCAAACGGCGGGGCAAGCCCCGCGCGCGCTCATCGAGAAACTGTGCAGCGCGTTTTCGGCGCAGCGCGTGCGCGTGCATCTGCACGATCTGATCGCCTTGCGCGCCGACGCGCGGCGGCGCGGCTGAAGGCGCGCGTCTTCACGCTTTGAGCGCGCGCGATCGCGCGATTGCGCGCGCAGCGTTTGCGTCGCCGCGGCGCCACAACGCGCGCGCACAGGATCGGGAGCGCAACACGCATCTTGATCCTGCGATGACAAAACGATATCAGGCTCGCGACGCGTGAAGCATCCTCCATCGGGACAGTGGAGTCTGCGAAGACGCCGCATCATCGTCGCCCTCGGGCCGCGGCGCATTCACGGTTCAACTCAACGCACCAGCGTCGGCCGAACGCCGAACGGGAGAACGCGCCATGTCCCAAGTCAGTCTTTGCGTGAATTCGGAGGAGATCGAACCCCAAGCGGCGGCGATGTTCGCGGGCTTGGGAGACGGCGCGCTCGCGGCGCGCGCAGCCACGCTCGCGGCGGCGGCCCTGCGCGAGGATCCCGCCTGCCGACGTCCGCCGCGCGCGCGCCACTACGCCGGCGCGCACAAGATCGCCGAGCGCGAGGCGCTGGCGCTCGGCCGGCCGCGCCACATCGTCGTGATCACGCCGCACTGGCGCCGGCGCCTGGAGGCGCTGGCGCTTTCGCTGCAGGACGTTTGCGTCGCCGCGCAGCGCGTCGCCGACCTGCGCAACGACGCCGCCGCGATCCTCTCTGATCGCGCGCGCCGGCTGATGGCCAAGGCCGCGAACATGAACTTCCACGACCTCGAGGCGCGCGCCGGCGAACTGGCGAGCCTCCATCGGCGACATCTGCGCGAGCGTGCGGTGCGCGCGGCGAGCGAGACGCCGATCTACGGCACGCGCACGTTCACCACCCGCGACGGCGCGCAGTGGCGGCTCATCCGCTCATGCGTGGAATTGATGGACGCCGGCGCGGCGCTGCGCAATTGCTGGGCTGGGGAGCGGCCGTTGTCTGCGCGCTATCAGGACTATCTGCGCTCGAAACAGGCGGAGTTCTGGGCGCTCTGGCCGCCCGGCGCGCGAAAGCCGACGCGGGCGCTGATGCTCGATCTCAAACAGAACGCCGTCGTCGAGGCGCGGGGGCCGTGCAACGCGGAGGTGAACCCCGCGGAGGCGGACCTGCTCTTCTTCCTCGAGGCGCGCGCGTGCACTCTGATGGTGAGCGTGCTCAACACGCGCATGACCATCGACCACAGCAAGGTGAGAGACTTGCTGGACATCATCACGCGGCCCTCGCCGCAGCCGCAGATCGCGGCGAAGGAGGAGCGCGAGGCGGCGTGAACGGAAGGCGGCGCTGGGGCTTTAAGCGCCGTTGGCCGCCTCACGGCGGCGGGGCCGGGGCCGCGCGGGACTTCGTTCCGTCGCGGCCCCAAGCGCCTCAACTCCCGCGGCTCTCGCGGCGGGCGAGGAAGGCCAGACGCTCGAACAGCTGCACGTCCTGCTCGTTCTTCAGCAGCGCGCCGTGCAGCGGCGGGATGAGCTTGGAGGGATCGCGGCTCTTCAAGGCCTCGGGATCGATGTCGTCCGTCATCAGAAGCTTCAGCCAATCGAGCAGCTCGCTGGTGGACGGCTTCTTCTTCAGGCCCGGCACCTTGCGCATGTCGTAGAAGATCTTGAGCGCCTCGCTCACCAGGCGCTGCTTCACCTTCGGGAAGTGCACCTCGATGATCTTGGCCATCGTCTCTTCGTCGGGGAAGCGGATGTAGTGGAAGAAGCAGCGGCGCAGGAACGCGTCCGGCAGCTCCTTCTCGTTGTTGGAGGTGATGAGGATGATCGGGCGCTGCTTGGCCTTGATGGTGCGGTTGAGCTCGTAGCAATAGAATTCCATGCGATCGAGCTCCTGCAGGAGGTCGTTCGGGAATTCGATGTCGGCCTTGTCGATCTCGTCGATCAGGAGCACGGGGCGCACGTCGCTTTCGAAGGCCTCCCAGAGCTTGCCGCGCTTGATGTAGTTCTCGATGTCGGTGGCGCGGGCGTCGCCCAGCTGGCTGTCGCGCAGGCGCATCACCGCGTCATATTCGTAGAGCCCGTGCACGGCTTTGGTGGTGGACTTGATGTGCCACTCGATCAGCGGCGCCTTCAGCGCCTTGGACACCTCGATGGCGAGCTGGGTCTTGCCGGTGCCGGGCTCGCCTTTGACCAGGATCGGGCGCTCCAGCGTGATCGCGGCGTTGACCGCCACGGTCAGGTCCGGCGTGCTGACATAACTCTCGGTGCCTTCAAAGCGCATGACGTCTCCGGTCTCCCCGGCCAAGGGCAAGGCCCTTCGCCGTCTTCCGGCACCCTATTCAGGGAAGCGGTACGGGCGCAAGCGCGCGGCCGCCGCAGCATTTGCGCTTTCCTTTAGGGCGCCCCGGCGCCGTGCGCGCGTTGCGCGCGCGCTGCGCGGGCCCTAGCGTCGCGCCTGTGAGCAAGCCCCCCACCGCCGCCGACGTCCAGCGCCTGCAGGCCGACCTGGAAGCCGCCATCGCGCTGCACCAGAAAGGCGATCTCGACGCCGCCGAGGCGGCCTATGTCAAAATCCTCGAACGCGCGCCAAGCCAGCCGGACGCGCTCAATCTGCTCGGCGTCATCCATTCGGAGAGAAACCGCAACGAGGCGGCCGTCGAGCTGATCGGGCGCGCGGCGCGGCTGCGGCCCAAGGACGGGGCGATCCTCAACAATTTCGGGCGCGCATGCCTGCGCACGCGGCGGTTCGAGCAGGCGATCGAGGCGCTCGAACGCGCCATCGCCATCGCGCCGGAGGTGGTGGAGAGCTACGGCAACATCGTGCAGGCGCATCGCGCCGCCGGCAATGTCGCGGAGGCGACGTATTATATCGAAGCGCTGCGGCGGGTGCGCGGCGGCTCGATCACCGCGGACTATGAACAGGCGCGGCTCTATTCCGATCTCGGCGACAAGGCGCGCGCGCGGGCGCTCTACGAGAAGCTGACGCGGGAGCAGCCGGGCTTTTCCCCGCCCTGGCACGCATTGGCGCGGCTCGACACGGTGACGCCCGGCGACCCGCTGGTCGACGGACTGCTCGCCGCCATCAATCAAGCGAGCGAACCGAGCGCGGCGCTGCGGCTCTTGTGCTACGCGGCGGGAAAGGCGTTCGACGATCTCGGCGAATATGACCGCGCATTCGATTTCGTGCTGCGCGCCAAGCGGCAAGATCCGTTCACCTATGACAGCGCGCGCGTGCAGGCGAGCTTCGACGCGCACATGAAGGCGTTCGATGCGGCGTTCTTCGCGGCGCGCAGCGATTGGGGCGTGGAGGACGAGACGCCGCTGTTCATCGTCGGGATGCCGCGCTCAGGCACGACGCTGGCCGAGCAGATCCTCGCCTCGCATCCGGACGTGTATGGCGCCGGCGAACTCGAATTCGTGTCGCAGATCACCTATCGCGCGGTCGATTATCTGCGCAGCGGGCGCTATCCCGATGCGGTCGGCGATTTCAGCGCCGATACGATCGCGGCGTTCGCGTTCCAGTACCTGCGCAAGATCCGTCCGCTCGATCCCAGGGCGCTCAGGATCACCGACAAGATGCCGCACAACTTCCAAGCGCTGGGCCTGCTCAGGCTGATGTTCAAGCGGCTGCGCGTGGTGCACTGCCTCAGGCATCCCTACGACACCTGCCTATCGTGCTTCACGCACGATTTCGCCCATCACCACACCTACAACCAGTCGCTCGAGTCGCTCGCGGACTACTACACCCGCTACCGCCGCTTCATGGAGCATTGGGAGGGGCTGTTGGACGGGGCCCTGCTCACCTTGCAGTACGAATCAGTGATCGCCGACCAGGCGAGCGAAAGCCGCAGGCTGCTCAGCTTCGCCGGGCTCGGCTGGGACGATCGGATCCTCGCCTTCTCGGAAACGAAGCGCAGGGTGGCCACCCCCAGCGCCTGGCAGGTGCGCCAGCCGCTCTTCTCCAGCTCCGTGGGCCGCTGGAAGCGCTACGCCCATCGGCTGGCGCCGGCCCTGGAGGCGATTCCGGAGCGGTTTGTCCCCGCGGAGTGAGGATTCCACGACACGCTCTACCGGCGCAGTGGCCTTAAAGCGTCAAGTCTGCCCCTTGGCGTTGCATACCGCCTTCCGCGCGCCGGCGCGAACGTGCTAGCTAACCCCACCATGCGCTAAGAAATGCGCCGCTAGGGGGTTTCGCATGAACAAAAACGTACTTCTGGGCGCCGCCTTGGCCGCCGGGATGGTCGCGGTTCCGAGCGCGGCGACCGCCGATCAGGTGGTGAAGTTCTTCGGCGGCGTGACCCAGCCCGACGACATCAGCGGCTCGTATTACGGCTATGACGCCGAGCTTTCCACGGACAGCGGCTATGTGGTCGGGGCCGCGTTCGGCGCGACCTTCAGCGATTTCGACATCGAGGCGGAGGTGTCCTACCGCACCGCGGATCTCGATGAGGCGAGCTTCCTCGGCTACACCTATGACCTCGAAGGCGACGCCGAGATTCTCGCGTTCATGATCAACGGCTGGTACAATGTGCCGATCTCGCCGAATTTCGCCCTCTATGGCGGCGGCGGCGTGGGCTGGGCCCAAGTCGAGACCACCTTCTACTACAACGAGTTCGACGACGGCGATCTCGCATTCCAGCTCGGCGTCGGCGCGGACTTCCGGATGGACAACGGCTACTCGATCGGCCTGGGATACCGCTACTTCACCGTGCCGGAAGTGGGCGAGACCGAGATCACCACGAACGACTTCATGCTGGTGCTGTCCAAGCGCTACTGAACGCTGGGCCTCCAGTTATCTCCGATCTGCGGAACGCCGCCCTCCCCCGAGGGCGGCGTTCTTGCTTTCTCCGGCGCCAATCATCGTGGACTTGGCGCGGGACGATCATAAACTTCGTTGCCGGAAGGGGAGGATGACCGATGCGCTGGCCCGCTCTGTTCTGCGCTCTCGCAGCCTTTCTCTTGGCGTCTCCCGCGGCCGCGCAATCGGAAGAGGACGCGCGCGCCGCCGCCGCCGCGATGATCGCAGAAGCCGGCGCGGCAGGCGTGTTCGAACCGGCCGGCGACGCGTCAGGGGCGGTGCAAGTGCGTCATATCGCGAGCGGGCTCGTTTGCCGGTTCGAACCCGGATATCCGCGCCGTGTGGTGGTGTTCGATGCGAGCGTCTCGGGCGCGGCGCCCGGCGAGGATGCGGCTTGCGACAGCGGCGACGGCGCCGGCGCACGCACGCTCTACGTCACGCGCTACCCCGAGCCGCGCTCAGCAGATGCGGCGCTGGGCTTCGCGGTCGCGCAGCTGCGCGCTCGGTTTCCGAGCGGCGTCGCGGTCGAAACCACGGTCGAAGGCTTCGAGGAGCCCGACCCGCCGCTGCCGGACTCGCGCACCGCGGCGTTCGTGATCCAGACCGACCGCGGCGAGGCCTATACGCGCGTGTCGGTGGCGGTGATCGACGGGTGGGAGGTGAAAATGCGCTACACGACCTGGAGCGGCGCCGAGGGCGTCGTCGCGGCCGAGACGCTGTGGCGCGAGACGCTGGCGCAGTTCGCCGCGCCGGCGCCCTAGGCCCCCTTGCATGGAAGGGCGCCGGCGACCATGCTTACCGCATGTTCCAGCGCTTCTTCACTGAGCTGCGGGCGGCGAAAGTCCCGGTTTCCCTAAAGGAATATCTGACGCTCGTGGAGTGTCTGGATAAGGACGTGATCCCGCCCAGAATCGACGACTTCTACTATCTGGCGCGCGCGGCGCTGGTGAAGGACGAGCGCCATATCGACAAGTTCGACCGCGTGTTCGGCTCGGTGTTCAAGGGCGTGGACTATGTCCACGAGACGATCGAGGGGCTGATCCCGGAGGAGTGGCTGCGCGCGCTCACGGAAAAATACCTGACCGAAGAAGAGAAGGCGCAGATCGAGAAGCTCGGCGGCTGGGACAAGCTGATGGAGACGCTGAAAAAGCGGCTCGAAGAGCAGAAGGAACGCCACGAGGGCGGCAACAAGTGGATCGGCTCGGGCGGCACGAGCCCATTCGGCAATTCGGGCTACCACCCCGAAGGCATCCGCATCGGCCAGGACAAGGGCCGCCACGGGCGCGCGGTGAAGGTGTGGGACAAGCGCGAGTACAAAAATCTCGACGACAGCGTCGAGCTCGGCACGCGCAACATCAAGGTGGCGCTCCGGCGGCTGCGCAAGTTCGCGCGCCAAGGCGCGCCGGACGAATTCGATCTCGACGGCACGATCCGCTCAACCGCGCGGCAAGGCTATCTCGACATCCTGATGCGCCCGGAACGGCGCAACACGATCAAGGTGCTGCTCTTCCTCGACATCGGCGGCTCGATGGATGCGCACATCAAGCTGTGCGAGGAATTGTTCTCCGCGGCGCGGACCGAGTTCAAGAATCTCGAATTCTTCTATTTCCACAATTGCCTCTATGAGAGCGTGTGGAAGGACAATCGCCGGCGCAACACCGAGAAGACCTCGACGTTCGAGGTGCTGCACAAGTTCCCGCACGACTACAAGATCATCTTCGTCGGCGACGCGACGATGAGCCCGTACGAGATCACCTATCCGGGCGGGAGCGTGGAGCACTGGAACGAAGAGCCGGGCGCGCTGTGGCTGCACCGGGTGACGGAGATCTATGAGCGTGTGGTGTGGCTCAACCCGGTCCCGCGCGCGCATTGGGATCACACGCCGAGCGTCGGCCTCATCCGCGACATCATCGGACCGGAGCGCATGTTCCCGCTCACGCTGAAGGGGCTGGAAGACGCGATGCGGGAGTTGAGTAGGTAGGCGCGTACAACTCAACGCCTCTCAATCCTCCTTTCGGGGCGGCCGGAGGCCGAACCCGGAACCCCGGAGCAAGCGCCGCATCCTACGCTCCCCAAAGCGCGGCGGCGCGGCGCGTCCGTCGCGCTCGGCGCGGCGCTATCTCTCCTCCGGCGGCCGCAGGTTGTGGAACAGCGCCAGAAGCGTCAGATCGTAAGCGATCTTGAGCGCGCCGCAGAGCATGAAGGGCAGCGCCGCGTAGCCTGAAGCGAACAGGGCGCCGGCGAGCGCGGGGCTGGCCGCGGCCGCCAAGCTGCGCGGGACAGCGGTGACGCTCGCGGCGGCGCTGCGTTCCTCCGGCGCCACCACCGCCATCACGTAGGACGCGCGCGCCGGCACATCCATTTGCGACAGCAGCGCGCGCGCCAGCAGAAGGCCAAGCGCAAGCTCAAGCGACGGCGCGAGCGCGGCGGCGATGAGCGCCAGGCTCGCGGGAATGTGCGTCCACACCATCGTGTTGATGAGCCCGATGCGCGCGCCGAGCCACCCCGCGACCGGCTGCGAGAGCGCGCCGAGCAATCCCGCGACCATGAAGAAGGCGCCGGCGCTCGTGAGCGAGAGATCGAACTTCTGATAAAGCCAAAGCGCCATCAGCGTCGGCACGGCGAAACCGCCGGCGAAGGCGTCGACGCTGAACAGCGCGGCGAGCTTCAGCACGATCGTGCGCGAACGCGAAAGCGGGGCGGCGCGCGTCCCGGCGCGATGCGTCTGGCGCGGTATCCGCGCATAGAGCGCGCCGCCGGCGACGCCCAAGACGGCGTAGAAGAGGAACATCAGCTGCAGCGCGCCGAGTCGGGAAAGCCCCAAGCGTGCGAGCCAATCGGGGCTGGCCGCCGCGAGCGCGCCCAGCGCGGCGGCGAGCGCCCCGATCAGGCTGTAGAGCGCGAATGTTCTCGTCCGCTCGCGGTCCGCCACGCTGCGGGCGAGGAGCGCGTGCTCCAGCGGCACAAAGATGGAAACCGAGCCCGCCGACGGATTGATCGTGCCGACAAGCGCAATGAGGAAGATGAGCGCGGCGACATGAGAGAACGCCAAGGCGATCCCCGTCGCCGCCATGAGCGCGGAGGCCGCGATCAGCAGCGCGCGCTCGCCGAAACGCGCGCCGATCATGCCGATCGCAAGCGTCATCAGCGCCGAACCAAGCAGCGCCAGCGTCGCAACCACCCCGATCGCGAACGCATCGAACCCGAGCGCGGCGAGATAGACCGGCAGCAGGAGCACGAGGAAGCCGTCGCCGAAGTCGCGCAGCGCGCGCGCCGCGTAGACGAGACGCGGGGTCCGATCGCGCGGCGGCGCTTGGCTCATCTCCCCTCCTCGCCCGGGCGTCAGTTGCCTTTGAACTCCGGCGCGCGCTTCTCGAAGAAGGCGGCCACCGCCTCGCGAAAGTCGTCGCTGCCGGCGGCGAGGAGCCATTGATCGGCGTCCATGTGCATCACGGCGCGATCAAGCGCGCCGGCGATGGCGTTGACGCTCTTCTTGATCATCTGCACGGCGACGGGCGGGAGGCGCGCGTATTCGGCGGCCATGGCGTGTGCGGCGGAAAGAACGTCCGTAGGCGGAACGATCGCGTCGAGGAAGCCCCAGCGCTCCAAAGTCGCGGCGTCGAAGAGCTTGCCGCTCATCACCAATTGCTTGGCGCGCGCGGGGCCGACGAGATGGACGACGATCGGCAGCGCCGTCCACATCAGGTTCATGCCCATTCTCACTTCGCCGTAGCCCAAGCGGGCGTCCGCGGCGGCTATTCTGAAATCGCAGGCCGCGGCGATGCAGGCGCCGCCGCCGGTGGCGATCCCGTGCAATGCGCAGATCGTTGGCTGGGGTATCTCGATAAGCGCGCGCATCAGCCGGCCGCCCAGTTCAGCGCCGCGGCGGCGCATGAGCAGGCTCGGTTGGGCGCCGGCCTGGTAGCGCGGCTCGGAGAGATCGGCGCCGACGGAGAAATCCCGTCCCTCCCCGCGGATGACGACCGCGCGGGTCGCTTCATCGGCGGCGAAGGCGTGCGCGACCGCGATCAGCTCCTCCATCAGCGCGGCGGTGATGGCGTTGCGCTTCTCGGGGCGATTGATCGTGACGGTGGCGACGGCGTGGTCGTGTTCGGTGCGGATGAGGGCCATGCGGAGCTCCCTTTGATTGGATCCATCCTCAAATTCGACTGGCGCCGCCCCTTTCCCAACGGTAGTCTTGCCGCGATGGGCATGTTGGGAGGACTGCATGGCGTGGTCCAAAGTGAAGACCGACCTGTTCGGCAAAAAATATATCCAGCACTACGATGATCGCGGCGACAAGGCCGGCACGTCCGAGTTCAAGCAGGATCTCTTCGGCGACGAGTACGTCCAGCACTACGACGATCGCGGCGACAAGAGCGGCACGTCAGAAGCCAAGCGCGACCTGTTCGGCGACGAATATGAACAGCACTACAACCGCAGCGGCGACAAGGCCGGCACGAGCGAGCGCAAGCGCGACCTCTTCGGCGATGAATACACCCAGCACTACGACCGCCGCGGCGACAAGGCCGGCACGAGCGAGCGCAAGCGCGACTTCTTCGGCGATGAATATGTCGAACATCGCGGCAGACGCGGCGGCGGCGGCGCAGACATAATCGAGCGGACCCGCCGCTGGCGGCCGAACTCGCGCTCAGATGATTCCGATGTGAGCAACCTCATCTGGGGAATCTTGGCGATGGCGGCGGCGATCACCATCATGATCGTGATCGCCATCTGGAAGTACAGATGGGTGCGCGCCGCATTCTTCCTCTACATGGCCGCCGGGCTTCAGCTTGGCGCGTTCGCAACGCTCGTGAGCGAGCAGGGATGGCCGTTCATGCTTGCCGCCTTCGCCGCCGCTGCGCTGAGCGTGCCGCTCTATCGGTTCATGGTCTCGACGTTGCGCTGGCGTGCGGAACCGGGGCCGCGGGTGAACGCGTGGCTCGTCGCCGGCGTGCTTGGTGCTGTGACTCTCGTCGGTGACATTGTCCTCGGCGCGACGAACTCTCGCCTGCTCAGCCAAGCGAATTTCGCAATGAACGAGAGCCAGGCGCCCCCGCCTTACACTGCCCCGAGCGTCTCCGCGCCGCCCGCGGCGGACGGCAATTCCATCTCCCCAACCGGCGGCGTCGAGACAATCGATCCCAACATCATGACGGCGCCCCTGCCTGCCGACGATGCGCTCGCGCAGGGCTTGTGCTTGCAAGCCGGCACGCCAAGCGCGTTCGCGATTTGCAGCGATCCGGCTCTCGCGGCGCTCGATCAAGAGATGAACGAGGCCCTCAGCACCCGCTTTGCCGCCAGCGATCGGAGCGACCTTGAGCGGGAACAAGCGCGATGGGTGGTCCAGCGCGACGCCGCGTGCGGCGCCGACACAGCATGCCTCGCGCGAGCGCTGCGTGACCGGATCAACGCACTCTCGCGCCCGGCCGAGGTCGTCTTTGAGTCGCTTGTGGGATCCTGGAGCGGCAGCGTGGAGCAACTCGGCGCGCCGGCATACGAACTGCGAGTCACGCTGCGGGTCGTGCGCGAGGGCGTGCTGAATGGAAGCGTCGTCTATCCCAGACTAAACTGTGCAGGAGTGTGGAACGGCGCCGGATCGCCGACCGCCGCCGGGCCCTGGACGATGGACGAGCAGATCCTCGAAGGACAGATGTGTTCGGCGCGCGAAACAATTCAGCTGCGCCGTCGCAGCGACGGCGGAATCGACGCCTATTGGCCCGCGTCGCGAACCCGCGCTGCGCTCTATCGACGTTAGAAAAAGGGCGGCGCCCGAAAGCGCCGCCCTTCCTCGTTGCGATCGTGTTCGCGCCTATTTGCGCAGATCGAAGCGGTCGAGCTCCATGACCTTGGTCCAGGCGGCGACGAAGTCGCGCACGAACTTCTCCTTCGCGTCGCTGCAGGCGTAGACCTCGGCCAGCGCGCGCAGCTGCGAGTGCGAGCCGAAGATGAGGTCGGCGCGCGTGGCGGTCCATTTCGCCTGGCCGGTCTTGCGATCGCGGCCTTCGAACAGATTGTCGTTGGACGGATCGGGGCGGCTCCAGGTCGTGCCCATATCGAGCAGGTTGACGAAGAAGTCGCTGGAGAGAACGCCCGGACGCGTGGTGAGCACGCCGAGCTTCTCCACGCCGACCTGCAGCGCCCGCAGGCCGCCGATCAGCACCGTCATCTCAGGCGCGCTGAGGTTCAGCAGCTGCGCACGATCGATCAGGTGCTCCTCGATAGTCATGATCGGGGCGCGGACATAGTTGCGGAAGCCGTCCGCGCGCGGCTCGAGCCAGGCGAAGGACTCGATCTCGGTCTCTTCCTGGGTCGCGTCGGCGCGGCCGGGACGGAAGGGAACCTTGACCTCGACGCCGCCGTCCTTGGCCGCCTTCTCCACCGCCGCATTGCCGGCGAGCACGATGAGATCGGCCAGCGAGACATGCTTGGCGCCGGCGTTGAACCCCGCCTGGATCGCTTCGAGCGCGGCGAGCACCTTGGCGAGCTGCGCGGGATTGTTCACCTCCCAGTCCTTCATCGGCGCCAAGCGGATGCGCGCGCCGTTGGCGCCGCCGCGCTTGTCGGAGCCGCGGAAGGTGGACGCCGAGGCCCAGGCGACCGAAGCCAGCTGCGCCACCGAAAGGCCCGTCGCCAGGATCTTCGCCTTCAGCGCTTCGGCGTCCGCAGCGTCGATGGCGCTCGGCTTGCCGGAGATCGGATCCTGCCAGATCAGCGTCTCCTTCGGCACGAGCTTGCCGCGATAGAGAACCTTCGGGCCCATGTCGCGGTGGGTGAGCTTGTACCAGGCGCGGGCGAAGGCGTCGGCGAACTCGGCCGGGTTCTGGTGGAAGCGGCGCGCGATCTTCTCGTAGGCGGGATCGAAGCGCAGCGCCAAATCCGCCGTGGTCATCATCGGCTGGTGCTTCTTGTTCGGATCGAACGGGTCTTCGACATTGCGCCCGGCGTCGCCTTTCGGCTTCCATTGATGGGCGCCGGCGGGGGATTTCGTCAGCTCCCATTCATAGCCGAACAGCGTGTCGAGATAGCCCATGTCCCATTTGGTGGGGTTGGGCTTCCAGGCGCCTTCGATGCCGGAGGTGATGGCGTCGCCGGCCTTGCCGCTGCCGTGGGACGAAAGCCAGCCCAGGCCCTGGGCGCAGATGTCGGCGGCTTCCGGTTCCGGGCCGACCTTGCTCTCGGGGCCCGCGCCATGCGCCTTGCCGAAGGTGTGGCCGCCGGCGACGAGAGCCACGGTCTCTTCATCGTTCATGGCCATGCGCTTGAAGGTCTCGCGGATGTCGCGCGCGGAGGCCAGAGGATCGGGGTTCGCGTCGGGGCCCTGCGGGTTGACGTAGATGAGGCCCATCTGCACCGCGCCGAAAACGCCGGCCAGTTCGCGATCGCCGGAATAGCGGCTGTTGGGCGCCTTGCTGTCGGCCAGCCAGGCCTCCTCCGCGCCCCAGTTCACACGCTCCGGCTCCCAGACGTCGGCGCGGCCGCCGCCGAAGCCGAACACCGGGCCGCCCATCGATTCGATGGCGACGTTGCCGGCGAGAATCATCAGATCGGCCCAGGAGAGCTTGGCGCCGTACTTCTGCTTGATCGGCCAGAGCAGGCGGCGCGCCTTGTCGAGATTGCCGTTGTCAGGCCAGGAGTTCAGAGGCGCGAAGCGCTGCTGGCCGCGGCCGCCGCCGCCGCGGCCGTCGCCGGTGCGGTAGGTGCCGGCGGCGTGCCAGGCCATGCGGATGAACAGCGGACCGTAATGGCCGTAATCGGCGGGCCACCAATCCTGGCTGTCGGTCATCAGCGCCTTGAGATCGGCGACGACGGCGTCGAGATCGAGGCTCTCGAACGCCTTGGCGTAGTCGAACTCGGGACCCATCGGATCGGTCACGGGCGAGAATTGGTGGAGCACGTTCACGTCCACCTGGTTGGGCCACCAATCGCGGTTGGTGCGGGCGCGCGGATGCGCCACCGGGCATTTGGAATTGTCGCCGTCGGCCATGGATCACTCCTCCTATTGGGCGCTCGATAGCGCCGCGCGCGCCATTGGCCCAATCGTTTTTGAACCCGCTTTCCATAGAGGCGGCCTATAGCGCCCGGTTCGCAGCGTCCCGGCGCGGCCGCCCGCGGCCGGCGCGCTCAGCGCTCGCCGGCGGCGCAGAGGCGCAGCGCGGCGTCGACGACCTCATCGACCTTGCGCGCATAGCCCGAGGCGATCCAATCGAGCGCGATCTGGATGACGCCGCCGACGATCCCGGCGGCGACAAGCTCATGGGCGCCGCGCCGGCGCACCGCGGGCGCGATCAGGGCGACGGAATTGGCGATCGCCTCGGCCACGACGGCGTCGACGCGCGGGCTCACGCCGCCGATCTCGACAAGGAACACCCGCGCGGCTTCGGGGTGCTCGCGCAGGCGCGTGTAGTACATTTTGAGCGCGGCCTTGACGCCGTTCTGGCCGCGCGCCTCGGCGGCGCGCTTGGCCGCGCCCATCTCGTCGTGCAAACGGCGCGTCACCTCGCGATAGGCGGCGGCGAGCAAGTCGTCGCTGGCTTCGAAGCTCTCGTAGAAATACCGCTCGGTGAGGCCGGCGGCTTCGCAGATCGCCTTCACCGAGGCGTTGCGATAGCCGACGTCGCCATAGACGGCCACGGCGGCCTCGATGAGCGCGGCGCGACGCTCGGCCTGACGCTCGGCGATGGAGCGGCCGCGATAACGGCGCGGGGCGGGCGCAGCGGACATGCCGCATGTTGACATGCGCCGTTGTCAGATGCAAGATGTGACAATCGGCATTGTCAGTTTTCCGCCAGCGCAAGCCTAAAGGATCGAGATCATGGAGCATTTCGACGTCATCATCGTCGGCGCGGGGCTTTCGGGCGTGGGCGCGGGCGTGCATCTGCAAAAGCGCTGCCCGGGCAAGACCTATGCGATCCTGGAAGGGCGCGAGGCGATCGGCGGGACGTGGGATCTCTTCCGCTATCCCGGCATCCGCTCGGACAGCGACATGTACACCCTCGGCTACAATTTCAAACCGTGGACCAACGCCAAGGCGATCGCGGACGGCCCGTCGATCCTCGATTATGTGCGCGAGACGGCGCGCGAGCATGGCGTCGATCGGCATATCCGCTTCCGCCACAAAGTGAAGCGCGCAAGCTGGGACACGCAGGCCGCGCGCTGGACGGTCGAGGCCGAGCGCGGCGACACCGGCGAGACCGTGCGTCTCTCCTGCAATTTCCTCTTCATGTGCAGCGGCTATTACAATTACGAACACGGCTATCTGCCGGAATGGGAGGGCTACGAATCCTACAAGGGCCGGATCGCGCATCCGCAATTCTGGCCCGAAGATCTCGACTACAAGGGCAAACGCGTCATCGTCATCGGTTCGGGCGCGACGGCGATGACGATCGTGCCGGAAATGGCGAAGGACGCGGCGCATGTGACGATGCTGCAGCGCTCGCCGACCTATGTCGTGTCGCGCCCGTCGCAGGATGCGATCGCCAACGGGCTGCGCAAAATGCTGCCGGGCGCGCTGGCCTATGGGATCACGCGCTGGAAGAACGTGCTCCTGCAAAACTATTTCTACGGGCTGACGCGCAAGCAGCCGGAGAAGGCCAAGCAGCGGCTGATCGGCATGGTGCGCCGGGCGCTCGGGCCCGATTATGACGTCGAGACGCATTTCACGCCGCGCTACAATCCGTGGGACCAGCGGCTCTGCCTCATCCCGGACGACGATCTCTATGACGCGATCAAGACCGGCAAGGCCTCGGTCGTCACCGATCACATCGAGCGCTTCACCCAGACCGGGATCACGCTCAAGTCGGGACGCACGCTAGAGGCCGACATCATCGTGCCGGCGACGGGGCTCGATCTCATCGTGCTCGGCGGCGTCGAACTCGTCGTCGACGGCGCGCGCGTCGATATGGCGAACACGCTCACCTACAAGGGCATGATGTACGAGAACGTGCCCAACCTCGCCTCGGCGTTCGGCTACACCAACGCATCCTGGACGCTGAAGGCGGACCTCACCTGCGAATATGTCTGCCGGCTGATCAATTATATGGACGCGCACGGCTATGCGCAGGCGACGCCGCGCAACGCCGATCCGGCGATGGCGCGCGCGCCATGGCTCGACTTCTCCTCCGGCTATGTGCAGCGGGCGATGGCCAAGTTCCCGAAGCAGGGCGCCCGCCTGCCCTGGGCGCTGCACCAGAACTATTTCAAGGACATCAAGCTGCTGCGCCGCGGGCGGGTGGACGACCCGGAAATGGCGTTCTCGCGGCGCCCGCCGGCGCAGACGCGCGCGCCGGCGCGGGTGGAGGAAGCCGCCTGACGCCGCGCCCGCGCTTTCCAGCCGGGCCAGGACTTTGTAGAGCGGGCGCGACCATGAGGGCGTCGCGCCGATGAATAGACGCAGCTTCATCGCCGGGACCTTGGCCGGCGCGGCGCTCGCGCGGCCGGCCGATGCGCAGACCGCGCCCTTCGCCGCGGCGATCGCGCTGCATGCGGCGCGCGGGGGCGAGGCGCTCGTCATCCAGCGCAACGGCGTGGTGTGGGGCGAGCACTATGCGCCCGCGGCCGATCCCTACGCGCCGCGCGACATCGGCCGCGCGACCAGCGCCTTCATCCCCGCGCTGGTCGGGGCGCTGGTGAACGACCGGCTGATGCGCATCGACGAACCCGCCGCCGCGACGCTGACGGAATGGGAGGCCCATCCGGCCAAGAGCCGGATCACGGTGCGGATGCTGCTGGACCTCACCTGCGGGCTGGCCGGCGCGGGGCGCATGCTCTCTACGCCCGAGGCGCTCGCGCTGGAGCCGATCGCCGAGCCGGGCACGGCGTTCGTCTATGATCCCGCGCCGACGCGGATTTTCCTCGAAATCGCGCGCCGCAAACTCGCCGCCGCCGACTATCCCGGAGACGCCGCCGCCTACATCACCGCGCGCGTGTTCGATCCGGTCGGCTGCGCGCCGCTGATCTGGGCGCGCGAGCCCGACGGCGAGCTCGATCTCCACACCGGCGCCCGAATTTCGGCGCGGGCGTGGGCGCGCTGGGGCGAGCTGATCCGCCGGCTGGGCGTCTGGCGCGCCGCACAAGTGCTCTCGAGCGACGCCTTGCGCGACGCCGCGCGCGGGTCGTGGCCGCAGCCGCGCTACGGCTTCGGACTCTGGCTGGCCTGGCCGTCGCGGGGAGACCCGCCGCCGCTGGCGGGCGCGGACGTCTGGGCCCCCTCCTCCCCCGCGCCGCCCGACCTGGTGATGGCCGCAAGCGCCGCCGGCGACCGGCTCTATGTGCTGCCGACGCAAGGCATCGTCGTCGCGCGGCAGGCGCGCGATGCGCAGGGCTGGTCGGACGCGGCGTTCCTCGCGGCGCTGCTGCGCCAGCGCTGAGGTTCAGCCGCGCGGGCGGATGAGGATCGCCGCGATCAAGCCGATCACCGCGCCGCCGCACAGGCCGGTGAGCAGGTTCTGCAAATGCGCGCCGTAGGGCGCCTCCATGCCGAAATTGAGTCGCGCGGCGTAGACGGCGACTTCCGGGAAGCGGATCGCGGCGTAACCCGCGCCGGCGCCGGCCAGCCCGCCGATCAGCGTGCGGCCCACCACGCCGCCCCCGCCCCGCAACAGGGCGCCTATGATGTTGGCGCCGATGATCCCGCCTAAGGCCAGGATGGCGTACATGACGATGGTGGCCTGGGTTTCTGGGTCCATGATTTGCCCTTCCCTCGCTCGTGAGCCCACGCGGCTCGCCGCCATACGGCCTTTCGCCGCAAGACTTTTTTCCCCGCCCAGCGCCGGCCCGCGCCGTAGACGCCGCGCAGCCTATGCCAGCGGAGCAAAGCGCGAAAGCGGGCAAATCCGGCGGTCGAACCTGCGCCGAACCGGCGCCGCGAATTTGGGCGCGCGGGTTTGCGGCGCGACGCCGATCAAAAGCGATGCTTGTCACGCCGCTGTCGCGGCATCGTGTCGATAATGTCACGCCGATCGGCTCGCGCGCCGGCGCGCGGCGCGGCGCCCGCCGACGGCGCTGAAACACATCGCCTCGCCCGCGCGCGTTTCCTGGAATCGGCTGCCCGCCGACGCCCGTCGCGCCGCAGCGACGCGCCTCTCGTGACGCCGCCGCCGCCGCGTCGAACGGGCCTTGATCGGGGAGACCTTTCTTGTGGACAAGCGATGGTCCCCCCGGCTGCAGCGTGAGCGCCGCCGCGTTCGCACATGCGGCGCGCAAGGCATGATTTGCCTCTCTCGACGCGGGGCTTGCAAACGCCGGCATGACGGCTTCGCGACGATTCCATGGCGCCGCGCGATGGCGCGCGAATCTGAAATGGATTATGCGATGGGCGAGGCAGTCTCATGCAACCCGCCGCCCTCTCCGTCACCATCGCGTGCGCGCCGCGCGATGACCCGCGTGCGCGCGAGATCGCGCAGTTCTTGGCGCAAGACGGCTTCGCCGTCGCGATCGAGCACCGGCTCATCGGCGGCAAGATCGGCGAGGGCGTCGTCGTCGTGTTGTGGTCTCGCGCCTCGATCGAGAATTGGGGCGTGTTCGATCTGGCGCATGCGGCGCAGGACGTGCGCAAGCTCGTGCAGGTCACGCTGGACGGCACGCGGCGCGACGATATGAGCGGGCCGGCGCCGATCGATTTCCGCCATTGGGAATTCGGCCAGCATCATGGGCCGTGGCGCCAATTGCTTGAGCGCATCGATTTGGTGTCGCGCGGCGCGACGGCGACGGGCGGCGCGCCGTTCACGTCGCTCATCGCCGTGGTGGGCGCGGGCGTCGCGGTGATCTCGATCGCGGTGTCGCATCGCGTGACCGTGGGTGATTATTCGGCGGAAGCGGAGGCGGCGAACACGCAGCAGGTCGTCTCCAGCAGCTTCTCCAATCTCCCCCCGCCGTCTGCTCTGAGCGGCGGCCCGGAAATCGAGCAGGCCGAACTTGGCCTCTCGGACGAATTCCGCTTCCACCGGTTGCGCGCGCCCCCGCCGGTGCGCGTGAACGCGCTCGCCGATCTGCCGGACATCTCCGCGCCGCGCGCCATCGCGCAGGCGCAGATCGCGCGCCCCGGGATCATCCGGCGGATGCTCAATGTGGCGGAAGATTCCATCCCGTTCGTGGGCGCGAGCGACGAAAGCGCCGACATTCGCTGACGGACCGCAGGACTGGAGGCGCGCTGATCGGGAGAGCGTTGGCGCTACCCCTCGCGCGTGGGCGGGGCGCGCTTGGCGCGAAGCCAATGGATGATCGCCCAGGCATGGGATTCATGGCGCACCTTGAGCAGGGCGTCCTGCGGGGCCAGCCAGACCAGCGCATGATCGGGTTCCGTGGGGGCGGCGTCGTCGGCCGACAGCTCCACCTCATAGAAGGTCGCCAGGCTGTTGCGGGGCTCGCCGCGATAGACCCAGAACTGGCCGGCGCGGCCGAGCACGCGCACCGGCCAAACCGTGAGGCCCGTCTCTTCGATGAACTCGCGCATGAGCGCTTCGGCCTCGTCCTCGTCGGCTTCGACGCCGCCGCCGGGGAGGTCGTAGTCGCACGCGCCGGTCTTGCCGATGCGGACGATCGCGATCTCCTTATCCCCGCGCGCGCAGATGCCGTAGACGGTCGGGCGCTCGGCGTAGGTCAAGCCCGGTTGCGTCTGGCCGAATTGCAGGGCGAAGCGAGTCATGGCCTCTCCTTCTAGCGCTCCGCATCGGCGCCTGCATCCCCGGCGCCACGCCGTTCACCGCGCATTGAGCGGCGCAGCAAGCCATACGCCGAACGCCGCCAAGGCCGCCATCGCCCAATAGCCGCCCGCGCCGAAGGCGTCATAGAGAAAGCCGGAAAGGATGGTGGCCAGGCCGATCAACAGACCGGACGCGAGCGCGGCGTAGAGCGTCTGCGCCAGGCCCATCACCTCCTCGGGCGCCTCGCGCAGGACGAGCCGCAGCGCGGCGACATGCACGGCTGCGAACGACAGCGCGTGCAGCGCCTGCAGCGGCCAGAGCGCGAACACCGGGGGCGCAAGCGCCATCAGCATCCAACGGACGACCGCGGCCGCCCCGCCCCACACCAGCAGCGCCTCAGGCTGAAAGCGCCGCTCGATCAGCGGCAGCGCCAGGAGGAACACGATCTCGACGCCGACGGCGAAGGCCCAGAGCACGCCCGTCATCGCGTCGGAAAGGCCCTGGTCGCGCCAGACGAGGCTGGAGAAGGAATAGAAGAACGCGTGCGCGGCCTGGATGAAGCCTGCGCCGAACAGCACACGCGCAAAACGCGGCGCCTTCGCCAGCTTCCAGCCCAAACGCAAGCGGCCGCGATAGCCAAGGCCCGCGGCGGTCGCGGGCGCCGCGTCAGGTTTCAGCGCGCCCAGCGTGAAGACCGCGACGGCCGAGAGCGAACACAATAGCCACACTGCGACCATGCCCGGACCGTTGGCCGCGATCAGCGCGCCGCCGGCGACATTGCCGAGCACGAAGCCCGCCGACCCGATCGCGCGGGCCACGCCGAACGGAAACGAGCCGGTCTGGCTGGCGCGCAAGGCGGCGCCCTCGATCAGCGGCGTGAGCGCCTGGATCGTGGAGGCGGCCAGAAACGACAGCGCAAACAGCGCCAGGAAGCCGTGCGCCTGGAAGAAGACGACATAAAGCGCCAGGCCGACGACGGCGAGGACGCGCATGGCGCTGCGGCGATCGGCGAAGCCGTCGGCCCAGGCCGCGATCACCGGGCCGATCACCACGCGCCCAAGCTGCGCGCCGGAGACGACCGCGCCGATCTCCCAGCCCGTCAGACCGCGTTCCTCCTCGAGCCAGCGCGGCAGAAAGGGCAGCGCTGCGCCGAAGCCGCAGAACAGCGCGGTCATCGCCAGCGTCAGGCGCGCGACGGGATCGGAGAACAACGGGCGGAGCAAGCGCGCGCTCATAGAGCGGCGCGGGCGTCGTGGGAAGCCGGCGCCGCTACGGCGCGCGGATCACAACACCCAGGCCGGCGCGGCGCGCGGCGCGCACAGCTCCTCGGCGCGCGCGTGTTCAGGGCCGACGAATTTGCGCACGACCTCGACAAGGCCGGCAACGATCTGCTCGCGCCCGGTTTCGTCGCCGCCGCGTTCGGGGCGGCGCAGGCGGCGCAGCGCATCGATGTGAACCGCCACCGCGCCCAGATACAACGGGTTCGCCGTCGCCGCGCTCAGGGCCGGGCCGGCGCCGGCGTCGGCTTCGTCGGCGAACATCAGAAGATCGCACAGGGAAGCGGCGGCGCGCGCGATGTCGGTCGCCGCGAACAGCGCGGCGACGGCGAAGATCTCGCTCGCCTCGGCGCTCAGCACGTGGCGCGGCGTCGATCCCGCCGGCGCAAAGGTCTCGGCGAGCGCGTCGATCTTGTCGTCGAGGCCGGCGAGGCAGCGTACGCTGATCGCCTCCAGCCGCTCATGCGCGCGTGCGACGGCGTGAGCGGCGGTGATCCCGCCGGGACGCGCGAGGAGCGCCTTCAAGCGATGCTCGGGGTGGAAGATGGAGACGCGCCTCACAGGTTCGCCCTCTGCGGCTTCAGCATCATGTCGATCTCGCCTTGAGACAGGTTGGGGGCCGGCGCCTTGGCCGCAGGACCGCGGAGATCGCTCGCCCGGCGCGGCCCGCAGCCGAGGGGCGGCCCCTCGCTCTTGAAGCGGCGATCGGGGCCGACATAGGATTGCGCCACGACGAAGGCGCGCGTCTCGCGCGCGACACGCACCACGCGCGAGAACAGCACCGCCGGAACGATCGGCTTCAGCAGATAATGGCTCACGCCGGCGTCGCGCGCAGCGGAGACGGCCGAACGGGCGCCGTTCGCGGACACCGCGATGACCGGTATGGTGCGATTGGGCTCGCCGCCGGAGCGCCGCAGCCAGCGTACGAACGCAAGGCCGTCCTCGCCATGGAGCGCGGGATCAACCACCACAAGGTCCAGCGGGCAACGGCGCGCCAGCCCTTCGGCGGCCTCCACCGTCACGCTCTTATAGCAGTTGCGCGTCCCGAAGCCGGCGAAGATCTGGACCAGAATGTCCAAACCGGGAGCGCCTTGCTCAAGAAGGAGCACGTTCGCCGTCTCAAAATTGAACGTCTCGCCCGCAGTTTCGAACTTCGCGTCCCCGTCGACGAGGCGTCGCATGCCATACCTCAGATGCAGCAGGCCTGCAGTCGCGCCCATAGTGGCGCAGACGTCGTTTCCGAGCCGTTTAAAAGCGCGCGCGAAGCTGAGACGTGTCCGGAGTTTAATGAAGCGCGGCGCGCTCACATCCCCGGCATGAAGAGCTGGCGGTGGTCGGCGCCGAGCTTCAAGACGTCCCAGCACTTGGCTTCGAGCGGACGCGCCCATTCGTCAGGGCGATCCTCCACCGCCTCGTGCAGCTCGATGAGCAGCGCCTTCATCGGCCGGGCGATCTTCTCCAGGCCGGAGATGGTGAAATTCTCCGGCGGCGCGGATTCCGCCATCGCGCGCAGGCGGCGACGCAGGCCTTCGGGCAGCGGCGATTCAGACGCCTCGGCGAAGAGCGCGCGCATGGCCACGGTCTCCAGCGAAAGCGTGTCGGCGGCGCGATCGGCCTCCTGGGCGACGAGCACCATCAGCAGGCCGATGATCTGCGCCTGGCCAATCGCGAAGGCGTCGTCCTTCAGGCGCGGGCCGAGTTGCGCGGCGACCGCGCCGGCCGCGCCGAGCATGATCTGCGCGAAGGACGGGGTCATGGGCTATGCTCCGTATCAAGACAATTGCGCATCAGAGGCCGCCCCATGTGGTCTGCGAAAGCCGATCGGCGATGATCTTGTTGTGGCGGGTGGCGCAGTACCAGCCGGAGAAGGCGAGGATCGGATCGGCGTTCTTGCCGTCGTGATAGGCTTTCGACGACGAGATCCAGATCGCCAGGCCCTTCAGGTTGGCGAAGAGGCTCCACCATTGGAACGCTTCGGCGTTGAAGCGCCGGCCGCTGGCCTGCTGCCAATGCCGGATCGCTTCCTCGAAATCGAGAAGGCCGGCGGCGAGCGCGGGGTTCGACGCCCAGAGCGGATCGAGCGCCCAGGCCAGATCCTCCATCGGATCGCCGATATGGGCCATCTCCCAATCGAGAATGGCGGTGATGCGGCCCGCCCCGTCATGGAGGAAATTGCCGACGCGGTAATCGCCGTGCACGACCGCGAGCTTCGGCGGCGGCTGCGGGGGATTGCGGCGCAGGCGGCGGATCGCGGCCATCGCGATGGGCTGCGGCTCCAGGCTGTCGGTCTCGATCACCTTCTGCCAGCGATCGAGCTCGCGGCGCCAGCAATCCTCCGGGGCCGGCGTATCGACGACGCCGGGCATTTCGGTGTCATAGGGATCGACGGCGGCGATGGCGCCGAGAATGGAGAAGAAGTCGCGGCCGATGGCCTCGCGGTGCGGCCCGAACGGATCGGGCTGGAACGGGCTCGACGAGGCGCCGTGATCGATGCGCTCCATGATGAAGAAGGGACGGCCGAGCACGGACTCGTCGGCGACGAGCGCGATCGCTTCGGGCACCGGCACGCCGCGGCCGTAGAAGGATCTGTACGCGGCGAATTCGAGCGCGCGCTCGGTGTCGATGAGGCTGTCGGGGGGATCGCGGCGCAGGATGAAGCCGCGCGAACCGCCGTCGAAATCGGCGGCGACGGCGTCGAAGCGGTAGGTCTCGCGGCTCGCGCCGCCGGGGATGCGGGAGAAATTCTCGATCCGCACCGGGCCGGTCTGCAGCGTCTGCGCGAGATAATCCGCGAGCGTTGCGATTTCATCGTGCGTCAGCATCAATCCTCCTCGCGCGGCGACGGAACCGAATCCCTTGCCCCTTGGGGGAAGGGTAGGGATGGGGGGCGTGCGGGACACGGCGCTTATTGCACCGATAGCGCTTCATCCTGATCGCCCCCTCCCCCTACCCCCGCCCCCAGGGGCGGGGGTTCTCACGAGCGCCGTTTCGCCAAATAGAATTGCGCGAAGCCGATCGAGCACGGCGTCCGGATTCGTCCAAATATCATCGTCGGCGATGCGGACGACGCTATAGCCGGATTTCTCGGCATACGTGGCCTTCTCATCATCCAGCGCCTTCACGTCGGCGCGATCGTGGATGCGACCGTCGATCTCGATCAAGACGCGCCTGGACAAGGCGGCGAAGTCGAACGCGTAGGGGCCAATGTTCGCCTGCCGGCGCAAGTTTGCGCCTTCCTTGTTCAGTATACGGAGCAATCGCCACGCTTTCGCCTCGGAGGGCCATGGAGTCATGCGTTGCCGTCGTGCTCGCTTTTGTGCGCCGGCGAAGTCCTTGCGGCGCGCCTCTTGATGACGTGGGCTCCAACCAGTCATGCAGCATCCTCAAAGCTGGGCAAAATCCCTTCCCCCTTGGCGGAAGGGTGGGGATGGGGGGCGAGCAAGAGCGGGCGCAGCCCCCCACCTCTTCTTTCGCGCCCCCTCCCCCTACCCCCGCCCCCAGGGGCCGGGGATTTCGTGGTTTATGGCCCATGCGGCGCCTCTCCGAACGCGAAGAGAATTGCACGAAGACGATCCAGGACAAGGTCCGGCGCAGTCCAAATCTCACCGTTGGCGATGCGGACGGCTCGGAAGCCAACGCGTTCGGCACATGCGGTCTTGGCTTCGTCGCGCGCACAGACATCGGGACGATTTCTTCGCGGCGTCCAGTTCATTCCTTGTCGAGGCTCTCTCAGGAAGTGGGTTGGGTGTAAGGAGGAGAAGTCAGTGGGCGCGCTTTGTCTTTCACGCCCCCTCCCCCTACCCCCGCCCCGAGGGGCGGGGGGATCAGGCGCCGTCGAGGAATTCTTTGAAGCCGCTCGGCGCATGGGGGCCGATGACGAGTTGTTCGAAGGCGCCGACTCCGTCGGAGCCTTCGCCGCCGGGGCCGTCGTGGCGGGCCTTGCAGATCGCCTGGATGTGCAGCGAGGGGATTTCGAGGGGGTTGAGTTCGGCCGGCTTGAACGCTTCGCGGGCGACGACGAGGGGGCCCTTGTAGAGGCCGTGCGCCCACTCCGGATGAGTGTAGCCGAGGCCCTTCATATGGAAGGTGTGGAGCGGCGTCCAGGTGACGACGTGATCGCGGCCGGACGGGTCCTTGACGTTGAGCACGAGTTTCGCGGCGCGGCGCGCGCCCTTCTCCCAAGTCACGTTCAATCGCGGATCGACCAAATCCAGGAAGCCGCCTTGGTTCGATCCGTCCATCGCCAGCGCGCAGCGGAGATTCCAGGGCGCGCCTTCGCCGTCTTCGTTGACGTGATAATAGAGCGCGAGGTTGGGGAAATTGGTCGGCGCCCACATCCAATAGAATTGCGGCGTCTGGATCGGCACGGCGGGCTGGGGATCAGGCGCGCCGATCGGGCGCACGCCCCAGGAGCGGTCGCGCACGCCATAGGCGCTCGCCGGCTCGTAGGTCTCGCGCGCGCCGTCGATCTCGAGCCAGCCGGACCAGCGCACGGCCTGGGTGAAGCGGGTGAGATCCATCATCATCCGCGCGCCGTTGCGGCGGGTGAAGCGCGGCTCCTCGATCGGGAAGGAGCGGCCTTCGCAGACGAGATCGGCCTTCACGCCCTCGCCGTCGACGCGCACGCGCAGCTTGCGTAGCGGCTCGATGACCTCGATGGCGATGGGGCCGACGGAGAGGTCCATCCGCTCGTGATTGAGAATGCGCGAGGCGTGCAGCGCATGCTGGGTCTCGCCGCGCAGGGCGCTGACATGCGCATCCGCGACATTGAGGTGGGGATAGACCCCGAACGCGACCGCGAAGAAGCCCGATCCGTCCTGGCGATAGCCGTTGAAGAAATAGCGATCGTAGAAGTTGCGGTCCGAGCCGGCGAAGGCCACGGGCTCGGGCGTCTGGTGGATGGGGAATTCATCGCCTTTGGTGAGCATGCTTCCTCCGCCTTGGGGCCACCTTGGCGCGCCGGACGCGCAGTTTCAACGCTTGACGCGGGGACAAGGTTTCAGCGACGCCGCCGGCGCGATAAGGTCGGCTCGTGAACGCGGCCCAGATCAACGCCTTCTACGCCGAGGCCTTCCCCGGCGCCTCCGCGCATGTCGAGCATGCGGACGGAAAGACCGCGCGGCTCAGGTTGCCGTTCAATCCGAATTCGACGCGGCCCGGCGACACCGTCTCGGGCCCGACGATGATGGCGCTCGCCGACAGCGCGATGTATGCGCTCACATTGTCTGCGATCGGGCTTCAGCCGATGGCGGTGACGACCAATCTGACGATGAATTTCCTGCGCATGCCGGGGCGCGCCGATCTCATCGCGGAGGCGCGGATGCTGAAGCTCGGGCGCGCGCTCGCGGTGGGCGACGTGCTGATCCGTGCGGACGGCGCAGAAAGTCCCTGCGCGCACGCGGTCGTCACCTATTCGATCCCGCCGAAGAAGGGCGGGTGATGCGCATCGGTCTCACGCCCCTGCTTGCGGCGCTCTCGGGATTCCTGTGCGTGGCGATGGGCGCGTTCGGCGCGCACGCCGTCTCCGATCCCTACGCCAAGTCACTGATCGAGACGGGCGTGCAATACAATGTGCTGCACACGATGGCCGCGATCGCGAGCGTCTCGTTTCGGAGCTGGGGCGCGGGAATCGCGCGCTATGCGGCGTGGTTCTTCTTCGCCGGGATCGTCGCCTTCTCCGGTTCGCTCTATGCGATGGGGATGGGAATGGCGCCCCATGCTCCGATCGTGATGGCCGCGCCCGTCGGCGGCGTGCTTTTCCTGCTCGGCTGGATCGTGCTGATCATAGCCGGCGCGCAACTGGCGATGAAACGGAGCCCCTCATGAGCTTTCCTGGATGGCCTGAACCGAGCTATGTGCAGACCAACGGCATCCGCATGGCGGTGCATGAAGCGGGCCCGGCGGACGCCAGGCCGCCGCTCGTGCTCTGCCACGGCTTTCCCGAAATCGCGTTCTCGTGGCGCCATCAGCTGCGCGATCTCGGGGCGCAGGGCTTCCGCGTGCTGGCGCCCGATCAGCGCGGCTATGGGCTCACCGATGCGCCCGCACCGGTGGAAAGCTACGACATCGAGCATCTGTGCGGCGATCTCGTCGGGCTGCTCGACGCCAAGGGCATCGATAAGGCGGTGTTCGTCGGGCACGATTGGGGCGGGATCGTCGTATGGCAGATGGGCCTGCGCCATCCCGATCGCTGCGCCGGGATCATCGGGGTCAACACGCCGTTCATGCCGCGCCCGCCGATCGATCCGATCGCGATCATGCGCGAGCGGATGGGGCCGGAAATGTATATCGTGCATTTCCAGAAGCCCGGCGAAGCCGATTCCGTGCTCAACGCCGACGTCGCCAAGTCGATGAGCTTTTTCATGCGCAAGATGGACGCCTCCGCCATGCCGGCGAGCGCAGGCCTGGCGAGCCAGCGCGTGGGGGACGAATCCATCTTCCCGCTCGTGCGCATGGTGGAGGCCTACGACCCCGCCGGCGATCCGCGTCCGTCCGTCCTCAATGACGCGGAGATGAAATTCTTCGTCGACACGTTCAAGCGCACCGGCTTCACCGGCGGGATCAATTGGTATCGCAATTTCACCCGCAATTGGGAACACAGCGCCAATCTGCCCACACAAGTGAATCTCCCCGCGCTGATGATCATGGCCGAGCATGATCTCGTGCTGCCGCCTTCGGCCGCGGACGGGATGGAGCAATGGGTGCCGAACCTGGAGAAGGTCCTTATCCGCAATTCGGGCCACTGGACGCAACAGGAGCAGCCGGGCGAAACCACCAAGGCGATCGCCGACTGGGTGAGGAAGACATTCGGGTGAAGATTGTCTAAAGCGGCGTGATGTCCGCTTCCGTACGTAGAAAACTGACGACCATCCTCGCCGCCGACGCCGACGGCTACAGCCGGGCGATGGAGGCCGACGAAGTGCGCGCGATGGCCGCGCTGCAGGCCGCGCGGCGGGTGTTCGCCGGGCTGATCGAGCGCCATCACGGGCGGATCGCCAACACCGCCGGCGACGGGCTGATCGCGGAGTTCGGGTCGGTCGTGGAGGCCGTGCAATGCGCGATCGAGGTGCAGCGCGAACTGGGCGCCGATCCCGACAGCGCGCTGCGCTTCCGGATCGGCGTGCATCTGGGCGACGTGATGATCGACGGCGACGATCTCCTCGGCGAGGGCGTCAATCTCGCCGCGCGACTGCAGGCGATGGCCGAGCCCGGCGGAATCCTGATCTCGCAGCAGGTGTACGACCAGGTGCAGAAGAAGCTCTCGGTGGGCTTCGAATATCTCGGCGAGCGGAAGCCGAAGAATTTCGAGGAGAGCGTCGCGGTCTATGGCGTCACGCCGCCGGGCGCAGCCCCGGCCAAGCCCGCGAAAGGCCGTTCGCATCAGGCGCGCGCCGCGCGCCCGGCGGCGCGCACGGCCGGCGCAGGCGAACTCAAACCGCGCATCATGCGCCTCCTGCGCGTGTTCGGCGCCATCGTGGCCGTGCTCTTCGCGATCGATCTGGCGACCGGCGGGCCGATGTGGGCGCATTGGGTCGCGCTGATCCTGGCGACGATCGCAGCGTATCGCGCGGCGCCGCTCATGGCGCGGGGATGGCTCAGCGTCAGCGACGCCCGACTCCTGGTGATCATTGCGCTTTTGGCGCTGATCAACGCGTTCTCCTGGTCGGGCGAACTCTGGGCGATCTGGCCGGCCGCCGCGATCGTGCTGATAGCGCTGCTGGGGCGCTTGCTGGCGCGCGGCTAGATCGCGGCTTACGCAAATCTTTCCGCGCCGAAGACGACGTGGACACGAGCGGGAGACGAGATGACGGAACCGGTCGCGGGCGGCGCGCCCTATCACGCCCACATCTATTTCGCGCCGGAAGAACGGCCGATGGCGGCGCAGCTGCGGGAGCGACTGATCGGCGCGCAGGGGGATGATCCGCTCGCGGCGATCGCGTTCGTCGGCGCATTGCGCGACCACAAGGTGGGGCCGCACACGATCGCGCAGTTCGAGATCCATTTCGAAGAGCGGCTCTTGCCGGTGGTCGAGCCCGTGTTGGCCGCAGCAGGCCTGCGCGTGCTCATCCATCCGCTGACGCTCGATGATCGCGCCGATCACACCCATCTCGGGCGCTGGATCGGCGAGCCCGTCGATCTTGATCTCTCGGTCATGGACCCGCCCGGCGTGAACCAGGGCTTCGCCCGCTTCGGCAAGACGGATTTCTAAGCGCTCACCAGTGCGCCGCGTCATAGAGCGCGTCGGCGCCGCGGACGAGGGCGTCGACGATGCCGGGCTCGAGACTCGAATGGCCGGCGTCGGGGATGATCTCAAGATCAGCTTCCGGCCAGGCGCGCTTGAGCGCCCAGGCGGAGGAGAGCGGCGTGCACATGTCATAGCGCCCATGCACGATGCGCAGCGGCATGCGCCGGCGCAGCTTCGCGGCTTCCGCGAGCAGCCAGCCGTCGGTTTCGAAGAAGCCGCGATTGACGAAATAGTGGCACTCGATGCGCGCGAAGGCCTCGACGAAACGATCGTCGTTGAAGCGCGCGGGCAAACCGGAAGGACCGACGATCGAGATCGTCTCGCCTTCCCAGCGCGCCCAGGCGCGCGCGGCCTCCAGGCGCACGTCGCGATCAGGCGAGGTCAGGCGGCGATGATAGGCGGCGAGCATATCGCCGCGCTCGGCCTCAGGAATGGGCGCGAGATAACGTTCGAACGCGTCGGGAAAGATGTTCGATGCGCCCTGCTGGTAGAACCAGAGAATCTCATGGCGCGTGAGCAGGAAGACGCCGCGCAGGAGCAGACCGGCGCAACGCTCGGGATGCTTGGCGGCGTAGGCGAGCGAGAGCGTGGAGCCCCAGGAGCCGCCGAACACCAGCCATTTCTCGACGCCCAGCCGCTCGCGCACGCGCTCGATATCGGCGACGAGATCCCAGGTGGTGTTCTCCTCGATCTCGGCGTGGGGCGTGGAGCGGCCGCAGCCGCGCTGATCGATCAGCACCACGCGGTAGCGCTTGGGATCGAAGAAGCGGCGCATCTCGGGGCTCATGCCCCCGCCCGGGCCGCCATGGAGCGCGAGGACGGGGCGGCCGTTGGGGGCGCCGCATTGCTCGATATAGATCATGTGCCGCGGCGACACGCGCAGCATCTCGCTCGCGAAGGGCTCGATCAGCGGATAGAGATCACGGCGGGGCGCCGGGGCTGGGGCGTTCATGGCCCCTCGGTACGGACAAGCTGCGGCGCCCGCAAGGCGGTTCTCACCACAGAATGCCGCGGGCGCCGGTCTGGTCGCGGTGGAGGTCGATCGAGAGCACGATCGCAAAGCCCGCCATGATCGTGACCATCGCGGTGCCGCCATAGGAGATCAGCGGCAAGGGAATGCCCACCACCGGCACAAGCCCGGTGACCATCGCCGTGTTGATGAGCACGTAGCAACTGAGCGTCGCGGCGACCCCGGCCGAAGCCAGGGCGCCGAACATGGTGCGCGCGCGCGTGGCCACCTCCACCGCCTTCCAGAGCAGAAACGCGAAGATCGCCACGACCACGAAGCCGCCGAGGAAGCCGAACTCCTCCACGATCATGGTGAAAATGAAATCGGTGTCCTTCTCGGGCAGAAAGTCGCCCTGGCTCTGCGAGCCCTGGCGCCAGCCGGCGCCGGTCAGCCCCGCCGATCCGATGGCGATCTTCGATTGCAGCACATGGTAGCCCTCGCCCAGGGGATCATCGGCGAGGCCCAGGAACACGTTGATCCGCGCGCGCTGATAATCGTGCAGGGCGAAGTAATAGGCGCCGACCGCTGACGCGGCGGCGACGCCCATCGCGACGATGATGTAGCGCCAGCGCAGGCCGGCGAGAAACATCACGGCCAGGCCGGCCATGGCGATAAGCGTCGCGGTGCCGAGATCGGGCTGGTGCATCACAAGCGCGACCGGCGCGCCGATCAGGAACAAGGCGGGGATCGACCATAACAAAGTGACCGCGCGCCCGGGCTTGAGATCCTCGTAATAGCGCGCGAGCGCCAGGACGATCGCCACCTTCATGATCTCGGAGGGCTGCAGCGAGACGGGGCCCACCGCCAGCCAGCGCGTCGCGCCCATGCGGGTTTCGCCGACAAGCTCGACGCCGATCAGCAACAGCATCGTCGTGGCGTAAAGCGGATAGGCGATGAGATACCAGCTGCGCGGGGGCACGAAGAGCGCAACGGCGATCGCAATGAACAGGAGCGCGGCGTAGCGCAGCCCATGGGTGAGCGGCTTCAGCGCGGTGGCGTCGCCCGAAGAGACCGAAGTGTGCATCGCCACGCCGATCAGCGCCAGCACGGTGAGCGAGGTGATGATCCACCAATTGAGCCGGCGCAGCTTGCCGATCACGCCGGTGCGCGGGCCACGCGCGGAGGCCAGCATCGCGGTCATGCCGGAGCGCCTGCGCTTTGCGCCTGCAATTGCGCCAGCGTGCGCGGCTGCAGGCGCGCGGGATCCTTGAGGATGGTGTCGTGCATGATGACCTTGGCGATCGGGCCGGCGACGCCGGAGCCCGCGCCGCCGTGCTCGACGACGACGGCGCAGGCGTAGCGCGGCTCGTCCCACGGACCGAAGCAGACGAAGAGCCCGTGATCGCGATACTTCCACTCGATGGTGGAATAGTGCCGGCCGCGGGTGGCGGCGGTGAGCGCGCGCACCTGCGCGGTGCCGGTCTTGCCGGCGATGCGCACCGGCTCATAGCGCGCGGTTTCAGGCGTCAGCGGCAGAATCCGGCGCGTCTCGGGATGGCGCACGAGCCCCAGATTGCTGGCCGAGAGCGCGGTGCCGCCGCCCTCGTTGGAGACGCCGTACATGCCGGTGCGCACCTGCGCGAGATGCGCCGGGTCAAGCCCCGGAATGAGCGGGAACGCCGGCGGGTCGCTCACGCCGGGCCCCTCGCGAATGAGACGCGGCACGACCGCGCGACCATTGGCGGCCAAGCGCGCCGTCATCACCGCGAGCTGGATCGGCGTCACCTGCAGATCGCCCTGTCCGATGCCGAAATTCACGGTGAGGCCGTCCGTCCACTGGCCGCGGCCGATCGAACGCCACCAGGCCGGGTCGGGCACGATGCCCTGCTTCATCGAGTCGAGATAGGCGCCGTCGCGCACCGGCAGGCCGAGATCATAGCGCTGCCCGAAGCCGAACTCGCGGGCCACCTGCGCGATGCGCTCCGCGCCGGCATAGAGCGCGGCGCGATAGAAGAACACGTCGCACGAGCCCTTGATCGCGGCGTGCATGTCGACGCGGCCGTGGCCGCCGCGGCGCCAGCAATGAAAATTGCGGCCGCCGAACGGGAAATAGCCCGGGCACGAGACGGCCCAATCCTCCGGCATGCCGGCGCGGCGCGCCGCGATGCCGACCATCATCTTGAAGGTGGAGCCGGGCGCATAAGTGCCGGTGACGCTCTTGTGGTAGAGCGGGTGGCGCTCGCTCAGATTGAGCGCATCGAAATCGCGCTGCCCGATCCCGTTCACGAACAGGTTCGGATCGAAGCCCGGCGCCGACGCCATCACCAGGATGTCGCCGGTGTAGATGTCCATGACGATCGCCGAGCCCGCCTCCTCGCCCAGAGCCTCCATCGCGCGCTTCTGCAGATCGGCGTCGAGCGTGAGCACGATTCCGGCGCCGGGCTTGGGCGGATTGAGGCTCGCGGAATCCTCGCCGACAGGGCGCCCGTTCGCGTCCACCTTGACCAGCCGCCAGCCGGCCTCGCCATGGAGCACATCCTCGAGCGCCTTCTCGATGCCCGCCTTGCCGAGGCGCACGTCGGGATTGCGCAGATAGATCGCGCGGCGCTCGCCTTCCGGGCCTTCCGCGAGCACGCGGTCGATCTCGCGCTGAGTCGGCTTGGCGACGTAGCCGATCGGGTGCGCGAAGACGAGGCTGTGCGGATAGGAGCGCGTCTCGGTGTCCTCCGCGATCACGCCTTTCAGTTCGGGCAGGCGCGCATTGATGATCGCGAACTGGTCCCATTCGAGCCCCTGGCGCAGCAGCAGCGGATCATAGGGCTTGCCGTTGCGCGCCTCGCGCACGCGGCGGCGGACCCAGTTCGCATCGAGCTCGAGAATCTGCGCGATCGCGCCGATCGTCGCCTCGAGATCGTCGACGTCCTCGGGAATGATCGACACGCGCAGATCGCGGCGCGTGGTCGCCAGTTCGACGCCGAAGCGGTCATAGAGCACGCCGCGCGGGGGGGTGATGACGCGGCGATCGAAGCGGTTCTCCTCGGCGCGGTCGCTCCATTCGCCACTGAACAGATCCGTGGCCTGCAATTGCGCGATGCGCAGCGCCACGGCGCCAAGCCCGCCGAACGCGACGCCGGAAAGCAGCACGGCGCGGCGATTGAAGACGCCGCCGGTCTCACGTTTGGTCGTCGTCATGGCGTCGCACTCATGACTGGCGCGCTCCGATCGGCTTGCGTCTGGCGGCGCGCGTCACGGGTTGGGCGCTCATGTAGAGGCCGCGAACGAAGGGAAAGAGCAGCACCGTGACCGCGGCGGCCTCCGCGAACTTCACCGCCGAGGCGCCGGCGCCGAACGCGCGCGGCGCAAGCGCAAAGGCGACCGCGGTGGTGGCGATCGCCGTCAACGCAAAGCCGCCGAGGATCGATAGCGTGTTGGGAGAGGACGTCACGCGCGCAAAGAAACGGCCGATCAGAAACGCCACAAGATAGAGCGCGGCGAAAAGGCCGTACTGGCCGCCCGACATCTGGTCGTGCAGCAATCCCAACGCCGCCACCAGCGCAGGTCGCCGCCAGGAGCCGTCATCGTCGGCGGCCCATCCATACGCCGCCCACAGCGCCGCCAGCGGCATCGGCGGCTGGGCGAAGAGCGGGCCGAACGGCAAGGCCGGCAGAATCACGCTCAGCACCGCCAGCGCCAGGCCGAGGCCGCGGCTCGCGCCGCGCTTGGCGCTCTGGGTGATCACGGTCGTCATTGCGGCGGCGCCTGGGCGGGGGCCGGCGCGGGCGGCGGC
>JACAEE010000045.1 GCA_013389015.1 Hydrogenophilaceae bacterium | reverse complement strand
GACCAGGACGCCGCCCGCGCGCTCGCCAGCACCGGCCGCGAGGCCTGCGGCCGGCGCCGCGGCGGCGCAGGCGGCGATGCGATTCCAGACCGCGCCTTGATGCGCCAACGCGCCATTCTATAGTCGCTTCGAGGCGCCGGTACGGTTTCCGTGCACGTCAATGGCGCCCTGTGCGATCGAGGACGCGCCATGAATCTGGAATTCACCCCCGAGGAAATCGCTTTCCGCGACGAGGTTCGCGCCTTCATCCGCGACAACTTCCCGGCCTATCTCCGCGAGAAGACCTCACGCGATCAGATGGCCAAGGAGGATTTCCTCGCCTGGCACAAGATCCTCGCCAAGAAGGGCTGGGTGGCGCCGTCCTGGCCCACGGAATGGGGCGGCCCCGGCTGGACGCCGACGCAGAAATACATCTGGAACGAAGAATGCGCCCGCGCCGAGACGACCCCGATCCTGCCGTTCGGCGTCGCCATGGTCGCGCCCGTGATCATGGCGTTCGGCACGCAGGCGCAGAAGGAGCGCTTCCTGCCGCGCATCTATAATGGCGATGATTGGTGGTGCCAGGGCTATAGCGAGCCCGGCGCCGGCTCCGATCTTGCGGGTCTGCGCACCAGCGCCGTGCGCCAGGGCGACAAATACATCGTCAACGGCCAGAAGACGTGGACGACCCTCGCTCAATACGCCGATTGGGGCTTCTTCCTCGTGCGCACCGATCCGGCCGCGAAGAAACAGGAAGGCATCTCGTTCCTGCTCATCGACATGAAGACGCCGGGCATCACCGTGCGCCCCATCATCATGCTCGACGGCGGCCACGAGGTGAACGACGTCTTCCTCGACAATGTCGAAGTGCCGGTCGAGAACCTCGTCGGCGAAGAAAACAAGGGCTGGACCTGCGCGAAATATCTGCTCGTGCACGAGCGCTCCGGCATCGCCGGCGTCGCGCGCTCGAAGAACGCCGTCAATCGCCTGAAGACCATCGCCAAAACCGAACTCGGCGACGACGGCAAGCCGCTGCTGGAAGACGCCGAGTTCAAGCGCAAGGTCGCCGAACTCGAGATCGATCTCACCGCGCTCGAATACACCGAGCTGCGCACGCTCGCGAGCGAGCAGGCGGGCAGGGGGCCGGGCGTCGAATCCTCGCTCTTGAAGATCAAGGGCACTGAGATCCAGCAGCGCCTGACGGAGCTGACTCTGGAGGCGGTGAACCATTATGCGGCGCCCTATTTCCGCGGCTTCCCGCAAGTGGGCGGCAACGAATTCCCGATCGGTCCGGACTACGCCCACCACGCTGCGCCCAATTATTTCAACATGCGCAAGACCTCGATCTATGGCGGCTCCAACGAGATCCAGCGCAACATCATCGCCAAGATGGTGCTGGGGCTCTGAGGTGGCTTGGACGGGCCATATGCGCTAAGCTTCAGCCATGGCCGATGACGTCCGCCCCAACCACAGTCCCAATCTGAGAACGCAGGAGGCGACTGACTTTCCCGCGCGCGAGAAGCGGCTGACCGTCGCCGAGTTCGACCGCATGGCCGAAGCGGGCCTGCTCAACGAGCCCGGCAAGCATGAACTCTGGGACGGGAGGATCATGATGACGCCGCCGCCGGGAGCGCCCCACATGGATGCGGAATCCCGCATCAACGAAGCCCTCGTTCTGGGCATCGCTCAGGCCGGCTTGCGGGCGCAGTTTCGCGTCGTGCCTGGCGGCGGGCTGCAAATCGGCGAATGCGATCTGCGCCAACCCGATCTGATGGTCGTTCGTCTTCCCATAAACCGCGAACGGCGCCCCAGCGGCGATGGCGTCGTCCTCGTGATCGAAGTGGCGCATTCTTCGCTGCCGGACGATCTCGGCGAGAAGCGCGGCAAGTACGCCGCCGCCGGCGTCGCCGAATATTGGGTGGTCGATGTGCAACACGCGCTCCTGCACGTTTTCCGCGGCCCCCATGCCGGCGATTATCCGCCCGCGCAGCAGCTCGCCGCCGAAGCGTCGGTTTCGCCGCTGTTCGCGCCTGGCCTGAGCTTCGCCGTCGCCGACTTGGTGTAGGCCCCTGTAAGGCCGCTGTGGCGGCGCGGAAACGCTTGCGCGCTTGAACAGCCCCAAGCACCCCGAGCCGCGCGCAAGCGATTGACACGCCCGCGCCGCCCGCGCTGTTATCGCGCCCAAGAGGCGTCCTGTCCTTCTACGTCCGCTGTCGATCCTGCGGCGGAACAACAAATGTCCATCTTTAGGACTACGGGGCTGAAGCCCCGTAGTCCTAGTAAGGTACGAGGGACAGGATGCCTCCATCCGCTTCCGATGCTTCGCCCGAGCCGAGCGCCGAGCCGCACGCCGCGCTCGCCGCCGCGCCACGCGAAAGCGCGCTCACGCTCGACGGGACGCCCTTGCGCAACGCCTATGATGTGGCGCGCTTCTTCGGCGTGGCGCACGGCACGATGGTCTGGGTGCTCTACAATGCGCCGGAGAACCAGCGTTACCGCAGCTTCGAGATTCCCAAGCGCTCGGGCGGCATGCGACGCATCGATGCGCCGACCGGGCTTGTGCGCCAGATGCAGAGGAAGCTCGCGCCGATCCTGGCGGCGGCCTATGACTCACACCCGAGCGCCCACGGCTTCATTAAGGCGCGCGGCGTTCTGACCAACGCCAAGGGCCACACCGGCCAGCGCCTCGTCCTCAACATCGATCTTGAGGACTTCTTCCCCAGCATCAATTTCGGCCGAGTGCGCGGGTTGTTCATGGCCGCGCCCTTCAATTGCGGCGCCGGCGCAGCGACCGTGCTCGCGCAGATCTGCACGCTGCGCAACGGCCTGCCGCAGGGCGCGCCGACTTCACCTGCGCTCTCCAATTTCATCGCCGCCAGCCTCGACCGGCGCCTCACGCGCCTCGCCAAGGATCACAATCTCCGTTACTCGCGCTACGCCGACGACATCACCTTCTCCACCAACCAGGCGGTCTTTCCCCCCGCGGTGGCGATGAAGGTGCAGACCGAGGGCGCAAGCCTCGGCGTGCGTCCCGGCGAAGCGCTCGACCGCGCCATCGCCGCCGCCGGCTTCGCCATCAATCTGCGCAAAGTCCGCCTGCAATCGCGCAGCGTCCGCCAGAACGTCACCGGCCTCACCGTCAATGTCGCCGCCAATGTCGAGCGCGCGCGCATCCGCCGCGTGCGCGCCATGCTGCACGCCTGGGAGAAGTTCGGGCTCGACGCCGCAGGCAGCGAGCATTTCCTCAAGCATCGCGGCGCCAAGCCGAAGAAGGGCAAAGGCCCGCACACGCCGGGCGCCGCCTTCCGCAACGTCGTCTACGGCCAGCTCGCCTACATCAAGATGGTGCGCGGCGCCGACGATCCCGTCTTCCTCAAGCTCTGCGCCCGCGTGCTCGATCTTGATCCGAACCCGTCCAGATTCATCAAGCAGATGGTGTTCGGCGCCGAGAATTTCGAAATCTTCATCTCCCACGCCAGCGAAGACAAGGAACTCATCGCCCGCCCGATCTATGAGGCGTGCGAGCGGTTGGGCCTCAAGACCTTCCTCGATGAGCCCCATATCGGCTGGGGCGAAAGCTTCACCAAGAAGATCAACACCGCGCTCGGCGCGGCGCGCACGGTGCTGGCGATCGTCTCCTCCAATTCCATCGCCAAGGACTGGCCGGTCCTGGAGATCAACACCGCGCTCGCCATGGAGGTGAACGGCCAGAAGCGCGTCGTGCCGCTGATCGTCGGCAGGCCGGACTTGTCGAAGTTTCCCCTGCTCAAGGGCAAGAACCACGTCGTCTGGGCCAACGATCCCGACAAAGTCGCGCTCAAGCTTCTCGACGCCGCCCGTCCCCCGCCAAAGCCCAAGCCGCAACGCCCCGGCCCGCAAACGGCGCTGCCGCCGACCGGCCCGCTCCGTCCGGTTCCCGCGCGACCGAACGCGCTGCCGCCGCTGTTTTCGCCGTATCCGCCGAGCGCGCCGCAGCCGCGGCGCTCGCTGCTGGAATGGATCTTCGGCCGCCGCCGGCGCTGATTTCCCCCCACGTCATCTTGCGCCGGGCGCCCGCGGGCCTATGACTGGCGCCAGGAGACGCCCGATGGATTTCAACTTCACCGACGAACAAAACATGCTGCGCGACTCGATCGCGAAGTTCGTCGCGGCCGACTATGACTTCGACAAGCGCCGCGAGATGCTGAAGAGCGCCGACGCCTGGAAGAAGAACTGGGCCACGTTCGCGGAAATGGGCCTCCTCATGGCGCCGATCCCGGAGGCGCATGGCGGCCTCGGCGGAGGCCCCATCGACGTGCTCGTCGTCATGGAGGAGTTCGGCAAGGGTCTCGTCGTCGAGCCGTATCTGCAGACCGCCGTGATCGGCGCGGGCTTCCTGAAATACGCCGGCTCCGAAGCCCAGAAGGGCGAGCATCTGCCGGCGATCGGTTCGGGCGAGCGCGTGATCGCCTTCGCCTATGCCGAGCCGAAAGGCCGATACAATCTCGCCGATCTCACAACCACGGCGAAGAAGGACAAGTCCGGCTACACGCTGAACGGCCACAAGGCCGTCGTCATCGGCGCGCCGCAGGCGGATCATCTCATCGTCACCGCGCGCACCGCCGGCGGCCAGCGCGACGCCAAGGGCGTCTCCGTCTTCATCGTGCCAAAGAACGCCAAGGGCGTCACCACGCGCGACTATCCCACCATCGACGGCTTCCGCGCGTCGGAAGTGTATTTCGAGAACGTCTCGCTCGGCGCCGACGCGCTGATCGGGCCGGCCGATGAAGCCCTGCCCCTGATCGAGCGCGTCAGTGACGAAGCCATCGCCGGCCTCGCCGCCGAGGCCGTCGGCTGCATGCGCCAGATGCACGCGCTCACGCTCGACTACGCCAAGCAGCGCAAGCAATTCGGCGTGCCGATCGCGAGCTTCCAGGTGCTGCAGCACCGCATGGTCGACATGTTCATGGCGACCGAGCAATCGGTCTCGATGGCCTACATGGCCGCGCTCAAGATGGGCGAGGCGGCTGAGGAGCGCGCCCGCGCCGCCGCCGGCGCCAAAGTGCAGATCGGCCGCGCCGGCCGTTTCGTCGGCCAGGCCGCGGTGCAGATTCACGGCGGCATGGGCGTCACCGACGAAATGAAGGTCGGCCACTATTTCAAGCGCGTCACCATGATCGACGCCCAGTTCGGCAACGTCGATCATCACCTCAAACGCTACGCCGACCTCTCCATCGCAGCGTAGCTTCGAGTAACCGGCCAACGAGAGCGCATCTTCCGTGGACCGCGGGCCTCCGGCCCGCATG
>JACAEE010000028.1 GCA_013389015.1 Hydrogenophilaceae bacterium | reverse complement strand
GCCATGGCCGCTGCCGCGCGCCGCCGCCGGCCACGCCGCCTTAGCGCCCTGGACGCGCCCATCGCGCCGGCGCCGCCTCGCCCTCGATGTGCCGGTGGTGACCGATTCCGGCGCGCCCATCACGCTGCGCGCCTGGCTCGACCGGCGCCCGACCCTGCTTGTGATCTGGGCTGCGTGGTGCGCGCCCTGCCTGCGCGAGAGCCCCGATCTCGCCCGTCTGTCGGCGCGCCTGGAGAACGCCGACGCCCGCCTCGCGATCCGCGCGCTGCAGGCGTTCGACGCCACCCCCGCCGATCAGGCCCGTCGCACGCTGGCGCGGCTGGAGGCGGGCGGCTTGGTCGGGGCGCGCGCATCGCGCAGCGCCGAGCGTCTTCTCCTCGACATTTTCGGGCCGACGCGCGAGAGCCGGAGCCGCATTCCCTTGCCGGCGATGCTGCTGATCGGCCCCGACGGCGCCGAACTCGCCCGCCACACCGGCCTCATCGAAGGCGCGGGCGGCGGCTACACCTATTGGCGCGACGCCGCGACGTTCGACTTCCTCATGACCTTCGGCCGCGTGTAGCGCCGGTCAGCTCAGCACAAGGTCGTCCGCGTGGATCACCACCGCGCTCGCCGCGTAGCCGAGCGCGCCTTCGATCGCGGCGGATTTGAGCCCCTTGATCGCGTCGGCGTCGCCGGCGTCGAATCGGGTGATGCCGCGCGCCGCCTCGCGTCCGTCGGGCCCCAGCACGCGCACCGCATCGCCCTTCTCGAACTTGCCCTCGATCCGCGTCACGCCCGCGGCGAGCAGGCTCTTGCCGGTGGCGAGCGCGGCGGCCGCGCCGGCGTCGATGTGCAGCGCCCCCCGCGGCGCCAGGCTCCCCGCGATCCAGGCCTTGTAGGCCGCGCGCGCCGCCCGTTCCGGCAGGAACCACGTTGCGCGCGCGCCTTCCGCCAGGCGCTTGAGCGGATGCGCCGCCCGTCCGTCGAGGATCGCCGTGGCGCAGCCCGCCTGCAGCGCGATCTTCGCCGCTTCGATCTTCGTGCGCATCCCGCCCGAGCCCAGGGCGCCGGCGTCGCCCGCCATCTGCTCGATCGCCGGCGTGATCGCCTTCACCTCGGCGATATGCTCCGCCTGCGGATCGATCCGCGGGTCGCGTGTGTAGAGCCCGTCGATGTCGGACAGGAGCACGAGCGCGTCCGCCGAGATCATCTGCGCCACGCGCGCGGCGAGCCGGTCGTTGTCGCCATAGCGGATCTCCTGGGTGGCCACCGTATCGTTCTCGTTCACGATCGGGCAGGCGCCGAGCTCCAAGAGCGTCTCCAGCGTCGCGCGCGCATTGAGCCAGCGCCGTCGCCGCTCGGTGTCGTCGGGCGTCAACAGCGCCTGCGCCGCGACGATGCCGTGGGGCGCGAACGCCTCCTCATAGGCGCGCATCAGCCGCGCCTGGCCGGCGGCGGCTGCGGCCTGCTTCTGTTCGAGCTTCAGCGCGCCCGTGAGCTTGAGCGCGCCGCGCCCGAGCGCGACCGCGCCCGAGGAGACGATCACGATCTTCTTGCCCGCTTCGCGCAGCGCCGCGACGTCCTCCGCCAGCGCCGCCAGCCAGGCGCGCGCCGGCGCCCCGGCGGCGGGATCGACCATCAGCGACGAGCCGATCTTCAGCACCACATGTTTGGCGCCGGCGAGGGGGCCGGTCGTGGCCCGTTGCGTCATCGCGCTATCGCCCGTCTTCGAACGTCTTGCGCCCCACGCCGCGGAAGAACCCGATCGGGATGGAGAACGCGGAGAGGATCACGAAGAACACCGCCGCCGTCAGCGGCACCATCGAAATCCGGTCGGCCAGCGCCATGCCTTCGGTCCCGAGCGCCGCGAGCCCGAGCGCGAAACTGAGCACGAGGATGATGATCGTGGGAATGTCGAAATAGCGCACCGATTTGCGCTTCGAGAGCCGCCGCCCGATCACGATGAAGAACCGCCCGATGATCAGGCAGACGCCGACGATCAGAAACGCGCTGATCATGATGACGACGGCGCCGTATTCCGCGTTGTCCGGCGTCTCCCCGAAGATCACGCCGAACAGCACCGCAAACACCGCCGAGACCACGAAGCTGGTCATCCAGAACGTGCGCATGAAGCTGCGCTGGCGCTTTTCCTCTTTGAGGATTTTCTGCAACGGCTTGTTGTTCGGCGCCGTCGTCACTCCCGCCAGCACCGCGCCCGGCGTCGTCTGCGGCGCCGATTGCTCGGGCGGCAGCGGCGCTGCGCTGTCGCCGCGCAGGCTCGTGAGGCTGGAGAAGAACACGTCCTGCGTGCGCGCGTCGCTGGCGAGCGCCGCGGCCGAGACCGTATGGATTTGCCGGAACCCGAGCGGGGGAGTGGAGGCGTCCACCGTGATCGGAACCAGCCGGTTGCGGTCGCGCCCCACCGCCGCCTCGTCGCGCACCCAATGCGACTTTCGCGAAAACTCCGACCAGAGCACGATCACCGCATGCGCCTGATCGAGCTCGGTCTCGATCACCTCGGAATAGCTTTCGCCCGGAACCAGGTCGCGGTCCCACCAGACGTTGAAACCGCGCTGTTCGATAAGGTGCGCGATCTCTCGGGCTCTCTCGCGATCCTCGCGCGCATAGGAGATGAAGACGTCGGCCATGCTTCCCCTCTGGCTCCTCGGTTCCGGGACGGCGCCGCGCGCGATCTGTCAAGGCGCCGCACAAGCCGGACGCCGCCGGGGCGCTCGCGGCGGGGTCAGGGCGTCCAGCCCTCCTTGTCCGCATCCGGCGCCGCCGGCGCCGCGCCGGCGCGCCGCGCCCGCACGAAGCCCGCAAGCGCCGCGAGCACGTCTTTTACCCCGGCGCCCGAGACCCCCGAAACCGGGTAGACAGGTTTTCCACAGGCGCGTTTCAACGCCGCTTTGCGCTTCTTAAGCGTCTCGGCATCGAGGGCGTCGATCTTGTTGAGCGCGACGATCTCCGGTTTGTCCTCCAGTCCCGCCCCATACGCCTCGAGCTCCCGCCGCACGATGCGGTAGGCTTCGCCGACCTTCTCCTCCGTGCCGTCGATGAGATGCACAAGCGCCGCGCAGCGTTCGATGTGCCCGAGAAAGCGGGTGCCGAGCCCCTGGCCTTCCGCGGCGCCCTCGATGAGGCCGGGGATGTCGGCGATCACGAAACGCTCGCTTTCGCCGACCGTCACGACGCCGAGATGCGGAAAGAGGGTGGTGAAGGGATAGTCGGCCACCTTTGGCGTCGCCGCGCTCACCGCGCGCAGAAACGTGGACTTGCCCGCGTTCGGCAGCCCGATGAGGCCGGCGTCGGCGATCAGTTTGAGCCGCAGCCAGAAGACGCGTTCTTCCCCCTCGAGCCCGGGATTGGCGCGCCGCGGCGCCTGGTTCACCGAACTCTTGAAATGCGCGTTGCCGAAGCCGCCGTTTCCGCCCTTGGCGAGCAAGACGCGATCGCCGGCCTTGGCGAGGTCCGCGATCAGCGTCTCCTTGTCTTCGTCCAGGACTTGCGTGCCCACCGGGACCTTGAGCACCACGTCTTCGCCGTCGGCGCCGTGGCGGTTCTGGCCCATGCCATGGCCGCCCGTCTTGGCCTTGAAATGCTGCTGGTAGCGGTAGTCGATCAGGGTGTTGAGCCCCTCGACCGCCTCGATCCAGACGTCGCCCCCGCGCCCGCCGTCGCCGCCGTCGGGCCCGCCATATTCGATGAACTTCTCCCGTCGGAACGAGACGCAGCCCGCCCCGCCATTGCCGGAGCGGACATAGATCTTGGCTTGGTCGAGGAATTTCATGATGCGAAAAAGGTTGCGCCGTCGTGCGCGTTGAAGCGACTTGATCTGGCCGCTGGGCGCCGGAAAATCAAACGCCGAAATGCGTTAAGGAGCGCCAGCCTCGATGAACCATCCCGCGCCCCGACGCGCCGCAAGCCCGGATGCGACCGCAGGGCGCGCCATGCGCGCGGCCCAGATCGCCCGCCTGGATGAGCGCCTCCGCTGGCTCGCGGTCTGGATGATCCACAACGCCAACCACCTGCGCGAGAGCCGCGACGGCCTCAAGGTCGGCGGCCACCAGGCCTCTTGCGCGTCGATGTCGACGGTGATGGCCGCGCTCTACTTCCACGCCCTGCGCCCCGAGGATCGCGTCGCCGTCAAGCCCCATGCGAGCCCGCTCTTCCACGCCGCGCAATATCTCTTCGGCCGCCAGAGCAGGGAGCAGCTTGAGCGCTTTCGCGCTTTCGGCGGCGCCCAATCCTATCCCTCGCGCACCAAGGATAAGGACGACGTCGACTTCTCCACCGGCTCGGTCGGTCTCGGCGTCGCCGTCACCGCCTTCGCCTCGCTCGCGCAGGACTACCTGCATGCGCACGGCTGGCTCGATCCGGCGCGCCGCGGGCGGATGATTGCGTTGATGGGCGACGCCGAGCTCGACGAGGGCAACATCTACGAATGCCTGATCGAGGCCTACAAGCACGACATCCGCAATTGCTGGTGGATCGTCGACTATAACCGCCAGAGCCTCGACGCCGTCACCGCTGACCGCATGTTCGAGCGCTTCGACGACATCTTCCGCACCACGGGCTGGCGCGTGGTTACGCTGAAATACGGCAAGGCGCTGGAGCAGGCCTTCGCGCGCCCCGGCGGGCGCCGCTTGCGCGAATGGATCGACACCTGTCCGAACGCGGATTATGCCGCGCTCTCCTACCAGGGCGGCAAGGCGTGGCGCGCGCGCCTTGAACGTGATCTCGGCCCAGAAATCGCGGGGCGTCTCGTCTCCGGCTATTCGGACGATGAGCTCCACGCCCTGATGACCGGCCTCGGCGGCCATTGCCCAGAATGTCTCATGGAGGCGTTCGACGCAGCCGACGACGACCGCCCGACGCTCTTCATCGCCTACACGGTGAAGGGCCATGGGCTTCCCTTCGAAGGCCACAAGGACAACCACGCCGGCATCCTCAATCCGGCGCAGGTCGCGGCTCTGCGCGAGCGGCTGAACATCAGGGAGGGCGAGGAATGGGCGCCCTACGCCGGCCTCTCCGGCGATGAGGCGGGCGCATTGAGGGCGTTCGTGGCCGAGGCGCCGTTCGCAGCGCGCGACCCGAGCCCGCGGTCGCCGCCGCGCGTCCCCATTCCTCCGTTCACGGACTTTCCGGTCCCCGCCGGCGCCGAGCAATCCACGCAGGCCGCCTTCGGCCGCATCCTGCTTGATCTCGCCAAGAGCGACGCGCCGCTCGCCTCGCGGCTCGTCACCATGTCGCCCGACGTCACCGTCTCCACCAATCTGGGCGGCTTCGTCAATCAGCGCGGCCTCTTTCGCCGCGAGAGCGCCGAGGACGTCTTCCAGGCCGCGAAGATTCCTTCCGCGCAGAAATGGGCCGCCACCAGGGCCGGTCAGCATGTCGAGCTCGGCATCGCCGAGAACAACCTTTTCCTTGCGCTCGCCGCTTTCGGCCTCGCCGGCGATCTCTGGGGCGAGCGGCTCATCCCGATCGGCACGGTCTACGATCCCTTCATCGCCCGCGGCCTCGATGCGCTGAACTACGCCTGCTACCAGGACGCCCGCTTCATCCTCGCGGCTACGCCCTCGGGCCTGACTCTTGGCCCCGAAGGCGGCGCGCACCAATCCATCTCCACGCCGCTGATCGGCATGGCCCAGCCCAATCTCACTTATGTCGAGCCAGCGTTCGTGGATGAACTCGCCGCGCTGATGCACTGGGCTTTCGCGCATATTCAGGAGGAGGGCGGCGCCAGCGTCTATTTCCGCCTCTCCACGCGGACGCTCCGGCAGGTTCCGCGCGCGGACGAGCGCTGGCGCGAAGACGCGCTGAAGGGCGGCTATTGGCTCAAGCGCCCGGCTGGGCCCGCTGACGCCGCCATCGTCTTCACCGGCGCAGTCGCCCCTGAAGCTCTTGCCGCCGCCGAAGCGCTGGCGGAGGATTTGCCGGGCCTCGGCGTATTGAACGTCACTTCCCCCGGGCTGCTGCACCGCGATTGGATGGACGCCCGCCGCGCCCGCTGGACCCGCAAGGATCGGCGCGTCTCGCACGCCGAATCGCTTTTATCCGTCCTCGGACCATCCGCCGGCCTCGTCACCATCATCGACGGCGCGCCCGCCGCGCTCTCTTGGCTCGGCGGCGTCATCGGCCAGCGCGTGAGCGCGCTCGGCGTCGACGCCTTCGGACAGTCCGGCGATCTCCCCGACCTCTACGCGCATTACCGTCTCGACGCCGATGCGATCGTCGAGGCCTGCGCCGATCTCTTCCTGGCCTGAGGCGCGCCCCATGCGTTTTCCCGCCGCGCTCTGCGCGCTCTGTCTCGCCTTCTCCTGCGCCTCGGCGCCCCCGCTCGAGGCGCCCGCCGATCTGGTGCTCTACGGCGGCGCAATCCGCACTGGCGCGCCGGGCGATCCGCCCGAGGCCGTCGCAGTGCGCGACGGCGCGATCGTCCATGTCGGCGCCCTCGCCGAAGCGCGCGCGCTCGTCGGCGAGGAGACGCAGCTGATTGATCTGCGCGGCGCGTCGCTCTTTCCAGGCTTCGTCGATGCGCATGCGCATCTCCTGGGGATCGGCCAGCGCGAACTGACGCTCAATCTTGAAGGGTCTGAATCGCTCGCCGCGATGCTTGTACGGGTGCGCGCGCGCGCAGCGGCGCAAGCCCCGGGCGACGTGATCTGGGGCAGGGGCTGGATCGAGACGCACTGGCCCGAGGCGCGCTTTCCCACCCGCGCCGACCTCGACGCCGTCGCGCCGGACAATCCGGTCCTTCTCGTCCGCGCGGACGGTCACGCGCTCGTCGCCAATTCCGCCGCGTTGGCGCGCGCGAACATCACCGCGCAGACCGCCGCGCCCGAAGGCGGCGACATCCTGCACGACGCTTCGGGCGAACCGACCGGCATGCTGATCGACGCCGCGATGGATCTCGTTGCGCCGCTCGCGCCGCGCGAAACGCCGGAGGAGATCGAACGCGCGCTCAAGGTGGGCCTGGACGTCTACCGCGCTCGCGGCTGGACGGCGATCCACAACATGAGCGTCAGCTGGGCGGAGGCGGAGGCGCTCGAGCGCCTCGACGCGCGGGGCGAATTGCCCTTGCGCGTCTACAACGCCGTGACCCCTGAGAATCTCGAACGCCTGCTCGCGGAAGGCGTACGCCTGAGCGCCTCCGGCCGCCTGGAGACGCGCGCCGTGAAGTTCTACATGGACGGCGCGCTCGGCTCGCGCGGCGCTGCGCTCTTTGCGCCCTACGCCGACGCGCCCGAGACCAGCGGCCTGCTGCAAATGAACCGCGAAGCGGCGCTTCCGCTCTGGGAACGCGCGCTGCGCAACGGCGTCCAGATCGCCACGCACGCCATCGGTGATCGCGGCAACGCCATGGTTCTCGATTGGTACGCCGCCGTGCTCGCCGCCGTGCCCGAGGCCGAGCGCCGCGTGCGCGATCCGCGCTGGCGCATCGAGCACGCGCAAATCGTGCGCCCCGCCGACATCGCGCGCTTCGCCGATCTTGGCGTCATCGCCTCCATGCAGCCGAGCCACGCGATTTCCGATCTGCACTTTGCGCCCGCGCGCCTGGGCGACGCGCGCCTTGACGGCGCTTACGCCTGGCGGCGCATTGCGCAGAGCGGCGCGGCGCTCGCCGCCGGATCGGATGCGCCCGTGGAGAAGGGCGATCCGCTGATCGAGTTCTATGCCGCGATCGCGCGCCGCGATCTCGACGGCTTCCAGGGCGCGAACTGGCATGCTGAAGACGCGGTCGATCGCGCGACCGCGCTGCGCATGCTCACCTATTGGCCGGCCTATGCCGCCTTCGCCGAGTCCGAGCGCGGCGTAATCGCTGAAGGCATGCGCGCCGATCTTTCGGTCTTCTCGATCGATCTCATGACCGCGGCGCCCGCCGACATCCCTGCCGCCCGCGCGCTGGCCACGATCGTCGACGGCGACATCGTCTACCGCGCTGCGGATTGGTGAGCGCCGGGATCGAACAGGGCGCGCCTCACGCCGGCGCGTCGAGATCAGCTATAGCTCACCCAGAGGTTCGGCTCTTCGTAGCGTCCCATGCCGCGCTCGACATCGATCGCCACCGGCGCAAGCGCCCCCTCGATCGCATAGGCGCCGCTTTCCTTGAATTCGCGGTTCGACCATGTCTCCCAAAAGGCCAGCGGCTCCTCCACCACCATCGAGCGCGGGCAGGGCCGCACGATCTGCGCCCCGCACGCCAGATGGCTCCGGATCCAGGGATCGAACGGGCGCCCGGAATCGTCCTTCCAGGTGAGGTATTCCTCGAAGCTGACGAAGGGATGGCCCTTTTTGGCCGAAGGCCGCACCGGCACGATCGGCCCCGTCAGCCCTTTTTCCCGCGCCAGATCGCCGAGCGCGCGGATCAGAACGCGCGCCAGCCCCTTGCGCCGGTTGATCGCGGGCACGGAGACCGCGAGCGCGCAGAGCGTGTCGGCGCCTTCCCCGCGCCGCATCGCGGCATGGCGCACCGCCCAGTCCCAGCCTTCTTGCGGCAGCACGTCCGGTCGCTTGATCGGCACGGAATTGGCCACGGCGACCGGGTAGCCGCGCTCTTGGTCGACAAGGCAGAGCTGGAAGTCGGGGAAGGACTCCAGGAGGTCGGCGTAGTGGTCGAAATGGGCGCGGGTGTAGTTCAGGAAGCCGAGATCGGCCCAGGCGGCCTGCTCGACGGCCTGCGCGGCGCGGCGCAACTCAGAGCTGTCGGCGCGGGTTCGGACGACATACCGTGACGACGTCGTCGCCGGACGCAGGCTCGCCGCCGGCTCTTCCTTGACCGCGTACACTGAAGGCCCCCGTTATTCGCCGCTTGGGCTTCCCTAATAAAGTGTAAACATAGTATTTGCAATACCTGATCGGAGAAAGACTGCATTAACCATTTGCGACCGTTAGTCTTGACAACGATCCGCTTCGCACCTGCAGCACAGGACCCTATGGTTAACAGAACCGACACAAGTACCTGACCCCGAGCCGGACAAGGTTAACCGCGAGTATTCGCGGAAGGTGTTCAAAACATTACCCAAGGGCAGATCCGAGAAACACCCGTTTATCTAACCAAAAATTCGGCTTTGCCGAGGTAAAGTCGAATTTCTGGTCTGGTGCGGAGCAAAATGGCCTGGGCGGAAAACCACCGTCGCTATCGGGGCGATGTGAGCAGGCTGATGGTCGTGATGGGCGCGGCCATCGCGTGCTTCGGCATGCTGTTGCTGGCGATCATCGCCTATGCCGGGTGGAGCTCAAATCAGGCCGCCGCTGAGCGCGAGCGCCAGCTTGTCGAGAACGCGGTCAATCGTTCGATCCTGGCTCAGCTCAACGAACAGAAGAGCATCGCCTGGTGGGACGATGCGATGACCAACATCCGCAGCGACTACCTCAATCTGGAATGGATCGACGGCAATTTCGGCTACTTCCTGACCGAAACCTACGGCCATGACGAGGTCTACATCCTCGGGCCCGACCTGAAGCCGGTCTACGCCTTTTTCGAGGGCGAGCGGCGCGATTCCGAGTCCTTCCAGCTGCGCGCCAACGAGCTGGCGGCTGTCGTCGCCGAGGTGAACACGGGCGCGCCCGTCGGCCTCACCACGCGCCCGAACACGTTCGAGATCGGCGACTATCAATTCCTCTCCGCCGGCAGCCGCCGCGCGCGCTGGGGCGGCCACATTCTCAAAGTGAACGGACACGCCGCCGTGGTCGCGGCCATGACCATTGAGCCGAACATCGACATGAACCTCGCGCGCGCCGCCCCGCACATGCTCGTGTCGGTTCGGTTCATGGACGAAGAGCTGATCAAGACGCTGGGCGAGTCGCTGCTGCTGCCGGATCTGGCGTTGCGCCCTGCGCCGATTCGCGGCGACGGAATCGTTGCGCACGAATTCATCGGCGACGACGGCGCAAGCCTCGGCGTGCTCTCCTGGAAGACGCGCCGGCCCGGCCATGTTCTGTTGACCGTCATCCTGCCGCTCGTCGCGCTCGGCATCGTTTTGGCGCTGATCGCGGCGTTCAACATGCTGCGCCGGCTGCGTCGCGCCTCCAACGAACTGGCCGCGCGCGAGGCGAGCGCGATCTATCAGGCCAAGCACGACTCGCTGTCCGGCCTGCCGAACCGTCCGCATTTTGTCGAACGCCTTGGCGAATTCTTCGCCGCGCGCGGCTCGGGCGAGCTGCCCGCCGGCGCCCGCGCCATCGTCGCTTATATCGACGTCGACCGCTTCAAGGACATCAACGACACGCTCGGCCATCACGCCGGCGACCAGCTCATCAAGGTCGTGGCCGAGCGCCTGCAGGCGCGCCTGCGCCCGGAGGATTTCCTGGCCCGCTTCGGCGGCGACGAGTTCGCCATCCTGTGCGCCCCCGCCAACGCCGACGGCGGCGCTGCGCTCGGCCGCCGCGTCGCGCGCGCCTTCGCTTCGCCGTTTGTCATCGACGGCCAAAACGTGCGCGTGACCGCTTCGGTCGGCATCGCCATCGCGCCGGACCACGGCCAAAGCGTGGACGACGTGATGCGCCACGCCGACATCGCGCTCTACGAAGCCAAGGCCCAGGGCCGCGACCGCGCCGTGCACTTCACCATGGAGATGGCCAAGGCCGTCGAGGAGCGTCGCCGCATCGAGGTCGATCTGCGCGCTGCGCTCGACACCGATCAGCTCAGCCTGCACTATCAGCCGCTGGTGTGCGCGCGGACGCAACATATCGTCGGCCTGGAGGCGCTGTTGCGGTGGCGTCATCCCGAGCGCGGCGACATTCCGCCCGGCGCCTTCATCCCGATCGCCGAGGATTCGGGCCTCATGCCCGCGCTCGGCGAGTGGATCATCAATCGCGCCATGATCGATTCCAAGCGCTGGCCCGACCTGGAGATGTCGATCAATCTCTCGCCGGTGCAGTTCCGTCATGTGGATCTCGAAGCGCTTCTTCGCCGCGCCGCCCTGGAGCACGAGGCCGATCCTTCGCGCTTCATCCTGGAGATCACCGAAGGCGTGCTGCTTGACGCCGGCGAGCGCACCAAATCGATGCTGGCCGCCATCCGCGCGATGGGCTTCAAGACCGCGCTCGATGATTTCGGCACCGGCTTCTCGAGCCTCGCCTATTTGAGCGCCTACAAGTTCGACAAGATCAAGATCGATCGCGCCTTCGTCCGCGGGGTCGCGAAATCGACCGTGTCCAAATCGATCGTCCAGGCCGTCTCGACGCTCGGCAAGGGCCTGGGCATGGACATCGTCGCCGAAGGCGTCGAAAGCGAGGCCGAGGCGTTGATGATGGCGCACTTCGGCTGCACCGAGCTGCAGGGCTATCTGTTCTCCAAGCCGATTCCCGCCGATGCGCTCGATAAGCTCTTGGAAAGCTATGATCCGTTGCAGCCGATCGCCGCGCCCACGGCGCCGGGCGCGGCCAGCGCCGCCGCGTCCGCGACGCCGTCGAGCACGCGCTAGCGG
>JACAEE010000061.1 GCA_013389015.1 Hydrogenophilaceae bacterium | reverse complement strand
GCGCGCTGCGCAGCCGCACCGCGCCCTCCCCGCACGCGCCATTCGGCGCTGCGCTGGCGCAGCCGCCCGAAACGCTCGCCGCAAGCGACGGCGCGCCCGCGCCGCTGTCGCTCGATGCGCCACTCCCCGCAACCGCGCCCGTAAACGCGATCTGGATCGCCGCTTAGTCGCAAACCAGGGCGCAGGACGCGCACGCGTTTCGCTCAGGTGAGCGCGTCGCACAAGCGCGTGCGGGCGGCCTCCAGAAACGCGACGACCTGGCCGCGGCTGACTGACGGAAAGTCAATCAGGAAATCATCGATCGTGTCGCCGCCTTCGAGGTAGTCGGTCAGCGCCTTCACGGGCACGCGGGTGCCGGCGAACACGGGTTCGCCGTCCAGGATGTCGGGGTCGCGGATGATCAGCGGTTCGGGCATGGCCTATTCTCTCACGCCGGCAGGGCGAACCCAAGCGTCCTTGCCCATTGCCAAGCCTCGCGGGCGGCGGGACAAGGCGGCAAACCGCAAACACGGAGGCGCATCATGGCGCAACGGACTTGGCGCAAGCGGATGCTGGGCAACCGGCCGCTTTCGCCGGAAACGCTGATGATGGGCTACGGCTACGATCCGCAGCTCAGCGAAGGCTCGCTCAAGCCGCCGCAATTCCAGACCTCGACGTTCGTGTTCAAGAGCGCCGAGGACGGGAAGAATTTCTTCGCGCAGATGCAGGGGCGCCGGAAGCTCGGACCCGATGAGGAACCCGGGCTCGTCTATTCGCGGTTCAACAATCCCAATCTCGAAGTGCTGGAGGATCGCCTGGCGATCTGGGACGAGGCGGAGGCGAGCCTCGCATTCGCGTCCGGCATGGCGGCGATCTCGACGTGCCTATGGGCGTTTCTGCGCCCCGGCGACGTGATCCTGCAGAGCCAGCCGATCTATGGAGGCACCGAGACGCTGATCCATTCGATCCTGCCTGAATTCGGCGTCAAGCAGGTCGGGTTCGAGGCTGAGCACGGCGCCGAGGCGATGCGCGCCGCCGCCGAGGACGCCAGGCGCGCCGGCCGCGTCGGCGCGATCTTCATCGAGACGCCGGCCAATCCGACGAACGCGCTCGTCGACATCGCGCTAGCGCGGCAAATCTCGGAGAGCCTCGCCGTGGACGGCAAGCGGCCGCCGGTCATCGTCGACAATACGCTCTTGGGGCCGGTCTTCTCCAGTCCGACGCGTCATGGGGCCGACATCGTGGTCACGTCGCTGACGAAATATGTCGGGGGCCATTCCGATCTCATCGCCGGCGGCGCATCGGGCGCGAAGGCGATGCTGCAGCCGGTCAGGCGCATGCGCTCGACGCTCGGCACGATGTGCGATCCGCATACGGCGTGGCTGCTCATGCGATCGCTGGAGACGCTCAAGCTGCGCATGGAAGCGGGCGCGGCGGGCGCGGCGAAAGTCGCGGCGTTCCTGCGCGATCATCCCAAGATCGACAATGTGTGGTTCCTCGATTTCTTGCCGGAAGATCATCCCGACCGCGCGCTGCATCTCAGGCAGAACAAGAGCGCGGGCTCGACGTTCTCGTTCGAGGTGCATGGCGGGGAGAAGGCCGCGTTCGCGCTGCTCGACCGGCTGCAGGTGATCAAGCTCGCCGTCAGCCTCGGCGGCACCGAGACGCTCGCCTCGCATCCCGCTGCGATGACGCATTCGGGCATGGACAAGAGGGAGCTCAAGCGCTTCTCGATCACGCCTTCGCTCATCCGCATCTCGATCGGGGTGGAGAACCCGGACGACCTCATCGCCGATCTGGCGCAGGCGCTGGATGGGGTTTCGCCGTGAGCACCGAGCCGCTCGTAGCAATACCGCTGCCGCTGGAGGGCGGGGGCGTCACTTACGCGGTGGCGCGGCTGATCGATACGGAGGACGGGCCGGTCGCGGAAGCGATCGTCGCGATTCCGGGGACCACGTTCGCGCCGCCGAGGCGGATCGCGCTCTCGCGCTACAGCCTTTCGCTCGCCCGGCCAGGCGCGGCGCTGCGGCCGGATCTTTACGTCTACGAAGGGATGATCCTGCCGCCGCCGAAAGCGGCGCATTGAGCGGCGCTATTCGGGGCGCCAGAGGTCCTTGTCGTTGAAGCGCGGGGGCAGGCGGGCGCCCTTGCCTTCGGCGTTCTCGATCAGCAGCTCGGCGGCTTCGCGCAGCGTCTGCGCCTGCGCATAGGCCCGCTTGGCCTTGCCCTGCGGCGGCGTGATCTCACCTTCGGAATGCATCGTCATGGCCATCAGCTCATTCTCCCCTGCCCGCTCCCTTGGAGAGATTCGGCGCGGGTTTCATGCCGGCCGGCATGGGGTAGTGTTGATTCGATGGCTGAACGCACCGCCGCTGCGACCCGTTCCAAGGATTTCGACCCCGCAATCGCCGCGGCGCATCAGGCGCTTTCGGAGCTTGCGCCCATAGTGTTGCTCACGGGCCGCGCTGGAACGGGAAAAAGCCATTTCATCCGCGCGCTGGCGAACGAGGGGCGGATTCCACAGGCGATCCTGGCGCCCACCGGGCTCGCAGCGATGAATATCGGCGGGCAGACGGTGCATTCGTTCTTCGGCTTCCCGCCGCGGCCGCTGATCAATCATGCGGAAAAGCCGAACTGGTTTTTCCAGCGCAACGCCAAGCATCTGAAGCGGCTCATTGTGGATGAAGTTTCGATGCTGCGCGCGGACGTGCTCGACGCGATGGATTTCGCGCTGCGCGCGGCGCGCAAGAGCGTGCGGCCGTTCGGCGGCGTGCAGATGCTGCTCGTCGGCGATTTCTACCAGCTGCCGCCGGTGGTGCGCGGGGACGAGGGGCGGCTCCTGGAGGATGCGGGCTATGCGAGCCCCTATGCGTTCTCCGCGCATGCGCTCAAGGATCCGCCGGTGGCCGCGTTCGAGCTCACGGAAGTGCGCCGGCAGAGGGACGCCGATTTCATCGCGCTCCTGTCCGCGATCCGCGAGCGGCGGGGCGCCGGCGAGGCCGTGGAGGCGCTGAACGATGCGTGCGTGGGACGCTCGCTTCGCCAAAAGCCGGTGCTGCTGACGGCGACGAACGCGGTGGCGGACCGCTACAACGCCGCGGGGCTCGCCGCGCTGCCGGGCGATACGGCCGTGTTCACCGGCGGCTTCGAGGGCGAAGCGAAAGGCAATGTGAACGAGCGGCTGCCCGCGCCGATGGAGCTGGCGCTGAAGAAGGGCGCGCGGGTCATCTTCACGCAGAACGATTCCGAGGGGCGATGGGTGAACGGCTCGCTCGGGACGGTGGAGGGCATGGACGCGGAGATCGTCCGTGTGCGGATGGATGACGGCGGGGCGGTGGAGGACGTCTCGCGCTCGACCTGGCCGCAGGCGCGCTGGCAGTGGAACGAGACCACCCGCCAGATGGAGGTGAAGGAGGAGTTCAAGTATGTGCAATTCCCGCTCGCGCCGGCCTGGGCGCTGACGATCCACAAGGCGCAGGGCATGACGCTGGACTCGGTCGAGATCGATCTCGGGCGCGGCGCGTTCGCGCCGGGGCAGGCCTATGTGGCGCTGTCGCGCGCGCGCAGCATGGAGGGCCTGCGGCTCACGCGGCCGCTGCGTGAAAGCGACGTGCGCGTCGACCCCGCGATCGCGGAAGGGCTGGAGCGACTGGGGCTCTGAGCCACGCCTTCATTCCAGGTAAGGCGAAGCGGAGACCCGCAGCCCAGCAGCCGCAGCGCTCGACGTTTTCCTGGGTTCCGGATCGCGCCTGCGGCGCGTCCGGGTTTTCCTGGGTTCCGGATCGCGCCTGCGGCGCGTCCGGGTTTTCCTGGGTTCCGGATCGCGCCTGCGGCGCGTCCGGAATGAGGAGCGTATTACTTCTTCGTCGCGCTCGCCTTCGGCTTTTCCTTCTTCGGCTTCCGCTTCTCTTTCGACGGACGCATCTGACCTTTGGCCATGACCGCCTCCTCCTTCTGAGGCGCGGATTCTGAGCGCGTTTGACTTCGCGGGCAAGGCTTCGTCTCTTTCACGGATCAGCGAGGAGACGACGATGCAGCGGGCTTTGGTGCTGGGCGGCGGGGGCCCCGTGGGGATCGCGTGGGAATCGGGGCTCGCGGCAGGGCTCGCGGAGGAAGGCGTCGCAATCGCGGATGCGGATCTGATCATCGGCACCTCAGCCGGCTCGTTCGTCGGCGCGCAGCTGGCGAGCGGCCGCTCGCCACAATCTCTGGCCGAAGCGCAAATCGCGCAGGGGCGGCGCGAGGCGGCGGCGCGCGCGGCGGGCGCGGGCCATCCGCTGGGCGAGGCGCCGGACCTGCAGGGGCTGATGGGGCTCATGGCGAAGGCGCCGGCGGACGGCCCGCCGGGCGAGGCGCTGCTGGCGGAATTCGGCGCCTATGCGAACGCGGCGCAGACGATCTCGGAAGACGCGTTCATCGCCGGGTTCGGCTGGATCGCGGAGGACGGAACCCCCTTCCCCGCCGGCTATCGCTGCACGGCGATCGATGCGGACACCGGCGCGTTCCGCACCTGGGGCGCGGAGGACGGCGTTCCGCTCGGGCGCGCGATCGCCTCGTCTTGCTCCGTACCCGGCATATTCCCGCCGATCCGCATCAATGGCCGGCGCTATATCGACGGCGGCATGCGCACGCCGACGAACGCCGATCTCGCGGCCGGGCATGAGCGGGTGATCGTGGTCGCGGTCACGATCATGGGGCCGTTCGCGGATTTCATGCGCCGACGCATGCAATGGGAGCTCGACGCGATCACGCGCGCGGGCGGGCGCGTGGGGCTGATCATCCCGGATGCGGAAGCGCTGGAAGCGTTCGGCGTGAACCTGATGGACGCAAGCCGCCGCGCGGAGGTCGCTGCGGCGGGGGTTGCGCAAGGGCGGCGCGAGGCGACGCGGGCGCGGGGGGTTTGGGGTTAGTCCATTAAGGTGAAGTTGTAGGCATCCGCACGGCGCCGCTCAACCTCTTCATAATGCTTAGTTTTTTATCATCCTTGTGCGTTGCAGTATGCGATCTGGAATCGCGGACAAGCTGGTCCCAGATTTACATTTCGGAAATGGGCTCGCGCCCAACATCGAAGGTTGAAAGCCCCGAGAGAGAAGGCTAGGTTTCATCTAGTCTTTCGTCTCCAGGGGGGAAGCTGTGGGACATGCCAGCATAGCTGTGGTGGAAGACGATTTTTTTGCACAGCGAGATCACATCCGAGAGTCACTCGCCAAGGGCGAGGTTCTTGACTTCAATTCGCTAAGTCCGACGGCGAAGCAAGCAGCACTGTCCCTCACTGAAGAGAGGGCTGCTCGACTTGTCGAGCGGAATGGCCGGCTGGTGATTGAAGGGCGAAAGTCCAACCCCTTCGTGAAAGTCCTGACGGCCGGTTTGATGTCCTGAGCGAAGCGCCCCCTTCCCCAAAAGTCGACAAGTACTATTTCCTGGACTGGCGGCCCGTTGGAGCGCTCCCGGTCGATCACAGCAACGCGCCGATTCGAAGCCGTGACGTCTCAAGCAAGGGGCTGCGCAGGTATCTTCGGCTTGCAATAAACAGCCCACACATCCTTATTCCAAATATCAAGGCGTTCGCCAGAGCCCGCGTGCTGGCGCGCTACGACGGATTGTTCGTCACCGAAATCCAGATCGACCGCGGGCAGGCTCCTTTCAACGACAGGGACCTCGATGAGCTCGCGCTAGCAATCAGCATGTACACCAAGGAGCTTCTCGGCCACCGTCACGACGTCCATCGGCTCAAGAACAACAAGAGGATCTCGGGCCTCGACCCCACATCGATCCTTATCGTTTACCCCGTCGCTCTTGAACCTGCCTTTTGGTCGCCGCTATTCGATAAGGGTGAGTTCAACGACGCAGATCTGCGTGCTGCAACCTGCGTTCCACCGCCTGAGGCGCCTACGGAAAAACCGAGAAACGCGCTCATCCGTTTCAGACGTAGCTTTCTCAAAGTGTTTGAGAATACTGCAGGCAGGCTCCAAGTCGATCGCGACAAGCAAATTGCATGGGGTCGCGGCCTCCTCAGCAAGCTCGTACTTCTGGTTTACAACGTGGTGATCCTGGGGGTTCTCGGATTATTGATCGTCGAGGTTCCCAACACGAGCCAACCGGCGAGCGCGCTGTTTAGCGACGGCATTCTGGCATTGCTTGCACTCGCGATAGTTCCCGCCGCGACGACTTTCTGGATCATCTTCCTTCAGTTTCTGCTCTGGGACTTGCCGCGCATACGCCTGCTCCGCTCGCTGCAACTGTTCTATCGGTACGCAAACCCACTCAATCGTGTAATCGCGCAGACACTCAGTGATGGCGCGACTAGCGTTCCGGTAGATGACTTCGCAGACTGCATCGACGCTGCCCAGATCAAGGTAGCCGGCGAAGCGCATCGTGCCTCAGTGCACCAATTCTGGATGACAATCGCGCTCTCAATTGCCGGCGTCGTCTTTGCGGCCTTTGCCCTTAGGGGTTTGGAGATTCGCCGCGAATCCCTGAGCTTGCCGCCTGCCGTTGCGGTGCAGCCCGGCTCGCACGTGACCTCAGTCCTCAAGCAAGTTGGAGCGGGTGATGAGATTCGAACTCACGACCCTCACGTTGGCAACGTGATGCTCTACCCCTGAGCTACACCCGCGTCCGATGGGGCAAGGGCTCTTCCGATCGCTCGGCGTCGCCCTGAGGGGCGGTGATATCGCTTATGGCGGGGCTGGGCGCAAGGGGCTGGGGGCCTCCCGTGGGCGCGCCGGCGCCGCGAAGGAGACCCGATCGTCGAGGCGCGCCGATTGGAGTGACCGGCGCGCGAGGGCGCGTCGGCCGCAAGCGGCGCGACCGTGCTCCCCCGGGAAGGGCAAGCTGGCAGGCCGCGAAGCTGACTGACCGATGGGGCGGAGGCGCGGAGAGGTGTGCGGATCCCGCCCCACCCGACGCCGCTGCGCGGCGCCACCCTCCCTTCAGGGGAAGGGACGGAGTCGCGGTCGCCCCCTCAGTCATGCTGCGCATGACAGCTCCCCCGCGGAGCGGGGGGTATGGCGCGCGGCTAGTCGCCGTCTTTGGCCCACCTTGGCGGGTTCAGGCGGCGGCGGTTGATGTGGGTTCCGTCCGGCGCGGGGGCGCCGGATGGGGTCTGGCCCTTGAAATAATCACGCTGCCAGCCCTGCTTGACGGTCTCGGGGTCGCGCCCGCGCAGGTTTTCCAGGAATTTCGTCCGGCTCTCGCCCCAGCCCTCATATTCCTTCTGCAGCTCCGGCTCGCTGGCGAGCTGCTTGAACACGGGCTGGACGTCATCGATCGCCTGGTGCGGCACGGGCATAATGAAGCAGAACGGCTCGCCCTTCTTGAACGAGATCATGCCCGGGCGGGTGAAGCGCCAGTTCATCGTGAACGGGAACGGCAGCCAGAAGGTCTCGACCACGCCGGTGAGCGGCTGGATTCCGTCCTTGATCCAGTTCGGCGGGCCCCCGACCCACAGATCCCAGCCCGGATCGGTGCGGAAAAGATAGCCGGTGTGGAAGGTGATGGTGCCCCCGGCGAAATGGGAGACGCACCAGCGGTCGAGGGTGTCAGGGTGGGTGTCGCCGTCGGGATCGATGCGGATGTCGGCGGCGAGCGGGCCGCCGTTCCAGCTGGCGGTGAAGGAGACGGGCGACAAGAGCTCCCAGCCGGTGGTGTTGGCGACCACGAGCGGCAGGCAGCGATAGGGATGGCGGTTGGAGAATTCGTCCATCCAGGCGCGCTCGGGACGGCCCGGAATCATCTCGGCGCCGCCGTCATGGACGACGTAACAGGTCAGTTTCATCGCCGTTTTCCTAGACGAGGGGCGCGGCCTGCGCCAACTGCTTCCCCCAGATGACCGCCCCGCCGCCCGCCACAGAAGCCGACCTCTTCGCCCTGCTCGACCGGCTGGGGATCGCGCACCGCACGGTGCGGCACCGGCCGGTGTTCACCGTGGATGAAGGGGCCGACATCAAGGCGCAGATGCCCGGCGGGCACACCAAGAACCTGTTTCTGAAGGACAAGAAGGGGCGGCTGGCGCTGATCTCGGCGCTGGCGGAAACGAAGATCGACCTCAACGCAACCGCCCAGCTGATCGGCATGGGGCGGCCGAGCTTCGGGTCGGCGGAGCTGCTGATGGAGGCGTTGGGGGTGAAGCCTGGCTCGGTGACGGCGTTCGCCAAGATGAACGACACGGCCGGCCGCGTGCGCATGGCGCTGGACGCGGCGCTGTTCGACCACGACCTGGTGAATTTCCATCCGCTGCGCAACGACGCCACGACCGCGATCAGCCCTGCCGATCTCGTCCGCTTCTTGGAGGCGGTGGACGGCCCTCCCCTCTTGATCTCCTTCAATGCGGAGGGGACGCCGCAATTGAAGGCTTGAGACGCATACGCCATCTAGGGGATGACTTTCCCGACCCTTGCAGACTGAAGGCCCATGACCGCCACTTATCTCGACGGCGCAGCGCCCGATCCCGTCAGCGCCGGCAGCGACGCTTCCTTCATGGCCGACGTGATCCAGGCCTCGCAGCGGCAGCCCGTCATCGTCGATTTCTGGGCGCCGTGGTGCGGCCCCTGCCGGCAGCTGACCCCAGCGCTGGAAAAACACGTGCGCGCAGCCGGCGGGCGGGTGAGGCTGGTCAAGATCAATATCGACGAGAACCCGCAATTCGCCGGGCGCATGGGCGTGCAATCGATCCCGGCGGTGTTCGCGTTCAAGGGCGGACGGCCCGTCGACGGCTTCATGGGCGCCGTGCCGGAAAGCCAGATCAAGCAATTCATCGAGCGGCTCGCCGGCGGCGCAGGCAACGGCGCCGGCGAGGATGTCGCCGCCCATCTCGCCGAAGCGCAGGAGAGCCTCGCGCTCGGCGACGCGGCGGGCGCGGCGCAAAGCTACGCGATGGCGCTCCAGATCGAGCCGGAGAACCCCAAGGCGCTCGCCGGGCTGGCGCGCGTCTATCTCGCCATGGGCGAGCGCGACCAGGCGCGCGAGATCCTCGCCAGCGTGCCGGAGGACAAGCGCAACGACGCGGACGTGCAGGGCGCCATCGCGGCGCTCGAACTCACGCAGAACGGCGCAAGCGGCGGCTCGCGCGCGCTGCGCGCCAAGGTGCAGGCGGCGCCGCAGGACCATGCCGCGCGCTTCGATCTCGCCGGCGCGCTCGCTGCGGAAGGCGATCTGAAAGGCGCGGTGGACGAACTGCTGACGATCATCCAGGCCAAGCGCGATTGGAACGAAGACGCCGCGCGCAAGCAATTGCTGAAGATTTTCGACGCCGCCGGCCCCGCCTCCGAAATCGCCAAGCAAGGCCGCCGGCGGCTCTCGGCGATCCTGTTCTCCTGAGCGAGACGAGGCATGTTCGGATACCGGAAAATCAGCGATCTGCCGCGGACCATTCCGGTGTTCCCGCTCGCAGGCGCGCTGCTGCTTCCGCAGGATTCGCTGCCGCTCAACATCTTCGAGCCGCGCTATCTCAACATGGTCGACGACGCGCTCGCGGGAGAGCGCGTCATCGGCATGATCCAGCCGGCGCTGCCCGACCCGACGAAGCCGCCGCTGGCCGAAGTCGGCACGCTCGGCAAGATCACCTCCTTCGCGGAGACGGACGACGGGCGCTACCTGATCACGCTCCAAGGCGTGTGCCGCTTTCGCGTCGCGGCCGAGCTCGAAGCCGGCACGCCCTATCGTCAAATCAACGCTGCCTATGACGACTTCGCCGACGACATGCGCCGAAAGTCCGGGCCGTGGAAGATCGACAAGACGCGGCTGGCGAAAGCGCTCGAACGCTACGGGCGCGCGCGCGGGTTCGCGGTCGATTGGAAGATCGTCGATGGCGCTGCGCCCGAAGCGCTGGTGAATGCGGTGGCGACCATCTGCCCGTTCGACGTCACAGCCAAGCAGCATCTGCTTGAAGCGCATACGATCGAGGACCGCGCGGCGACGCTGATCGCGCTCCTGGAAATCGATGCGGATCCGGGTTCGGAGAACCGCGTTCAATGAGCGATCTCGATCCGAAACTGCTGGAAACGCTGGTCTGTCCGCTGACGCGCACGCCGCTGCGCTATGATCGCGGAAAGCAGGAGCTTGTCAGCGTCGCCGCGCGCCTCGCCTATCCTGTGCGCGAGGGCGTGGCGATCCTGATCGCGGACGAAGCGCGCGAGCTGGGGGCGGAGGAATGAGGCGCCGCGGCGCCCCCCGCCTCGCCTCCCCCTTGCAGGGGCAGCACTCGCGCCGCCCGCTCCTCCCCCCGCAAGGGGGAGACTGGGGGGGCGGATGAACCCGCGCCCGTGGCCCAAGGAGCTGACGTTCAGGCGCGACGCGAAGGCGTTGCGGATCGTGTTCGACGATGGGGCGCGGTTCTCAATTCCGTTCGAGTTGCTCCGGGTCGAGAGTCCATCGGCGGAGGTCCGCGGGCACGGCGGCGGCCCCCTCCCGGCGATCCCCGGCAAGGAGAATGTCGGGGTGAAGGATGCGCTGCCGGTGGGGCGCTATGCGGTGCGCATCGTGTTCGACGACGGCCACGAAACCGGCATCTATCCGTGGGACTTCCTCTATGAACTGGGCGCAAACGTAGAGGCGCGCATGGCCGCGCATCGCCAGAGGGTCGGGCGCGCATAGCGAGGGAGTGCATGGACGCCGTCGCGAAGGATCGCCGCTTCTGGGACAAGGCCGCGCGAAAGTACGCCGCAAGCCCGATCGCGGACATGGAAGGCTATGAACGCACGCTGGCGCGTACGCGCGCGCATTTGAAGGGCGATCACGCCGTGCTCGAGTTCGGCTGCGGCACCGGAACCACGGCGATCAGACTTGCGCCGTCCGTGGCGCATTATCTGGGTACGGATATTTCCCCCGAGATGATCGCGATTGCGCGGGAGAAGGCGCTGGCCGAGGGCGTCGCCAATGTGAGGTTTGAAGCCGCCGCGCTCGACGACGCCGCCTGGCCGGACGGCGCGTTCGACGCGGCGCTCGGCTTCAACATCCTGCATCTGGTGAAGGACCGGCCGGCGGCGCTGGCGCGGATCCGCCGCGCGCTCAAGCCCGGCGGGCTCTTGATCACCAAGACGGTGTGTCTGAGCGAGATGAACCCGTTGTTCCGCGTGCTCGTGCCGCTGATGCAGGCCGTGGGCGCGGCCCCTTCCGTCAGCTTCGTCGACGGCGCGGCCCTCGAGCGTGAGATCGAAGCCGCCGGCTTCGCCATCCTTGTGCGCGAGCGGCACGGCGCGAAGAAGCGCGATCCGCGGCCGTTCATCGTGGCGCAGCGGGCATAGTCAGCGCTGCATCCCCAGCGCTTCGCCTTTCAGCAGTTTCGGCAGATCGCCGGCGGGGGGGGGGGGGGGGGG
>JACAEE010000027.1 GCA_013389015.1 Hydrogenophilaceae bacterium | reverse complement strand
GCCAACGCCAGCGCGAACGCCAGGGCGCCGAGGGTTCTCATTCCGCCGCGCCGAGGCACATCACGTCAAAACCTGCGCGCGGCGTCTCGCGCCCGGTTTCGAACGCGACATACCAGTCCTTGGCGCAGGATTGCTCCATGATCTCGATCCGGCATTCGAGCGCGCCAGGCAGGTCGCGGCAGGCGAAACCGTTGGCTTCAAGATCGGCGCGCGCCTCCGCACGCCGCTCCGCCGTGGCGTAACGCGCCGCCATCTGCGCTGCGAATGCGGGGCCATAGACGGCCGGATCAGCGCTGCGCCAGCGGCCGAAATCGATTCCGCCGGCGCCCGTCCCCTCGGGCGGCGCCGTTTGCCCGGCGGCCGCGCGCATCGCCGGGGGCGCCGGCGCCTGACCGTGATTGGCCGCGAACGGGCTCGCCGGCGCCGCGCCGCCATTGCCGATCTCGATTGAACGCGTCGGCCCGCCTGAACACGCCGCCAACCAGAGGCAAAGCCCCGCCATCGCCGCAAACCGCATGAAATGCTCCTCTTCCCCGTTAGGCGGGTCTGCAAACAGGCCGATTGCGGCGCAGGTGCGGCGGCGGCGGCCGAAACGCCGCGCGCGGGACGCCGGCCGATCTCAGCGTTCGCTTTGCTTGCCGCTGCGGTGTTGCGCCAGACTGGCCCGGAGCAGCAGGAGGAGAAGGACATGCGCTTGCGCCAGATCGCCCTCGTGGGCGCCGATCTCGAAAAGGCCTCCGCCGACATCCGCGCCGTCCTTGGCCTCGACTACGCCTACGCCGATCCCGGCGTCGCTAAGTTCGGCCTCGTCAACGCCGTCTTTCCCGTAGGCGACACGTTCCTTGAAGTCGTCTCCCCCAGAGAGCCCGGCACGACCGCCGGCCGGCTCCTGGAGAAGCGCAGCGGCGACGGCGGCTACATGGTCATCCTGCAGGTCGACGACATCGAAGCCGCACGCGCCCGCATCAAGGCGCACAACGCCCGCATCATCGAACAGGCCGATTTCGACGGCGTCGCCATGAGCCACATCCATCCCAAGGACATCGGCGGCGCGATCGTCTCGGTCGATCAGATGATCCCGAAGGCGCGCTGGGAATGGGGCGGCCCGGACTGGGAACAGCACGTACGCGCCGACGTCTCCGTGAGCATCGTCGGCGCCGAACTGCAAGGCGATGATCCCGAAGCCATGTCCGCGCGCTGGAGCGACGTGCTCGGCCGCCCGCGCGAAGAGACCCGCGACAGCTGGCGCCTCGCGCTCGACGCCAGCGAGATCACCTTCGTAAATGCCGCCGACGGCCGCGGCGAAGGCCTCTCCGCCTTCACCGTCGCCGTCCGCGATCCCGCCGCCGTCCGCGCCGCCGCCAAGGCGCGCGGCCTCATCGACGCGAACGGAACCGTGCTCATCTGCGGAACCCGCGTGCATCTGAAAGCCGCGTGAGCCTACAGATCGCCGCCTTGGATATCTCGGGCGCCGTGCAAGAGGCGCAGCAGCACGATCTCCTCACCGATCCGAGGATAGAAGACGATCAATCTGAATCGGCGCAACAGACACGAACGAACGTCGCCGCGCTCCAAGTCATCGCGCCGCCGCCCCATTTCCGGGAATGCGGCGAGGAGCGCGATCAGCGCCTCCAGGGCGTCGAACATGCGTTCGGCGCTGCGCGGGCTCTCGACAGCCAAGTAGGCGTAAGCATCACTGACCTCGTCGATAAATTTCGGCGTTCGGAAGACGCGCAAAGTTCATACCGGCGGTCGCGCCGCGCGCCGTGTGGCCTCGGCGCGCGCCTCGGCCGAATCCCAAGGCGCCGTCTGGCCGGAAGCGTCCGCCTCGTCGATCAGGGCCTGGATTTCCGCGACGCTTCGGCCCCCGTCATGGTCTTCGCGAATGTCGGCGGCGAGGCCGCTCACGATCGCCGCTTCCGCCGCCGCATCGAGGGACGCCAAGCCATCCGCTTTCCGTCGCTCTTCAAGTAGCGCCGCCAGATCGTCTGAGATAGTCACCTTTGTGCTCATGCCGAACCCTACCAAGCGCCGCCGTTCACGTCATCCGCCACGTCGAGCCTTTCGGCCCGTCCAGCACTTCGACGCCCATCGCGGTCAGTTCATCGCGGATGCGGTCGGCTTCGGCCCAGTTCTTCGCCGCACGCGCGGCGACCCGCGCGGCCACCAGCGAATCGATCTTCGTCGCATCGTCCCCCGCGCCGGCGCGGAACCACGCGTCCGGATCCTGCCGCAGCACGCCGAGCAGCCCCGCTGCCGCCTTCAGCTGCGCCTTCGCCTGCGCCTGATCCTTCGCCTTGGCGGTGTTGGCCGCGCTCGCCAGCGCGAACAGCTCCGCGATCGCTTTGGGCGTGTTAAGATCGTCCATCAGCGCCGCGAGGAACGCCGCCGGCGGCTCTTCCTCCGTATCCGGAGCATCCTTGACGCGCTGGAGCGCGCCATAGAGCCGGTTGAGGCTGGTCTTGGTCTGGTCGAGCAGCGCGCCCGTCCAGTTGAGCGGCTCGCGATAGTGCGCGGAAAGCAGCGCCAGCCGCAGAACCTCCCCTGGCCATTCCTTCAACAGGTCGTGCACCAGGAGCACGTTGCCGAGACTCTTAGACATCTTCTCGTCTTCGAGCGTCAGGAAGCCGTTGTGCAGCCAGAACCGGGCGAGCGCGCGCCCATGCGCGCAGCGCGTCTGCGCGATCTCGTTTTCGTGGTGCGGAAAGAGGAGATCGACGCCCCCGCCATGGATGTCGATCGTGCCGCCGAGCCTGGCCTCGATCATCGCCGAGCATTCGATATGCCAGCCCGGGCGCCCGCGCCCGAACGGCGCATCCCATGCGGGTTCGCCGGGCTTGGCCGCCTTCCACAGCGCGAAATCATAGGCCGCGCGCTTGTCTTCTTCGCCCGCGATGCGCGTGCCCGAGACCGCATCGTCGCGCCGCCAGCGCGAAAGCTGGCCATAATCCGCGTCCGCATCGACGGAGAAATAGACCCCGCTCTGCGCCCGATACGCCACGCCCTTAGCGATCAGCTGCTCGATCATCGCGATCATGTCGCTGACATGCTCGGTCGCGCGCGGCGCGATGTTCGGCTTGATCACGCCGAGCGCGGCGGTGTCCTCTTCATAGATCTTCGCATACCGCTCGGTCACGTCTTCGATCGCCACGCCTTCTTCGTTCGCCTTGGCGATGATGCGGTCGTCGATATCCGTAAAATTGCGCGCATAGAGCACGTGCTCGGCCCCGTAGCGGCGCCTGAGCAGCCGGTAGAGCACGTCGAACACCACCGGCGGGCGGGCGTTGCCGATATGCGCGTAATTGTAGACAGTCGGCCCGCACACATACATCGTCACGCGCTTGGGATCGGCCGGCGCGAACTTTTCCTTCCGTCGCGTCAGGTTGTTGGTGAGAAAAAGGTCGCTCATGGGCGTGTCTGGGCGGTCCAATCGAGGGAAACGTGCGTACAAGCGCGCGGAATGCGTGATATAGGGATCGCGCGCTCCTGGGAATGCCGCGGCCTTGCGCCTACATCCCCAAGATCACGCCCACGGAAAACCACTGAGGGTTAACCAAGCGGGCGGGCGTTAAGTCCCGGTGTCGTGGCGCAAGCGCGCGAACCCTCCGGGCTCGACCTCCGCCCCTCAGACGAAGGAAGACGTCTCCGATGACTGGCGCCCAGAAGCCGCGGGTGGTGAAGCCCGCCACGCCCACGCGCCCCTCGCGCGAAGAAGCCATGGACGCAGTCAAAGTGCTGCTCGCCTGGGCCGGCGACGATCCTTCCCGCGAGGGCCTCAAGGACACGCCCCGCCGCGTGGTCGACGCCTACGAGGAATGGTTCGGCGGCTACGGCAAGGACCCGGCCGAGGATCTCTCGCGCACGTTCGACGAGGTCCATGGTTATGACGACATCGTCATGCTTAAGAACATCGACGTCTCCTCCCATTGCGAGCACCACATGGCGCCGTTCCTGGGCAAGGCCTTCGTCGCCTACATGCCCACGAACCGCGTCGTCGGCATTTCCAAGATCGCGCGCGTGGTGGAGATTTTCTCGCGCCGCCTGCAGACGCAGGAGACGCTGACCGCCCAGATCGCCGACGCCATCACCGAAGCGCTGCGCCCCGCGGGCGTCGCCGTGCTGATCGACGCCGAGCATCAATGCATGACCACCCGCGGCGTCCACCACCATGACGTGACGACGCTCACCACCCAGTTCACCGGCGTCTTCAAGACCGACTTGAACCTGCAGAACCGCTTCCTGCGCATGGCCGGCTACAGCTGAACATGGACCGCCGGCTTCCACCCCGCCAACGGACCGCCGGCATACAACCGGCGGTCTGCGCAGCGCCTACTTCTTCTTCGCCGCCGGCGCTTCCACCGCGCGGCCCTGTTCGTCCACTTGCTCCACCGGCGCCATGCCGGGCTCTTGGGCGGGCCGGATCACGAATCCCGCTTCGCGTTCGACGCGGAAGCTCTTGGACGTGATCGAGGAGACGGAGATGAATTCCGCCAGCGCCCGCTCGCGCTCGAGCGTGAGGCGGAGATAGCCGCGCTTGGTCTGCTGGTTCCAGACGACGTCCGGATTGCGCGCCTTCACCGCCGCTGCGAAATCCACGCCGGCGGGCTGAAACACGTCCCCCACGCTGGGCGACGTGATCGAGGTCGTCCCCAGCTCCACGCCGATGCGCACGTCTTCGCGCTTGAGTTCGTTCACCCACGCCGCGTGCGAATCGCCGGTGAGCACCAGAAGATTGCCGTCCACCCGCCGCAGCATGTCGTAGAGCCGGGCCCGCGCGCGCGGATAGCCGTCCCAGGAATCCGTCGACAGCGGGATCGCAAACCGCGTGAAGTCCATCAGTTGCCGCGCGCCGGGCAGCGCTTCTTCCGCCGCCGCCTTCGCGCGCTCCGGCGCGGCGTGCAGATCGGGCGCGGTGATCGACGCCATCAGCACCTGGTTGCCGAGGATCTGCCAGGCCGTGCGGGCGTTCTTCGATTGCGTCAGCGTGCGCTGCAGCCATGTCTCCTGCTGCGGCCCGAGCATCTGGCGCGCCGGATCCTCCAGCATTTCGCGCAGCCGCGCGCGATCGGGAACCCATTGCAGCCCGTCGGGCGGATCGCCGGGGCTTTGCACCGCCGCCTGCACCCGCGCCCAGTCGAACACGGGCCGAAGCCGCCCGCGCACCGTTTCGTACGGCACCGGAAGCCAGCGTACATTGGCGTTGTCGCCCGCAGCCGAGGGCGCGATCGCGCGCGGCGCGCCGGGATCGCTGAAATCCCACGGCGTCGAATAGAGCGGCAGGTCGGTCGCGTAATTGAGCGGTTCGCTGCGCGCCAGCAGGCGCGTCTCCAGCATCGCCAGCGTCGCCAGGTCGCCGAACTGGAAGCTGCGGTTGATCGCCTCGAACGCACGCCCGGCTTCGGGATCGCGGATCGGCATCCATTCGTAATAGGCCTGCAGCGCCGCGCGCCGGCGATCGGCCCAGGCGCCTTCGTTGTTCTCGCTATTGTGGTTCTCCGCGCCGCCCATCCAGCAATCATTGGCGACCTCGTGATCGTCCCACACGCAGATCCACGGGCATTTCGCATGCGCCGCCTGCAATTCGCGCTCGGCCTTGTATTGCGCATGCCGCAGCCGGTAGTCGCTGAGCGACAGGCATTCGATCTCCGGCGAAGGAATGCGCCCGAGCCGCACCGCCTCGTCGCCGCCGAATCCTTCGACGCCATATTCGTAGATGTAGTCGCCCAGATGCACGACGAGATCGAGATCGTCCTCGCGCGAGATCGCTTCATAGGCGTTGAAGAATCCGTGCGCATAGCTGGCGCAGGACGCCACCGCGATCTTCAGGCGCTCGAGCCGCCCTTCCTTCAGCGTGCGCGTGCGCCCCACCATCGAGCGCGCCTCGCCGGCGAGGAAGCCGTAATAGTACTGCACCCCGTCGCGCAGGCCCGAGACGTCCACCTTCACCGTGTAGTCGCGCCGCGCATCGGTCTCCACCACGCCCGTCTGCACCACATTGCTGAGCCCGCGATTGCGCGCCACCACCCAGCGCACCGGCACCGGCCCTTCCGTCTCCGGCGTCACCCGCGTCCAGATCACCACCCGATCCGTGCGCGGATCGCCGCTGGCGACGCCGTGATTGAAACTGACGCGCCCGAGATAGCGCGGCGCCTCCGGCCGCTTGCCGCACGCCGCCGCAGCGCCCGAGAGCCCGAGCGCCGTCAGCGCGCCGCGCCGCGTCACCCCGCCGCGTCCGCGGCCTGCCTGCCTGGCTGTCATCCCGATCCTGCTCCCGGCCCGGCTTATAGCCTGCAAGGGGGCTGAACTTCCAAGGGGACGTGCGCCTCTCTAGAACCGCGCAATGAGCGACCGCGCAGATGATGAAGAGGAATTCGAAACGCCGGGCGAGATCCGGCGGATCACGGCGCCGCCGGACGCGGCCGGTAGCCGCGTGGACCACTGGCTTGTCGCCGCCTGGCCCGATCTCTCACGCGCCCGCATCCAGGGCCTGATCGGCGCCGGCAAGCTGACGGCGGACGACGCCCCCGTCGCCCGCGCCGCCGACAAGGTCCTCCCCGGCGCCGCCTACGCCCTGGCCCTGCCGCCGCCCGAGCCCGCCGCGCCCGAACCGGAAGCGATCCCGCTCAACGTTGTGTTCGAGGACGCCCACCTCATCGTCGTCGACAAGCCCGCCGGCATGGCGGTGCATCCCGCGCCCGGCTCGATGCGCGGCACCCTCGTCAACGCGCTCCTCGCCCATTGCGCCGACGCGCTCTCCGGGATCGGCGGCGTCGCGCGCCCAGGGATCGTCCACCGCATCGACAAGGACACCACCGGCCTCGTCGTCGCCGCCAAATCCGACGCCGCCCATCGCGGCCTCGCCAAGCTCTTCGCGCGCCATCAGCTCGATCGCGCCTACTACGCCATCGCCCGCGGCGCGCCCCACCCGCGCAGCGGAACGCTTGCGACCCGCCTCGCCCGCTCGCGCGAGGACCGCAAGAAATTCGCCGTCGTCCGCAACGAGGCGAGCGACGCCGGCAAAGAAGCGATCACGCATTATTGGACGATCGAGTCCTTCGGCCAGCGCGCCGGCGAGAGCGCCGGCCATCCTGCGGCGTCCTTCCTCGAATGCCGATTGGAGACGGGCCGCACCCACCAGATCCGCGTCCACCTCGCGCACCTCGGCGCGCCGATCATCGGCGATCCGCTCTACGGCAAGGGCCGCGCCTTCAAAGCGATCGGTCCGCATGCGGAGGAAGCCGCCGCCGCCGTCGCCGCCTTCCCCCGCCAGGCCCTGCACGCCGCCATCCTCGGCTTCAAACACCCCATCACCGGCGAAGACATCCGCTGCGAAAGCCCGCTTCCCGAGGACATGCAAACCCTCCTCGCCGCGCTGCGCAGGCTCTAGCGCTTTTGAGGATCATGCATGCAACCGGAAGCGACCCCAATTGAGCGTTTCGTCATCTTCTCATTTCTAACTGATGTTGGCGTCCCCACTGAGCGCGCGGCGACGCTCGTTCTGTCGATCCGATGCACATCGCGGCACGAAACCGGCGCGGGCTTCTTCGCGACATTCTCTACGTCGATCCCCGAATTGGTCGCGGCTTTTCAGAATTCGGCGGCAAGCAAGACTTTTCGCATGCGAACAACCCGCGAGCTGCTGTTGTTCGATCTCTACCCGACGCAGGCTGATCAGTTCGAAGTCGAGGGCGCTGTCGTTGGTCCGCACTGGCCGCCCCACCTGGCGCCCGAAGACCTTGAAGAAGCGTAGCCCGGCTAGACGGAAGACGGAACGCCGACTCCGCAAGCGATGAATGGCGCTTGCGTCTCACGCGTCGCCAGGCATCTTGGCGCCATGTCTTTGTTCGGCCCTGCCCCAGACGAGCATCGCGCCGCCCGCGGACTCGAACTCGTGCGCATCGCGACAGCGATCCTGATCCTCATCCACGGCGCGTTCCGCGCCCTCAACGAGGGCTATGTGCCGGGCTTCGGCGAGTGGCTCGAGACGCAAGGGTTTCCCCACGGCCTCTATTGGGCCTGGGCCGTCACCATCTATGAGCTGATCGCGCCGCTCTTTATTCTCGCGCGCCGCTTCGTTTCGCTCGCCTGCCTCGGCCACATCCTCATTCTCTCGCTCGGCGCCTATCTCGTGCATTTCCCGAGCGGCTGGTTCGTCGTCGGCGCCGGCAGAAACGGCATGGAATATTCCGTCCTCCTGATCGTCGCCCTGCTGGCGACCGCCTTCGCCTACGCGCCCGCGCGGCGCAAGGTCGCGGCGTGACGCCGATGCATCGCATACGGAGCAATCGCCGCGGCGTTAAACAATCCGCAACTTTCGCGTTCGCGTCCGATTAACCTCAACCGCGTATTCGTCGGGTTCGCATCCTCGGAGGCGAGCCTATGCGCGTACTCGAACCGACGTCCTTCTGGCGGTCTGCGATCGCGCTGGCGGCGCTTTGCGCCTTCGCCATCGCGCTGGCGGCGCGCTCCGACGCGGCTCTGTTCATCGCCGCCGCCTGCGCCGCCTGCGCCACGCCCATCCTCATCCTGCGCGCGCGCATGGACCGTCTGGCCGCCGCCGAGCGGCGCGAGCGCGCCCGCATGGCCGATTTCGATCGCCAGATCGTCGCCATCGTCGAGCGCCACGCCGCGCTCCTGCAGCGCCGCAAGGACATGCTCGCCGCCGCCGTCGAGCGCGCGCGCCTGCGCCCGGCCTGGGAGCGCGACCTCGCCCGCTTCAGCGAGCGCCTGGTCATCCCGGCGGTCAGCCCGCTGCGCGCCAAGGAGACGCCCGACGAGATCCTCGATCGCGTCTGCCTCGTCGTCGATGAAGTCCTGAAAAAACGCGCGAGAGTCGCCTGATCTGAGGATCGCGGGCTGGAAGCGCTTCTATTCGGCGCGCCAAAACAAGCCCGCCTACCCGAACCGCTCCCACGCCGCCTGCTTCGAGACGCCGAGCGCCTCGGCGATCCTGGCCCAGCTGACGCCGCGCGCGCGCAGTTCCGCCACGTGCGCCTTGAGCGCCGCGCGCAGCCCCTCGACGGTGTCTTGCGCCGGCTTGAGCGCCGCCAGGAGCTGCGCCTCGGAAAGTGCGGCCGGCTCAGCAAAACACGGCCCCCGCTTCGCTTCCAACACCTCCAGGCAAACCCCGACGCAGGCCGCGCAGATGGAGACGCCCGGCCCTTCGACCGTGCGTCCATCCGCTGCGCAGCGGCAGAACGAACAAAAATGGCGAGATCCGCCCGTCATCCCGTCAAGATAGGCTTGACAAGGCGGCCGTCAAGCTCTACTTGACGCACGCGCCGATAGGATTGACCGCATCCGGGCCAGGAAGGGCGCGACGCGCTCTCACAATTCCGCCGCCGGAATCGCACAAAAAGCGCGTTTAGAAGTCCTATTGGAACAGTCAGGAAACCGGGCGGGGCGGTCGCTCGTATAGTCGTTAAGGTAGAAGGGCGTCGCAATCGCCTCGGGAGGGATTGCGCCGCCGGATCCGGGCCGGGCCTGGAGGCCGGCCCCGAGGAAGGGGAAGAAATGGCGTCCACCGCATTGTCGATTGCGCTGTCGCCCGAACAGGGCCTGCAACGCTACCTGTCCGAGATTCGGAAGTTTCCGATGCTCGGCAAGGACGAAGAATTCATGTTGGCCAAGCGCTGGCAGGAGCATCAGGACGCTCAGGCCGCGCACAAGCTCGTCACCAGCCATCTCCGGCTCGTGGCCAAGATCGCCATGGGCTATCGCGGCTACGGCCTGCCGATCGGCGAGGTGATTTCCGAAGGCAATGTCGGCCTGATGCAGGCGGTGAAGAAGTTCGATCCCGACAAGGGCTTCCGTCTCGCCACCTACGCGATGTGGTGGATCCGCGCTTCGATCCAGGAATACATCCTGCGCTCCTGGTCGCTGGTGAAAATGGGCACCACCGCCGCGCAGAAGAAGCTCTTCTTCAACCTGCGCCGCATGAAGGGCGAGATCTCCGCGCTCGAAGAGGGCGATCTCAAGCCCGAGCACGTGAAGACGATCGCCCACAAGCTCGCGGTCACCGAAGACGAAGTCGTCTCGATGAACCGCCGGCTCTCCGGCGGCGACGCAAGCCTCAACGCGCCCATCGCCTCCGAGAGCGAAAGCGAGTGGCAGGACTGGCTGCAGGACGAAACCCAGGAAACGCCGGAGAACACCCTGGCGCACTCCGAGGAGTTCGAGGCCCGCATGGAGCTCCTGCAGGCGGCGATGGCCGAGCTCACCGATCGCGAGCGCCACATCATCGAGGAGCGGCGGCTGAAAGATGAGCCTGCCACCCTGGAGGATCTCTCCAAGGAATACGGCGTCTCCCGCGAGCGCGTCCGCCAGATCGAAGTGCGCGCCTTCGAGAAGCTGCAGAAGGCGATGAAGCGCCAGGCCGCCGAACGCGGCCTCGTCAACGCCTGATGCGGACCGCCGGCTTCCAGCCGGCAAAAAACAAAGATCAGGACCGCCGACGCCCGCCGCGCCGGCGGTCTTTTTCTTGTCCCAACATCGCGCCATCAAGCGGCCCATGCTCACGCGCCGCGCCGCTCTGATCGCCGCCGCCGCAACGCTCGCCGCGCCGGCGCATGCGCAAGCGCCGCGTCTGACCTGGGCGACGCTGCGTCCCGGCCTCGATCACACGCGCACCCGCCTCGACGCGACCATCGGCGATCGCTTGCTGCACGTGCTGCGGATTTCCCCGCAGCGCTTCCGCTTCACCCTGCTCACCGGCGAAGCCACCGGCAAATCTCCGCGCAGCGCCGCGCGCTGGGCGCGCGAACACGATCTGATCGCCGCGACCAATGCCGGCATGTTTCACCCCAACGGCCTGCCCGTCGGCTTCGCCAAGGCCGAAGGCCGCGTCATCCAGCCGACCATCACCCGCGACCGCTGCGTCTTCGTGTTCAACCGCACGCGCGCCCGCATCCTCGACCGCGCCTGCGAACCATTCGATGCGGAGAGCCAGCCCAACGCGCTGCAATCCATCCGTATGATCTCGTGCGGCGGCGAGAATGTCTGGACCCAGCAAGATCGCCGCTGGTCGATCGCCTGCCTCGCGCAGGACGCGCACGCAAACATCCTCTTCCTGCACACGCGCTCCCCCCACAGCGTGCACGACTTCATCAACGCCATCCAGGCGCTGCCGCTTTCGCTCACCCGCTGTATGTATCTCGAAGGCGGCCCCGAAGCGACGCTCTACGCCCGCGCCGGCGAAACCGAGATCGAGCGCTACGGCTCCTTCGAAACCGCCTTCAACGAGAACGACGCCAACGGCTTCGCCTGGCCGCTTCCGAACATCCTCGGCGTCGTCCCGCGCTAGTCGGCCCTCGGCGCGCGATAGCCCAGCCATTCCGCCAGCCGCGCCTGCACCTCCGGATTCGGCGCATCGGCGCGCCCGATCATCAGCTGCGCGAAATTGTCCGCCAGGATCTCTTCGGGATGAATGATGTAGGACGTGTTGGCGCCGGCCGCCGCGAACACGAACGGCGCAGCCGTGCGGCTATCGAGGATCGCCCCGTCCGCCGCGGGCGCGCACCGCCCTTGCGCATCGCGCGTCGTCACCACGAACTGCGGCAGCAGATAATCGCCGAACTGCGGCCGTGCGGCGTCGTAGCGCCCCGTCGTCATCAGGCGCGGCATGAGATACAGGCCGTCCTGATACGGAATGACATGCATGTCGCGCGGCGCGTCCGGATTGGTCAGCCGCCCCTTGCGCAAGGCGGCCGGCCACGCCATCGACGCGCAGGGCTCAAATCCGATGAGCGCATACATCTCGTCGCGCCGCGCCGCATTGTGGCGCGATAGCACGTGCCAGAGTTCATGATAGAAGATGAAGTCGAGCTGGCCCTCGCTCTCCGGCAGCGCGGGCCCCCAGATGATCGCCGCGCCGCGCGTGTGCGGAAACCCGCCGTCCGCCGCTTCCGAGGTCTTGATGAATCCGATCTCTTCCGGCAGCCAGCCCGCGAGCGCCTCCAGGCGCGCCTGCGCGCGTGCGACCATCGCCGCAAGGCGCGCCTCCTCGGCCGGCGTCCAGGCCAGCGTCGCGCTGCGATAGAGCGCCCTAAGATCGTCCAGATTTCCGCCATCGGCTCGCCTTAGCCGGATGGAGAGGTCCGCAGGAGAGAGCTCGCTGGTGAAATCGTCCGACGCCGCAAGCACCGCGCCGCCGTCTTCAGGCGAGAGCGCCCGGAACTCGCTCGCGCCCGCCGGCGCGAACGCGAGCATGCAGGCTGCGCACAACGCCGATATTTTGCGCATGATCCTCTCTCCGTCGAGCCCCGCGCTCATAGGGGCGCCCGATCCTCGGGGCAAGCCGCTTGCGCGGCGCACGCTGCTCCAAGCCGCGCTCGCCGGCCTCGCCGCGCCCATCCCCGCCTTCGCGCAGGATCTCTCGCAGGCGGCGCCGCTCTTCCTCGAACTCGTCGATCCGTACACGGAGGAAACTCGCGCTCGCGGCCCGCGCCGCGCCGCGCCCTTCACCGCCCGCTTCCGCCATCTGGGTCGAAGGCTCGATTTCGTCGCCGCCCGCCACGATGTCGCGCCCGAAGGCGAAACCTTCCGCGCCATCCGCGCCGCGTTCACGCGTCTCGAGCCGCGCGTCGTCATCCTCGAAGGCTTCCCGACGGCCTGGGGCTACAGCCCCCAGCGCATGCGCGATCTTCTCGCTGCAGCCGAAGCCGGCGGCCCGCTCGATTCCTATCTGCGCGGCGAACCGGGATACGCCATGCGCCTCGCGCTTAGCGGCGGCGTGCGCTTCATCGGCGGCGAGCCCGCGTCCCATGACGTCGACCAGGGCCTCTACGCCATGGGCTACGCGCGCGAAGACATCGCCGGCGTCAAGATGCTGCAATGGCTGCCTCAGGGGCGCGTCGCCGGCGAGTTCGACGCCGCCGCCGATCCGCGCCTCGCCGACTATCTCGACCGCGCCGCCGCCCGCGTCGCCGCCGACTTCCAGCCGCAAATCCCGTATTCGCGCGCCGCATACGAGGCCTGGCACGAGCGCCAGTTCGGCCGCAGCGTCCATGCCGATCCGGAGCTGTTCCAGCGCCTTGATCCCAGCCGCGCCGGCCGCGCCGCCGAGATTTCCCGCGCGATGACGCTCCTGCGCGACCGCCACCTTTACGCGCTGATCATCGCCACGCTCGTTCCCGCTGCGCGCACGCTCGTCGTTTACGGCAGCGCGCACTACATTACGTTGCGTCGCGCGCTCGAAGCGGTCCTGGGCCGCCCGCGCTATGTCTGAAGCGAGGCTTGCGTGTACGGCCATCCCAAGCACCTTCTTTCCGAGGCGGACGCCCGCGCCGCGCTCGCCGCCTTCGATCGCGCAGCCCTGCTGGTGACGCACGGCCGATCCGGCTTCTGCGCCACTCATCTGCCGCTCGTCGTCCGCGAGGATCGTCTCATCGGCCATATCGCCCGCGCCAACCCGCACTGGCGTGAAGCCCCGTGCGATGCGCTCGTCGTGCTGGCCGGCGCAGAGACTTACATCTCGCCCTCCTGGTATGAGACCAAGGCGCAGTCCGGCCGCGCGGTGCCGACTTGGAATTACGAAACCATCCACGTCCACGGCGCCATGACGGTGTACGAAGATCGCGCCCGCCTGCTCGAGAATGTGCGCGCGCTCTCCGATCGCCACGAGGCGGCCATGCCCGCGCCCTGGTCGGTGGACGACGCGCCGCGCGACTACATCGAGGCGTTGCTCAACGCCATCGTCGGCGTCGAGCTCCGCATCGCCCGTGTGGAGGCCAAGCGCAAGCTCTCGCAGGAGAAGCCAGCGGCCGACCGCGCCGGCGCGCTCGCCGCGCTCGACGCCTCGTCCGATCCGCGCGACCGCGCGATCGCCGCGGCTATGCGCGCCGCCGTCGCTCCGTCCACGGACTAAAGCTAATCCTTCGCCGCGTCCTTCGCCGCTTCGATCGCGGCCTCGTCCGCCACCGTGCGCTCTCCGCCGGTGAAGCAGCTCGACAGCGCCAGCAACAGAATGAGCGCGGCGAGCCCTGAGGCCAGCACCGTCGCCGCATAGCCCTGCGCGCGGTCCTCGGGACATTTCATCAGCACCGGCAGCCCGCGATAGATGAGATAGGCCGTCACCGGCAGACCCAATAGCGCGATCCACCAGAGGCTCGGCACGAGCGAGACGACCCCGAGAATGAGCGCCGGCGTAGGCGCATAGGCCGCAAGCTTGAGCGCGGCGAGCTCGTCCGGCGTCGCCTCGAAATGGCGCGCCACGGCGTTGGTCAGGATGCCGAGGAAGAAGATGACGGCCACGAGCACGAGGAAGCTCACGATCGCGCCGGTGAGAATCCCTGACGACACCGGCACGCCCGGCGTGCGGAACGCCAATTGCCCGATCATCCCCGCGATCGGCGCGATGGCGGCAAGCGGTGCGACATAGCCCGCCATGATCGCGGCGGCGTTGGTCTGCTCGTCGCGAATCTGCTCCCATTCCTGCTTGGGATGGCGCAATAGCCCATAGGCGCGCGAGAGGATGAACTCGGCTTTCGCCCGCGCCTGCGCCGCGCGCGCCCGCGCCGCCTGCCCCGCCGCGCTTGGCTTCTTGGCGGCGTCTTCGTCCTTGTGATCGGTCATGGCCGTTTCCTAGCGGCTTGTCCGCGCCCGGCCAAGCGGTGGAGCGCTTGGCGCCGAACCGGGCCGGCGGCATGATGGCGCCATGCTGAAATCCCGGTTCGTCCGCTACGCGTTGATCGGCGCCGGCGCCCTTTTGGGGCTCGTGCTCGTGTCGGCGCTGGCGCTGTGGCTGTTCTTCCCGAAAGATCTGGTGCGCCGCACAATCGAGGAACAGGTCGAACTCGCCACCGAGCGCGATCTCACGCTCGGCGACATCGATGTCGCGGTCTTTCCCGCCCTCGGCCTCTCGGCCTCCGATGTGACGCTCTCCAATCCCGCCGGCTTCGAAGGCGAGCCGTTCCTGCAGGCCGAGCGCGTGGTCTTCGCAGTCGCGCTTTTCCCGCTCATGCGCGGCGACATCGAAGTGCGCCGCCTGATCATCGAGGAGCCGGCGCTCGCGCTCGCCGTCAACGAAGCCGGGCTCGGCAATTGGACGTTCCCGAAAAAGGACGATCCCGAGCGGCTCGAAGCGCTGCGCATCGACGAGTTCCGCGTCGCCGGCGGCGCGCTCTCCTACGCCGGCGCCAGCGGCGAGCCGCTTGCGCTCTCCGACATCGACGCTTCCGTCCGCCTGCCCGGCCTCGACGAAGAGGCCGCCTTCGACGCGCGCTTCACCTACGCCGAGCGCCGCGTCGCCGTCGCCGGCGATCTCGGCCTCCCGCGCGCCCTGCTCGAAAAGGGCCAGACCCCGCTCGAAGCCCGCATTGAGGCCCCGCGCATCGAAGCCAGCTTCGACGGCGCGTTCGACGCCGCGACCGGCGCGCTGCAGGGCCGCCTCGAGGCCGAAGGCGAGAGCCTGCGCGACACGCTCGCCTGGTTCGGCGTCGATCTGCCCGCGGGCGACGCCTACGCCGCCTATTCCATCGCCGCAGCCCTCGCCGCGCGCGGCTCGACCGAGACGGCGCCCACCACGATCGCCTTGCAGGACGGGACCTACGCGCTCGACGCCCTGCGCGCGACCGGCGGCGTCGCGCTCACATTCTCCGAGTCCGGACGAATGCGCGTTTCCGGAGCGCTGACGATCCCCGAGCTGGACGTCAACCCCTACTTGCCGCCGCCGCCGGCGAACGCGCAGGCCGGCGTCAACATGCAGACGGCGTGGCCGACGACGCCGCTCGATCTTTCGGGCCTCAACGCCCTCGACGCCGATCTCACGCTCGCCGTGCCCGCGCTCCGCTTCCAGCGCATGCGCTTCGCCGATGCGCGCTTGTCGCTTGCGGTGAACAACGGCGCGGCCGATGCGCGCCTGACCCAGGTCTCGCTCTATGGCGGCGCCGGAACCGCGCGTCTCACCGCCAACGCCGCCGGCAACCGCATCACCAGCACGATCGATGTGCAGAACATCCAGGCCGAGCCGCTGCTCACCGACGCCATCGGCTTCACCCGCGTCTCCGGCCGCGGGCGCCTGCGCGCCAGCGTCTCCGGCGCCGGCGCCAGCCAGGCCGCGCTGATGCGTTCGCTCGCCGGCGACGCCAGCTTCACCTTCAATGACGGCGCGCTCAAGGGCGTGAACCTCGCGCTCGTCGCGCGCACGATCCAGTCGGCGCTCTCCGGCCAGGCCCGCGGCGAGGCGGCGGCCACCGACTTCGCCGAACTGGCCGCGACCTTCCAGATCAACAACGGCGTCGCCGCCACGCAGGATCTGCGCATGCTCAATCCCTATGTCCGCATGGACGGCCAGGGCCTGATCGACATCGGCGGCCAGTCGATCGACATGCGCCTTTCGCCTCGCGCCGTGAACACGATCGAAGGCCAGGGCGGACGCGGCGACGTCGCCGGCGTCGGCGTGCCCTTCCGCGTCCGCGGCCCCTGGGCGCGCCCCAGCTACTCGATCGCGCTGGGCGACGTGGTGCGCAACGAGATCCAGTCGCGCATGCGCGACGCCCTGGGCGGCGCTTTCGGCCGCAGCAGAGAAACCGCGCCCGAAGGCGAGGCCGCGCCTGCCGCAGAACAGCAGCGTCAAAATCCTGTCGAACAGCTGGGCGATCTCTTCCGGCGCAGGAACTAGAGCGGAGCCGCCATGACCGATCTTTCCCGCCGCGCGCTCGCGGCGGCGCCGCTGGCGGGCCTCGCCCTCGCCGCCGGCGCCGAGTCCCAAGCCTCGATCCCCGTGAGCTATGACTGGGCGGTCTCGCGCCATCTCGCGGCCGTCCAGGCGCGCGATATCGAGGCGCTCTCCCGCACGCTGACCAGCCGCGACGAACTCATCCTCATCCTCCCCAACGGCGTCATGACGCGCACGAAGGCGGACTATCTCGCTTTCCACCGCGACTGGTTCGCTGCGCCGACCTGGCGCATCGAGTTCGAGGAGCTCTGGACCCAAACCACGCTCGGCGTCGGCCAGACGCTTTTCCGCACCCGCTATTATGATCAGCACGCGGACGGCTCGCCCTATGAAACGAGCGCCTACCTCACCCTCACCTTCCGCCGCGAAGGAACCGACTGGCGGCTCTGGCACGACCAGAACACCCGCATCGCCGCCGCCTGACGCACGCCCGCTTCCATGCTAGTGGTGAGCCAACCCAGGAGACGCCGATCATGAGCGCGCTGCCCGCCCTGACGCCCGCCGCCGATGTCGCAGCGATCACGATCACGCCCGCCGGCCCCCTTCTCGGCGCCGAGATCGGCGGCGTCGATTTGCGCAAGCCGCTGTCGGGCGATCTCGTCGCCGCCTTGCGCGCCGCGCTCCTGAAGCACAAGGTTCTGTTCTTCCGCGATCAGGATATTTCCTACGAGGACCACGTCCGCTTCGGCCGCTATTTCGGCGAGCTTGAAGGGCATCCCGTCACCGCGACGGTCCCCGGTTTCCCTGAGATCCTGCACATCGAAGGCGCGGACGGAACCAAGATCACCGCCGAAACCCACCCGATCGCACGCCCCGCCAACAAATGGCACACCGACGTCACCTTCCGGGAGAAGCCGAGCCTCGCCGGTATTCTCCGTATGCGGAAGATGCCGCCGCTCGGCGGCGACACCCTCTTCGCCGACACCCACGCGATCTACGAGGATCTCCCGCCCAAGGTGAAGGCCCGCATCGCGGCGCTCGACGCCGAGCACGACATCCTGCAGAGCTTCGGCTACCGCATCAGCGACGAGAAGAGGGCTGAGCTCGCGCGCGACTATCCTCCGCGTACCCATCCCGTCGTGCGCACCCATCCCGAAACCGGCGAGCGCCACCTCTTCGTCAACCACGTCTTCACCACGCGCATCCTGGGCCTCGAGCCCGAGGACTCGAAAAAGCTCCTCGCTTATCTCACCGACCGCGTGAAGGCGCCGGAATACCAGGTCCGCTTCCGCTGGAGCCCGAACGCGATCGTCTTCTGGGACAACCGCGCCACCCAGCACTACGCCATCCTCGATTACTGGCCCCACGACCGCATCGTCGAACGCGTCACCGTCATGGGAACAGACGTCCCCCGCCGCTGACCCCTTCCCCCCGCGCGTGAGATCAGTGCGACGTCAACTCAGCGCAGCGCCCGGCGGACAACCAGCCGGCATCCCGCGTTCCTTGCCTTCCTGGGCCCCATGCTGTATCAGCCCGCGCTTCCGATTTTCTCGCCAGGACCCGCCGCCATGAAATCCGAAGGTCATCCCGACTATCACTTCATCACCGTCACCATGACGGACGGGACCACCTTCCGCACCCGCTCGACCTACGGGAAAGAGGGCGCCGAGCTGCATCTCGACATCGATTCCAAGTCCCACCCGGCCTGGACCGGCGGGACCCAGACCATGGTCGACCGCGGCGGCCGCGTCTCCCGCTTCAAGGACAAGTACGGCTCGTTCCTGAAAAAATAGGCCGGCCGCGGGAAGGATTTCTCCGCGCCAGCGTTCTGTAGGGGTCAGGAGCGGCCACCGCCCCTCGCCAATCCGCTTCTGATTGCGGACACGGCCGCCGCCCGCGGCCGTGTTCCTGCGCGCTCAGCCCCCGCCGCCGAACGCCGCCTCAAGCTTGGCCAGCTGGTCGCTGACGCCGTTGGCGGGCGCCTTGGGCGCCCCGTACATATCCGCATCGAGCCGGCGCACCCGCTCGTGGATCGCCGCGCCCCGCGCCGCGAGCGCCATCAGCGCCTCCGGCAACGCCTCCGACGCGCCCAGCGCCGAAATCCCCCCGTCGCGCCCGGCGCTGCGCGCATGCATCCGGTATTTCTCGTTCGCCGCGTCTTCGAGGCTCATCTCGCCGTCGCGCACCGCGCGCTGGACGAGCAGCCAGGAGGCCACCTGCATCAGCCGCGTGGTCAGCCGCATGCTCTCGCCCGCATAGGCGAGCGCGGCCGCCCGCGACAGCCGCTTGGAGGCGGCCCGGCCGGGCCCGTCGAGATAGGCGGCGGTCTCCTCCACCAGCGCCATGCCCTCCTTGAAGGTGCGCTCGAAGAGTTCGGAACGGGCGAAGCCCATGACCCGGCCAAGACTCGGCGCCGCCGCCAGCCCGGAATATGAATCTGCGTCAGTCGTCATGATGCGCCGGCGCTCGCAAGTCGCGGGCCGAAGGCCCGTTAAGCCAGGATAAGGGGTTAAGGGGGTCGCTTCAGGAGGCCCGCGGCGCGCTGAAGAACGCGTCGGCGGCGCTGCGCTGGGCCCGCTTGGCGGCGATCTGCGCTTCGCAGGCGGCGATCTCGGCGCGCAGCGCCTCGATCCGCGCCTCCAGTTCCTCGATGCCCATCAAATCGAGCGGCTGCGGCTTCTTCGGCGTCGGCGCAAGGCCATCGTCTTCGATCATGGCGGAACCCTTTTGCACACTCTAACGTGACCGGTGAAGAGACGCGAGAGGAGTCCCCGATGAGCGATGCGATGCGCGCCGTGGCGCACGCCCCAGGCGCGCCCTTGACGCTGGCGACGCTGCCGCGTCCCCGGCCAGGCGAAGGCGAAATCCTGATCCGCGTGCGCGCCGCGGGCGTGAACCGCCCCGATCTGATCCAGCGCGCCGGGCTCTATCCTCCGCCTCCCGGCGCGCCCGAGACGCTGGGCCTTGAAGTCGCCGGCGAGGTTGCGGCGCTGGGCGCCGGCGTCAGCCGCTGGCGCCTCGGCGATCAGGTCTGCGCGCTGCTCGGCGGCGGCGGTTACGCTGAATACGCAATCGCCCATGAAGGCGCCGCGCTGCCGGCGCCGGCACCGCTTTCATTCACCGAAGCCGCCGCGCTGCCAGAGACCGTGTTCACGGTGTGGGCCAATGTGTTCGAATCCGGCGCGCTGAAGAACGGCGAAGCTCTTCTCGTGCACGGCGGCGCCTCCGGCATCGGCACGACCGCGATCCAGATGGCGCGCGCGGCGGGCGCGGTCGTTTACGCCACCGCCGGCGACGCCGAGAAGCAGGCCCTCTGCGAGCGCTTGGGCGCCAGGCGCGCGATCAACTACAGAAGCGAAGATTTCGAAGCCGTTCTCAAGGATGAAGGCGGCGTCGACGTGATCCTCGACATGGTCGGCGCGCCCTATCTGCAGAAGAACCTCAACATTCTGAAGGAGCGCGGCCGCCTCATCTACATCGCGTTTCTTCAGGGCGCGAAGGGCGAGATCGATCTCATGCGCATCATGCTGAAGCGCTTGACCATCACCGGCTCGACCTTGCGCGCGCGCCCGCTCGCGGAAAAGGCCCGCCTGGCGCGGGAAGTCGAAAACCATGTCTGGCCCTGGATCGCCGCCGGCAAGGTGAGGCCCGTGATCGATTCCACCTTCCCGCTGGCGCAAGCCGAAGGCGCGCACGCGCGCATGCAGGCGGGAACGCATGCCGGCAAGATCGTGCTTACGGTGTAGAATTTACCCTTTCTCCACACGCTCCGTTCACCGCGCCGCGCTATGATGGGCTGTTATGGAAGCCCTCGCCTCCGCCCGCCTCGGCATGGCCCAAGCGCTTGCGCGGTTCGACCGCGCCGGCGTCGCGGTCGTGCGCGCAAGCACCGTCGATCATGATGTCGAGCCGGTGCAGGCGATCACGGAGATGATCGAAGCCAAGCACGATTTCCGCGCCAACGCCCATGTCGTGCTCATCGCCGACGAGATGATGGACGCGCTCCTGGAATTGCAGCGCGAGCCGAAATAGCTTCCGCCCGAGGCCGGCGCGGCCGCGTCACTCCTCCATATTGTACATCGGCGTGATCGAGGCGATCTCGGCCTGGAACGCGGTTTCGAGCACGGCGTCGCGCGCGGCGCGCTCGGCCAGCGTCGTCTCGTCCATATCGGCCGCGGCCATCACCGTGTTCTCGAAGCGCGGATCGTAGGAGCGATCCGCATAGAGACGATTCTCGGTCTCGAGCGCGAAGATCGACTGGCCGGAGATGTAGGCGTCGATCCTGAGGCTCGTGGCTTCGCGCCGCCAGAGCGCCGGCTCGTAGGCGCGTGCGATCGAGAGCGCATAGAGATCGTCCCTCGACGTCGGCTCCTGGACATTGCGGTCCCACGGCTCGGCGCTCATCGCGTCATCCGGCTTCTTGCCGTAGAAGAAGGCGTAGCGATCGGCCAGGCCGTTGGTCGGGCCGTTGGAGGAGAAATAGGTGAAGCCGCAATTGGTCGCCGCGTTGTAGCGCGTCGCCGGCGTGATCACGGAGGCGCCGGCTTCGTTCCGCGTCGCATCGAGGAAGCCGGTGAAGATCACCGCGTGGCCCTGATTGTATTTCTGCATCTCGCCGTTGGCGGCTTGCGTCCAGCGGTGGAACTGCACGAAATCGCCCGGCGCCGCGTTCGGGAAGTCGATGATGTCGCCGATCCCATACAGCACGAAGCCGTCGGCGGGGCCGACCATGGAGCGGAATTTCGGGCTCGCTGCGCCGATGGCGCGGTCGAAGCTCTTGGTGCGCATCATCCAGGAGCGCAGCGGATAGCCGCGCCGCCCCGCCAGATCGTCGAAGGAAAGCTTCTCGTAAACGCCGCCCTGGCGCGCCTCGACGCGGTTGAGCGTGCGCACGAACGCCTCGAAACAGGCCGTCGAGCAATTGGTGGCTGGATAATGGTTCCCCGCCGCGATCGGCTGGCCGGCATAGGCGAGCGGCTCGGTGAAGGCGGCGTCCGGCAGCCGGTAATAGCGCGCCTCCGGATTGGTCGCGCGGAGGTTCTGGCCGATGGCGCGCATCTCGGCGACGACCTCCATCACGTCGCGGTTGAGGCTGCGGGCGGGATAGGTCGGCCCGGGCGGCGGCGCTTCGGTGGTGGCGCATCCCGCCGCGAGCGCGCCCAAGGAGACCGCGCCGGCCTGGATCATCGTGCGTCGTGTCAGCATGAAGCGCCTCCCCGGTCCTTCGAAGCGGAGGCATTCTAGCGGCGCGGCGGCGCGCGCCAAGCCCCGGCGGCGGGCGCCATATCCCCACACGAAAACAGTCCGTATACTGTCTTTATACACCGAAGGCCACGCCGAGCATGGAGATGGAGGCGAGCGCGATCTCATCGGTGAAGAAATGCGGCGTTTCGCCTTCGTGGGCGGCGGCAAGCACATAGAGCAGCGGCCAATAATGATCGGGCGTCGGGATCGAGAGGCGCGCGTCTTCGCCTTGCGGCGCGAGCAGCGCGGCGTGATCGCCGGCGGCGATGCGGGCCTTGACGAAGGCGTGGAAACGCTCCGCCCACGGATGAACGAAGCCTTCGCCGCGGCGATCCATCAGGCGCAGATTGTGCACCACATCGCCGGAGCCGGCGATGAGCACGCCTTCATCGCGCAGCGGGCGCAAGGCGCGGCCGAGCGCATAATGGGCTGCGCCGTCGCGGCGCGCATCGAGCGAGAGCTGGGCCACGGGCACATCGGCGTCGGGAAAGGCGTGGATCAGCACCGACCAGGCGCCGTGATCGAGGCCCCATTCGGCGTCGCGCGCCGCGCCGATGCGGGCGGCGACCGCCTCCGCCAGGGCCGGCGCGCCGGACGCCGGATAGCGGACCTGGTGGAGCGCCTCGGGGAAGCCGAAGAAATCGTGGATCGTCTCCGGCGCTGGCGTCGTGGCGACCTTCGCGCCCTCGCCGTACCAATGGGCGGAGACCATCAGCACGGCCTTGGGCTTTTCGATGCGGCCGCCGAGCGCGCGCCAGGCCTGGGCGTAGCGCGCATCGCCGGCGAGGGCGCCGGGCGCGCCGGGCAGCGCATTCATCGGCGAGCCGTGACCGAAGAAGATCGCGGGCGCCCGCGCCGAGGCGGCGCTCATGCCGGGATCAGCGCGTCGCGGATCTTCTTCGGCAGCTTCTCCGCGACCAGACGATGCGCTTCGGCCAGGCGCGCGCGAATCTCCTCGTCGGGCAGCACGCGCAGATGCTCGAGCATCACCCACTTGGCGCGCGCCATATAGGGCGCGGGGATGACGCCCTTCTTCTTGATCAACAACTCGAACGACAAGTCCGAAACCTTGAAGGATACAGGCGGGCGAACGCCGCCATTGTCGCCGCGCACTGCGAACATCTTGCCGCCGACCTTGTAGACGCGGTCTGCGCCCCATTGGATCGTCATCGTCACGCCCGGCAGCGCCAGGGCCGCTTTCTCGAACGCCGCCGGAGTCACGCGCAGCTCCTTTGGATCACACCACCCCGACGGGGCAGGAAACGCCGGTTCCGCCCAGCCCGCAATAGCCGCCGGGATTCTTCGCAAGATATTGCTGGTGATAGTCCTCGGCGTAATAGAATGGTCCGGCTTCGGCGATCTCCGTGGTGATCGCGCCGAAGCCCTTGGCGCGCAGTGCGGATTCATACATCGCCTTGGCCTTCTCGGCCGCGGTCTTCTGAGCCTCGTTCACAACATAGATCGCGGAGCGGTATTGCGTGCCGACATCGCCGCCCTGGCGCATGCCCTGGGTGGGATCGTGATTCTCGAAGAACACTCTGAGCAGCTCCGCATACGTCACTTTTCGCGGATCGTAGATCACGCGAACGACTTCGGTGTGACCGGTGCGGCCGGAGCACACTTCCTCATAGGTCGGGTTCGGCGTGTAGCCGCCGGCGTAGCCGACCGCGGTGACATAGACCCCCGCGGTCTGCCAGAACTTGCGCTCCGCGCCCCAGAAGCAGCCAAGGCCGAACACCGCCTCCTCCATCCCCGCCGGGTACGGCGGATGAAGCGGCGCGCCGTTGACGAAATGCGTCTTGGCCGTGCGCAGCGGCTCCGCCCGGCCCGGCAGCGCGTCTTCGGGGCTGGGCATGACGGTGAGCGTCTTGGCGAACATCGCGGCTCCTTCGAGAGTCTTGCGGCTGCGCTTCAATGTAGAACCCGCCGCCGGCTTGTCATCCTTTACGCGCGGGCGGGCGCCGCGGTTGCAGGCGCGCTCCAGGGCGTGAGGCGCACCGCGAGCGCCGTGCCCAGGCCGAGCGCCGCCATCGAAAGCGCGACCAGGAGAAACACGCTCCACAGCGGCGCCGCCCATAGCGTGAGCGCCGCCCCGCCGAGCGCGACCACCACGAGGCGAAGGAACTGGGCCGCGATCGGCCCGATGATCTTGCCCGCGCCTTGCGACGCGAAATAGAGGCACAGGCCCAGACCGAAGAAGGGAAATCCAAATCCCGCGAAGCGAAGATACAGTTCCGCCGCGGCGCGCGCGCCGGAATCGTCAGTGAACACGCCCGCCCAGAGCGCCGGCCACGCCATCAGCACGACGCCGACGACGCCGAGCAGTCCCGCTGCGCTCGCGCCGGCGATCCAGGCGACGCGGCGCGCGCGCTGCACCGCGCCCGCGCCGATCGCGACGCCGACCATAGGCACGCTCGCCACCCCGATCGAGAACGCCAGCGGGATGAGCAGGAATTCGAGCCGCGCGCCGATGCCGTAGCCCGCGAGCGCCTCGGTCCCGAAGCGCGCGACGAGCGCGGTGATGACGAGCATCGCGGCGACGGAAAAGAGCGGCGAGAGGCACGCCACGCCGCCGACGCGCAGGATGTCGGCGAAGAGATCCGCTCTGAGCGCGGCGCGGTTGAAGCGCAGCCGCACGCCTTCGCTGGGGCGCCGCAAGAGGAACAGCATCGCCGCCGCAGCCGTGGTGAACGCGGTCACCTGGCCCAGGCCTACGCCGACCACGCCCAGGCGCGGGAACGGGCCGAGGCCCAATCCCAACGCGCCGCCGACCATGATCTGCAGGCCGCACGCGATCAGGATCACCGTCGCCGGCGCCGTCATGCGCCCGAGGCCGCGCAGGATCGAAGCCATGGAATTGGACAGCCAGATCATCGCCACCGCGAAGGCGATGGTGCGGGAATAGGCGACCGCTTCGTGAAGCGCCGCGCCTTCCCCGCCAAGGCCGCGGAAAATCATCGGTCCGAAGCCGAGAAACAGGATCACGCCCGCCGCGCCCGCCGCAGCGCCGATGGCCAGCGCGCACAGCGCCAGCGCCTCGACGCGCGCGGAATCGCCGGCCCCGTTGGCGCGCGCGATCGCGGCCGAGACGCCACCGCCCATCGCCCCCGCCGACATCATCTGCATCAGCATCAGCAGCGGCAGCGCCAGCGCCACCCCCGCCAGCGACGCCACGCCCATGCGCCCGACATAGGCCGTCTCGGCGATCGCCACCGCCGAGGAAGCGAGCATGGCGATGGCGTTAGGGGCGGCCAGGCGCGCGAGGGTCGGCAGAATCGGGCCGGTGAGCAGCGCGGAAGCCGACGCCGATGGACGCAAAGCGGGGCCGGCGGGGGGCGCGTGTCGCGCGCTAGGCTGTTGCACCCTCATCTCCCCTCGCCCGGGGCATGG
>JACAEE010000005.1 GCA_013389015.1 Hydrogenophilaceae bacterium | reverse complement strand
GGGGGGGGGGGGGGCTGCGGGGGCGCGGCGCCCGGCGGCGGCGCCGAAACGGATCATCCTGGTGCTGGCGGGCGTAGAGGCGCAGGTGCGGCGCGTGACGCTGCCCGCGCGCTCCGAGGCGCAAGCGCGCGCAGCCGCGCCGCTGATGCTGCGCGGCGCGATCGCGGCGGCGCCGGAAGCGATGCACTACGCGATCGGCGATCCTGTCGACGCCGACGGCGCGCGCCTGGTGGCGGTCGTCGCAAAGGCGCGGATGCAGCGTTGGCTCGACATCTGCGGCCGGCATGGGTTCGAGCCGCATTCGGCGCTGGTGGATTTCACGATCTGGCCGACCGCGCCGGACGCGGTGGAGATCGTGGAGACGGCGCCGCTGACGCTGGTGACGGGCGGCGCACGGGGCGGCTATGCGATCGAGAGCGGGCTTGCGCCGTCGCTGTTTCCACGCTGGTTCGATGCCGTGCGCGCCGAGGCGCATACGGTGCGGATCGCGGCGGATCGCCAGGCGTGGCGCAGCGCGCTTGCAGGCGCGGCGGTCGAAGATCTCGAGGAAGGCGATCCCCTTGCGATCCTCGCGGAAGCGGCGGTCGCGCCGCCGGCGCACGCGCCAGAGCTGCTGCAGGGCCCGTATGCGCCGCAGGCTGATAGGCGCGGCGCGGGGCGGTCGCTGACGTTGTGGCGGCTGGCGGCGGCGCTCGCGCTCATCGCCGTGCTGCTGCAGATCGGGTCGCTTGTGTTCGCCGGAATGCGCGACGCGCGCGCGGCCCGCGAGACTTTGGCGCTTGCGGAACAGGATTTCCGCGAGGCGCGGCCGGACGTGCGGCGGATCGTCAATCTGCGCGCCCAGGTGCGCGCGCTGCTCAATTCCGCCGAGCAGTCCAAGAACCATCCCGTGCTGGCGGTGTCGGAGCCGCTGATCGCCGCGGTGCAGGCCAATCCGCTCGTGCGGATCGATGCGGTGCGGCACACGGCGCCGGGGCGGCGCGTGCTGGTGCAGGTGTCGGCGCGCGATCTGCAGGCGCTCAACGCGGCCGCGCAGACGCTGCGCGAGGACGGCGCCGCGCTGACGACCCGGGATCTGGCGCCCGTCGAGGGGCGCCATGCGGCTGAGTGGGAGTTCGAGGTTCCGTGATGGGCGCGGTCATGGCTTCACTCGGCGCCTGGTGGCGCGGGCTTACGGCCCGCGAGCGGCTCATGCTCACCGGCGGCGCGATTCTGGTGTTCCTCGTTCTTGGCCCGGTCTGGGGCTATCAGAGCGCAGCGGATTTTCGCCACGACGCGGCTGCGCGCCTGGAGGCGGCCCGCGCGGTGCGCGCAGATGTCGCGCGGCTGAAGGCGCTCGGGCCGGCCCCGGCGCGCGCGGGCGATGTGCGGACGCTGGCGCTGGAGAGCGCGCAGGCGGTGGGCCTCACGCCCGCGCGAATCGAACAGCGGGGCGAGGATCAATTCGTCATCGTGTTCGAGCCGGCGGATTCGCTTATGGCGTATCGCTGGATCGACCTCATGGGGCGCGGCGGCGCGCTTGTTCAGCGCACGGCGCTGGCGCGCGTTGGGGAGGACGGGATAGTATCGGCGGAGTTCGAGGCGGCGGCGGGACCATGACGATCGGCGGATTCAAGATACGGCTTTGGCACATTGCGTTCTTTGTCGTTGCGCTCGTCGTGTTCGCGGTTGCGCGCGCGCCGGCGTCGCTCGTCGTGCCTTCGCGCGAGGGCGGCCTGGCCTATTCCCGCGCCGAGGGAACGATCTGGAGCGGGCGTTTCATTGAAGCGCGCCTCAACGGCGTGGATGCGGGGACGATCTCGTACAAGGTGTCCTTGTTCAATCTGGTGCGCGGCCTGCTGGATGTCGATTTCGACATGGAAGGCGGGGCGCTCAGCGGCGAGGGGCTCACGCTGAAGGCGGATTGGCGCGGCGATCGCCGGCTCATCGCGCCCGACGTCACTTTGCAGGGCGCGCAAGTCACCGAAGGGCTGGCCCTCGTGGGCGCCACGCGCATCGAAGGCCTCGATCTCTACTTTTCGGACGGCCGGTGCGTGACGGCTGCGGGACGGCTCTCGAGCGATGTGCTGGCGCGCAGCGGGGCGCAGCTCGGTTGGCAAGGGCCGCGCCTCTCCGGCGAGGCGAGCTGCCGCGACGCAGCCGCGCAATTGACCTTGATCGGCGCCAGCAGCGACGGCGACACCGTGCAGTCGCTCATCGAGCTCGCGCCGACCGGCGAGGGGCTCTGGCGCGCTTTCGTCGGCACCCAGAAGCCGGCGTTGCGCGCGATGCTGGAGCAGCAGGGCTTTCGCCAGTTCGAAGGCGGGCCGAACGTCTTGCTGAGCAAGGATTTCCGATGGCTGCCCACGCAAAGCTAGCGGCGCTCGCCCTGGTCGCGCTGGCGCTGTCCGCCCCCGCGACGGCGCAGCGCACAGGCGGCGAGCTCACCCTCGCGCGCCTCGATCCGCAGGCGCTCGAGCCCGGCCGGTGCGGCCTCTTCCTGTGGTCGCGCGGCGAGCCGCCGGAATTCGTGTTCGTCGCCTATGACGAGCCCGCCTTGGCGCGGGTGAAGCTCGGCGGGCGCGAGCGCGAAATGCCGCGGACGGCGTTCTCCGGCGGCGTGCTGACGGGCCATTTCGAACAGCAGATCTATGCCGCAGAAGGCGTTAGGCTCGAAGTGCAGGTGCGCGCCGACGAACTGCGATCGGTGCGCGACGGCACGATCATCGGCGACGGCGTGATCCGGATCATCGAAGACGATGGCTGGGAGTCGGTCGTGCCGGTGGGCGGCATGATCGCGTGCCAGCGCTAGAAGGAGAGTTGCGCCAGCCACACGATGAAGCCGGCCGCCGCGACAAACGGGCCGAACGGGATCATCTCGCCGCGCGCGGCGCCGCGCAGCAGCGCGACGGCGAGGCCGGCCGTCGATGCGACCAGCACGACGAAGGGCAGTCCCCACCACATCACCCAGGCGCCGAGCGCGCCTAGGAGCTTGGCGTCTCCCATGCCGACGCCGTCGCGGCCGCGCATGCGGCGGAAGAGCGCGTTCACGCCCGCGATCGCCAGATAGCCGGCGGCGACGCCGATCAGGGCGGCGACAAGATCGCGCCCGAGAAGCCAGGTCGCGGCAAGGCCGGCTGCGCCGATCGCTGCGTTCAGCGCATCGGGAATGCGGCGTTCGCGGATATCGATCACGGCGACTGCGAGCAGGAGCGCGGCGAGGCATGCTGCGGCGAGCCATGGGCCCAAGGGCGAGGCGGCGGTCGCTGGCATGGTCAGTGTCGCACGTTTGTCATGGAGAACGCGTAGCAGGCGGCTGGATAGCGCCACATGACGGATCAGGCAGGGAAAACGCAAACCCGGCGCGCGCGTTGGGGCGGACCGGCGGGCGCGGCGTTCGCGGCGCTCCTTGGCGTGCTGACGAGCGCGTGCGAGCCGGCGAACGGCTTGGTGCGTGCGCCGCAAACCATCCGGGTGGACGGCTCCTCTACTGTGTTTCCGCTGTCAGAGGCGGCGGCCGAGGGATTCTCGATCGAGAATCGCGGCGGCGTGCGGGTGACCGTCGGCGAATCCGGCACGGGCGGCGGGTTCCGGCGCTTCTGCCGCGGCGAGACGGAGATCCAAGGCGCGTCGCGGCCGATCAAGCAGGCCGAGATGGAAAGCTGCCGGCAGGCGGGCATCGCCTATGTGGAGTTGCCGGTGGCGTTCGACGGGCTCACCGTCGTGGTCAACCAGGAGAACCCGATTAATTCGATCACGGTGGAGCAATTGCGGCGGATTTGGTCGCCTGAGTCCGAAGGCCGGGTGAACAATTGGCGCGATGTGGACCCGCGCTGGCCGGACATGCCGCTGCGCCTCTTCGGCGCCGGGACGGCGTCGGGGACGTTCGATTTCTTCACCGAGGCGATCAACGGCGAAGGCGGCGCCTCGCGCACAGATTACACACCGACGGAGGATGACAACGTCACCGTCATCGGCGTGATCGGCAATCGCGGCGCCATGGGCTATTTCGGCATCGCCTATTACGAGCAGAACCGGGATCGGCTCAAGGCTTTGGCGGTCGACGGGGGCGCGGGACCGGTGGCGCCTTCGGCCACGAGCGTCGCCGACGCGAGCTACCAGCCGCTGTCGCGGCCGATCTTCATCTATGTCGCTGCAGAAGCGATGGAACGGCCGGCGGTGCGGGACTTCGTGCGCTACTACCTCACGCACGCGGCGCGACTGGCGCCGGAAGTGGGCTACGTGCCGCTGCCGGATGCGGCCTATGCGGAATATCTCAACCGCGCGCTCGCGGGGCGCACCGGCACGGCGTTCGGCGGCGAGGCCGATATCGGCGCAAGCATTGAAGAAGTCATGGCGCGTCCGCTGGTCGATGACGCGCTGCCCGCGGGGGAATAGGGGGCGATGGTGGAGCGGGATTTCACACGTCGGCGCTTCAGGCTCGCAGAGCGCCTCATTGAGGGCGTGCTCCTGGCCGCGGCGGCGGCTGCGATCGCGATCGTGGTGGCGATCGTGGCGGTGCTGGTTTCGCAATCCGCGCAATTCTTCGCCGACGTGTCGATCGTGGAGTTCCTCACCAGCACGCGCTGGACGCCGACGTTCGAGAATCCGGAATACGGCGTGGCGCCGTTGATCTCGGCGACGCTGATGTCGACGCTGGTGGCGCTCGCGGTGGCGGTCCCGTTCGGGCTCCTGTCGGCGGTTTATCTTTCGGAGTTCGCTCGCCCGCGCACGCGCGAAATCGTCAAGCCGATCCTCGAATTGCTCGCCGGCGTGCCGACGGTCGTCTACGGTTATTTCGCGCTTCTGTTCATGACGCCGCTGCTGCAGCGGCTCATTCCCGGCTTGCCGGCGTTCAATCTGCTGTCGGCGGGGATCGTGATGGGGCTGATGATCATCCCTTACATCGCCTCGCTTTCGGAGGACGCGCTGCGCGCCGTGCCGAACGGGCTGCGCGACGGTTCGACTGCGCTCGGCGCCACGCGGCTGGAGACGGCGTTCCGCGTCGTCCTGCCGGCGGCGGCGTCGGGCGTGACCGGGGCGATCATCCTTGGGATGAGCCGCGCCGTGGGCGAGACGATGATCGTGGCCGTGGCCGGAGGTCTCAAGCCGCAGATCGTGACGGCGCCGGCGCAGGAGGGCGCGACCGTGACGGCGTTCATCGCGCAGGTGGCGCAAGGCGATCTCGAATTCGGCTCGCTCGAGTTCAACTCGATCTTCGCGGCGGGGCTGGCGCTCCTGGTGATCACGCTGGCGTTCAACTTCATCGCGTTCGCGTTGCAGCGCCGGTTCCGGGAGGCGTATTGATGGCCGCGCCGTTTCTCGCCGCATCCGAGCGCGTGAAGCGCCGCAATCTGCGCGACCGCGCGTTCGTCTATTGGGGGTTGGCGGCGACTCTGGTCGGGCTCGGCACGCTCGTCGCGCTCGTGTTCGATCTTGCCGCCGACGGCGGCGCGCGGCTGACATGGGATTTCTTCACGTCGTTCCCGTCCCGGATTCCGGAGGATGCGGGCATTTTCCCGGCTTGGGTCGGCTCGCTGTTCGTGATCGTGACGACGGCCGTGATCGCGGTGCCGATCGGCGTGCTCGCCGGCATCTATCTGGAGGAATATGCGCGCCGCAACTGGCTCACAAACGCGATCGAGATCGCGGTGAACAATCTCGCGGGCGTGCCGTCGATCATCTACGGCCTCCTCGCGCTCGGCCTCTTCGTGCAAGCCCTCGCGATGGGCGAGACGGTGCTGACGGCGGGACTGACGCTGGCGCTCCTGATCCTGCCGGTAGTGATCGTGGCGACGCGCGAAGCGGTGCGCGCGGTGCCTCAGGACATCCGCCAGGCGGCGCTCGCGCTCGGCGCCACCAAGTGGCAGACGACGGCGCATCATGTGGCGCCCAACGCGTTGCCTGGGGTGACGACCGGGGTGATCATCGGCATGTCGCGCGCGATGGGAGAGACGGCGCCGCTGATCTGCATCGGGGCGGCGACGTTCATGGCGTTTCTGCCGGTGAAGGCGCCGGGCGATCCGGTGCGCTACACGATCGAATACGTCTCCCCGGAAGCGGCGCAGCGCAATCCGCACGCGACGCTCTCGGTGTATGCGACCAACGAGACGACGATCCGGTTTCCGGATGGGCGGCTGATGACGCTGAAGCCGGGCGAACGCGTTGACGCGCCGGCCGGAGCGGACGTCGTCACGACGGCGAGCCTGACCGACGCGGCGGCGTCCTGGCTGCCCTGGAACTGGCTCGATCAGCCCTACACCGTGATGCCGATCCAGATGTTCAACTGGACGAGCCGGCCTGAAGCCGCGTTCCGCCAGAACGCGGCGGCGGCGGGGTTGGCGCTTTTGGCGATCACGCTGTTGCTCAACGGCGGGGCGATCTGGCTGCGCTACCGGCTGCGCCGGCGCATCCGCTGGTGATACGCCGTACACGGATCAAAATTACGACCTACGAGTCCGCGACGGCGGCGGCCTTGGCGGCGCGGCGGGCGTCGCGGCGTTCACGGCGCCGGCGGCGCAGTTCGGCCAGGCGGCGCCAGAAGCGCTTCTTCTCCGGCTTGGGCAGCGGCGCCAGATTGCGCTGGAACGCCTCGGCGCAGGCGCGCCAGGAATAGCCCTCGGCGACGCGGCGCGCCGTCGCCCGATCGAGCTTCAGCGCCTCCATGCAGGCGGTGCGGAGATCGTCGTGGCAAATTCCGGCGTTCGTGCCGGGCAGGATGTCGATGGGGCCGGGCGCGGGAAAGGCGGCGACCGGCGTGCCCGCGGCCATCGCCTCCAGCAGCACCAGCCCGAACGTGTCCGTGAGGCTCGGGAACACGAAGACGTCGGCGTCGGCGAAATGGCGCGCCAAGTCCTCGCCGGTCTTCACGCCGGGGAAGACGGCGTCGGGATATCGCTGCATCAGTTCGGCGCGCTGGGGCCCGTCCCCGACGACGACCTTGGTGCCGGGAAGGTCCGTCTTCAGGAACGCATCGATGTTCTTCTCGACGGCGACGCGGCCGACATTGAGCCATACGGGACGTTTGAGCCCCTTATAGACTCCGTTCTCGATGTCGCGCTTCGCGGGATGGAAGAGATCGGTCTCGACGCCGCGGCTCCAGGCGGTGACGTTCTTGAAATTGTGCTCAACGAGCCGGTTCATCATCGTCGGCGTCGCCACCATGATGCGCCCGGACTTGTCGTGGAACGCGTGCATGTAGCGATAGCCGGCCCAGAGCGGGATCCAGGGAAAGCGCGCGTGCACATATTCGGGAAATTGCGTGTGGTATGAGGTGGTGAACGGAAACTTGTATTTCAGGCAGATGCCGCGCGCGGCCCAGCCCAGCGGCCCCTCGGTGGCGATGTGGACGGCGTCGGGCGCGAAGATGAGGAACCGCTCCTCGATGTCGTCGCGCGCATTGATGGCGAGGCGGATCTCGGAATAGGTGATGAGCGGGATGGTGCGGTAGCCGTCATTGGGCGAGACGATCTCGAGCTCGCAGCCCATCTCGCGCAGCTCTTTGATCACCTTGGCGAGCGTGGTGACGACGCCGTTCACCTGGGGGTGCCAGGCGTCGGTGACGATCATGATGCGGCGGGCGAGGGCCTCGCCGGCGTCCTGCACGGGGAGGGCAGGGGCGGGCGATGGGTCCGCGGAAACGGTCATGGCGGGGTTCTGGCATCAGCGGCGGCGCCCGCGCAAGCGCCGCAGGCTTGCCCCTGTTTGGCTGGTACGATAGCCGCCACGGGACCCGCCCGTTCCCCCAGCTCCCGGAAAGACCATGGCCGAGTCCGCGTCCGCCGCCTTCGATTGGAACCTGCTCGACCAGGACAAGTACGCCGACGAGAACCGGGCGCTCGAACGGCTCCTGACGCATCCCCCGCTGGATGCGGCCGCCCGCGCGAGCGTGGCGGCGGAGGCGCGGGCGCTGGTGGTCAAGGCGCGCGATCTGAAGCGCCGCAAGGGGGTGATGGAGAGCTTCTTGGAGGAGTTTGGGCTCTCCAATTCCGAGGGGCTGGCGCTGATGTGCCTCGCGGAGGCCCTCCTGCGCGTGCCCGACGAGGACACCGCCGACAAGCTGATCGCCGAGAAGATCGCCACCGGACGCTGGGAGGACCATCTCGGCAAGAGCGACCATTGGCTTGTGAACGCCGGCACCTGGGGGCTGATGCTCACCGGGCGGATCGTCACGCCGCCTGATGACATGGCGCGCGACGCGGGCGGCTTCATGAAGCGGCTCGTGGCGCGGGTAGGGGAGCCAGTGGTGCGCGCCGGGGCCATGCAGGCCATGCGCATTCTGGGCGAGCAATTCGTGCTCGGGCGCACGATCGAGGCGGCCATCCGGCGGGGGCGGGGCCATATCCGCCAAGGCCTCGCCAGCGCCTTCTCGTTCGACATGCTGGGAGAGGGCGCGCGCACGGCGGGCGATGCGGCGCGATATCTGGACGCCTATGCGCACGCGATCGAGGCGGTTGGCGAAGATGCCGGCGGCCGGGGACCGATCGAAGCGTCGGGCGTGTCGGTGAAATTGTCGGCGCTCTTTCCACGTTACGAGGCCCGCCAGGAAGAGCGGGTGATGGCCGAGCTTCTGCCGCGCGCGCTCGCCCTGGCGGAGCGGGCGAAAGCGTACGGCGTGGGGCTCACCCTCGATGCGGAGGAGGCCGACAGGCTGGTCCTGTCGCTCAAGCTGCTCGACGCGCTTTCGGCTGCGCCGTCGCTCTCCGGCTGGGACGGACTGGGGCTGGCGGTGCAGGCGTATCAGAAGCGGGCGTTGGCGGTGATCGAAGCGGTGCAGGCGCTGGCGACGCGGCGCCGGCGCCGCCTGATGGTGCGCTTGGTGAAGGGCGCCTATTGGGACGGCGAGATCAAGCGCGCCCAGGTGATGGGGCGGGCGGATTTTCCGGTCTTCACCACCAAGGCCGCGACGGATGTGAACTACCTCGCCTGCGCGCGCGCGATGCTGGCGGCGCCGTCGGCGATCTATCCGCAATTCGCCACGCACAACGCCCATACCGCCGCGGCGGTGAAACGCATGGCGGAGCTGGCCGGCGTCAAGGACTACGAGTTCCAGCGCCTGCATGGCATGGGCGAAGCGCTTTATGCGGCGTTCGAATCCGCGGCGCCGGTGCGGGTGTACGCGCCGGTGGGCGGCCATGAGGATCTGCTTCCCTATCTGGTGCGGCGGCTGCTGGAGAACGGCGCCAACACCAGCTTCGTGCATTCCTTCCTCGACGAGGACGTATCGCCGGAACTGGTCGCAGCCGACCCGCTCGCGCATCTGGAGGCGCAGCCGCGCCGGCACCCGCGGCTTCCGCCGCCGCCGGCGCTCTACGGCGCCAGCCGGCGCAATTCGTCTGGGCGCGACCTTTCCATCGCCGCCGATCGCGACGCGATCGTGCGCGCCATCGCCCAGGTCGATGGGGCGGTGATCGATGCGGCGTCGCTGATCGGGACCGTCGCGGACTCGAGCGGCGCGCAGGTTGAGATGCGCGCGCCTGCGGACGCGTCGCGCATCGTCGGTCGCGCCCATATCGCGGACGCCGCCATGATCGATGCGGCGATTGCGCGCGCGTGCGCGGCGCAGAAGGCGTGGAACGATCAGGGCGGCGTCGCGCGTGCGGCGATCCTGCGCAAGATGGGCGATGCGCTGGAGGCGGACGCAGACCGGTTCGTCGCGCTCATCGCGCGCGAAGGCGGACGCACATTGCAGGACGGGATCGACGAGGTGCGCGAGGCGGCCGATTTCTGCCGCTACTACGCGGCCGATGCGGAGCGGCAATTCGCGGGGGCTGCGCCGCTGCCGGGGCCGGCGGGGGAAACGAACGCGCTCGAACTGCACGGACGCGGCGTGTTCGTATGCATTTCGCCCTGGAATTTTCCGCTGGCGATTTTCACTGGGCAGATCGCGGCGGCGCTTGCGGCGGGAAACTGCGTCGTCGCCAAGCCCGCGGAGCAGACGCCGATCATCGCGCACGAAGCGGTGAAACTCTTTCGCGCGGCAGGGCTGCCGGCGGACGTGCTGAGCCTCTGCCTCGGCGCAGGCGACGTGGGCGCGGCGCTGGTCGCCGATCCGCGGATCGCCGGCGTGGCGTTCACCGGCTCCACCGAGGTCGCGCAGCGGATCAATCGCGCGCTCGCCGCGCGGGAGGGGCCGATCGCGACCTTGATCGCGGAGACGGGGGGCCTCAACGGGCTCTTCGTCGATACGACGGCGCTCAAGGAGCAGGTCGTCGATGATGTGATCCTCTCCGCGTTCGGCTCGGCGGGCCAGCGCTGCTCGGCGCTCAGGCTCCTGTTCTTGCCGCGCCAGACGGCCGATGAGATCATCGAAGGCCTCAAAGGCGCGCTCGAAGAGCTGCGCATCGGCGATCCGGCGGATCCGCGCACCGACGTCGGCCCGGTGATCGATGCGGAGGCGAAGGCGGCGCTTGAAGCGCACATGGCGCGCATGGCGAAGGAAGCGCGGGTGATCGCGCAGCGCGACGTAGCGGGGCTCAACGGCAGCTATTTCGGGCCGGCGATCGTGGAATTGCCGCGGCTCGATCTGATCGCGCGCGAAGTATTCGGCCCCGTCCTGCACATCGTGCGCTATGATCCCGCCGAGATCGCGCAGGCGGGCGCGGCGCTGGCGGCCAAGGGCTACGGGCTGACGCTGGGCGTGCATTCGCGGCTCTCCTCGTTCGCCGACGCCGTGATGGACGCCGTGCCGGCGGGGAACGTCTATGTGAACCGCTCGATCATCGGGGCGGTGGTGGGCGTGCAGCCGTTCGGGGGGCTCGGGCTTTCCGGCACGGGGCCGAAGGCGGGCGGGCCGCACTATCTGCCGCGCTTCGCGACCGAGCGCACCGTGACCGTGAACATCGCCGCGCAGGGCGGCGACCCGGCGCTGCTCAATCTCTGAGGACATTCTGTAGACGGATCATCATGACGCGCCCAGACAATGTGACGCCCTTCCGCCCCCGGCGGCCGCCGCCCAAGACCCGAGGCGGCAATCCGCTCAAGAGCCATCGCGGCAAGGTGCTGTTCGTGCATGCGATGACGCTGGCGGCGTTCGCCTGCTACGCGGCGTCGAGTTTCCTGATGGGCGGAGGATCGATCGTCTCCTATGTGGGTCTCGGCTTCGGGATCGCGGCGGTGGCGGTGGCGGCGACGAACCGGCGCGAGGGCATGCCCTGGGCGGTGACGCATCACGAGCACGCGCTGCGCACCGTAGTGATCGGCGCGGCCTCGTGGATGCTGGCGAACCTGCTGCTCTTCCTGCCCATGGCGGGCGGCGTCGTCTTCTACCTCATGATCGGCATCGCGATCTGGACGCTGACGCGCGCCGGCGTCGATTTCGTGCTGGGACTCCTGCGCAAGCCGATCCCCAACCCGAAGAGCTTCCTGTTCTGAGATGATCGCCGACGAACCAAGCGCCGGGCGCTTCGATGGGCGCGTGCATATCCTGCCCGTGCGCATCTATTACGAAGACACTGATTTCTCCGGCATCGTCTATCACGCCAATTACCTGCGCTATTTCGAACGCGGGCGCAGCGATTTCCTGCGTGTGGCGGGCGTGCGTCACCGCGAGCTGGCGCAGGCGGCGGAGCCGATCGCCTTCGCGATCCGGCGCATGGAGATCGAGTTCGTGCGCGCGGCGCGGATCGACGACGCGCTCGCCGTGCGCACGACCTATGATGCGGTCGAAGGGCCGCGCCTGCTGGTGTCGCAGACCATCGTGCGCGGCGAAGACGTGATTGCGCGCGCGGGCGTGGAAGCGTGCATCATCTCGCTTGACGGCAAGCCGAAGCGGCCGCCGAAAGCGATCGTGGAGAAGCTCACGCCATACTTTCGGGCGTAGAAGTGCCGGCGGTCCGACTAAGGCAACAGCGGGGACCAGGCCGGGTCGCTGGCGTCGGTGGAGGTGGTGATCTGGCGGAGGTTGCGCCCGGTGAGATCGACCGACCAGAGCCGCGGCGAGCCGCCCGGCTGCTCGCGCCAGAACATGATCACGCGGCCGTTGGGCGACCAGGTCGGTCCCTCGTCCCAATAGGATTGCGAGAGCATGCGCTCGCCCGACCCGTCCACGCGCATCACGCCGATGCCGGCGCCGCCGCCGCCTTCGCGGGTGAAGGCGATGAGATCGCCGCGCGGCGACCAGGCGGGCGTGGAATAGCGGCCCTGGCCGAACGAGATGCGGCGCTGGTCGGAGCCGTCGGCGTTCATCACATAGATCTGCGGCGAGCCGGAGCGGCCTGACGTGAACACGATGCGGCTTCCGTCCGGGGAATAGGAGGGCGACGTGTCGATGCCGGGATCGGAGGTGAGGCGCGTCGCGCGGCGGGTGCGGGTGTTGTAGGAATAGATGTCGGAATTGCCGTTCTGATCGAGGGTGAGCACGACGGAGCCGCCGTTCGGGTGGAAGCGCGGCGCGTAGGAGAGGCCGGGAAAATCGCCCAGCACTTCACGGCGATAGGTCTCAAGATTGAAGAGGTAGACGCGCGGGCGGCCGGTCTCGAAGGACATGTAGGTGATCATCTGCTCCGTAGGTGAAAACCGCGGCGTGATCGACATGAAGTCTCCCGAAGTGAGGAAGAAGGGATTGGCGCCGTCTTGATCCATCATCATCAGCCGCTTGACGCGGCGCGAGCGCGGGCCGGTCTCGGAGACATAGACGATGCGGCTGTCGAAATAGCCTCGCTCGCCGGTGATGCGCTCATAGATCTGGTCGGCGATGCGATGGGCGATGCGGCGCCAGGAATCCGCGGCGATCGCAAGCGTGCCGTCGGCCACCTGCTCCTGCCCCAGCACGTCCCACAGCCGGTAGATGACGCGGACGCGATTGTCCGGCGTCAGCGTGACTTCGCCGACGGCGAGCGCCTTGGCGTCCAGGATGCGCCAGTCGGAAAAGCGCGGCGGCACGTAGATGTCGGTGATCTGCTCGATGAAGGCCTGCGGGCTGATCGAGCGGAAGAGGCCAGAACGCTCGAGATCGGCGCGGATGACGGCGGCGATGTCGCGCCCGATCTGGGCGGCGTCGGGCGAGGTCGGCGTCAGATCATGCACCGCGATCGGCATCGGATCGAGATTGCCCTCGGTGATGTCGATGGTGAGCTGCGCGCGCGCGGGCGCCGCGCACGCGACCAGCGCGGCGAACGCGCCGATCGCCACGCGCCAGTCGAACATGTTCTTGAGGGCCATCGCCTGCATCATCGCCTCGTCTCAATCATTCGGGTCCGGACGGTCTCGCCTATTGGGGCTGGGCGCCGAACCGATAATCGTTTTCACGCCAGAAGTCATAGTGTTCGCCGACGAGCGCATCGTCGGGGAACGGGAAGGGACTGCAATCGCGCACGGCGCGGATCGCGCGCTCCACGGCCACGCGCAGTTCCGGGTCGCCGGCGACGCTGCGGGGCGAGAGCACGCGCGGAGTCCCGTCCAAACGGCCGCGCGGATCAAGCCTGAAGCGCAGCACCACCTGCAATCGGCCGGGATCGCTGGCGTCGATGGAGCTGCGCCAGCAGCGCACCATATGGCGCTGGGTAAGGGCGGCGACGCGGCTTTCGATGGTCTGCGACTCGCGGCTGCCGTCGCCGACCTGGGGGCGGCGCGGGCCTGGCGCAGCGGCGGGGTTCGGCCGCGGGGCGCCTGGACCCTTGAGGCGGTTCTCCAGCCCGCCGAGATCGAGCGGCCGTTCGGGACGCGGCGCCGGCGCCGTGGGCGGCGGCTTCGCGGCGGCGGGCTGCACCTCCGCTTCCTCGTTCTCCTCGAGCGTCTCCTCCTCCGGCTCGGGCGGGGATTGCGCGCGCGCGCTGGCGAGCTCCGAGAGCGTGACGATCTCCACCGGCGTCGGCGCCACGGCGCGCGCGTAGCTGTTCTCGCGGGCGCCGAGGAAAGGCCAATCATACATCAGCGCAGCGAAGACGATTGCGTGGAGGACGAAGGAGACGATGAAGCCGAGGCGCATGACGCAGCGCGCCTCCTCTCACCTTTGTTGGGCGGAATCTGGAGCAGGGCGAGACCGCGCCTGGTCCAGAGTGTCCGTCACCAGCGAGACGCGCGAATAGCCGGCGCCGCTCATCGAGGCGAGCACTTGGGCGAGCGCGTCATAGGGCACCGCGGCGTCGGCGCGGACATAGATCGGCTGATCGTAGCCGGCGCCGGCGATCGCGGCGAGGCGGGGCAGGAGCGCGTCGGGCTCGATCCGCGTCTCCTGGATGAACAGGCCGCCGTCGGCGCGCAGCGAGACCGTGAGCGGCTCCACCGATTGGTTGAGCGGGCGCGCCTCGGTGCGGGGAAGGTTGAGTTCGACGCCCACCGTCAGCAGCGGCGCGGTGACCATGAACACGATCAGCAGCACCAGCATCACATCGACGAAAGGCGTAACGTTGATCGAGGCGTTCCTGGTGACGCGCCCGTGGGCGCTCAGCCTGCGCGAGCGGCGCCGGCGCGCCATCAGACGCGCTCGCCGAGACGGCGCGAGAGCCGCGCCAGGACTTCATCGGCGAAGCCCTCCAGGCGATCGGCGAACCGATCGAGATCGCCCGTGAACTTGTTGTAGAAGATCACGGCGGGGACCGCTGCAAGCAGGCCGAGGGCGGTTGCGAGCAGCGCTTCGGAGATGCCGGGCGCGACGACGGCGACGGATGTCTGCTGCTCGTTCGCGATTGAGGTGAAGGCGTTCATGATGCCCCACACCGTGCCGAACAGGCCGATGAACGGGCCGGCGGAACCGACCGTCGCCAGGATGCCGAAGCCGCGGCTCGCGCGCTCCAGTTCGCGCGCGATCTGAGCCTGCATGAGACGATCGCAGCGGTCGATCATCAGTTCGGCGGCGCCCGCCGAGACCTGGGCGCCGCGGCGCAGATCGCGCCACTCGCGGGCGCTGGCGGCGAAGACGCGGGCGAGCGCGTCACGGGGGCGGTCGGAATAGCGGTCGTCCAGCTCCTCAAGGGACTGGCCGGACCAGAACACCTTCTCGAAGGCGCGCGCCTTGCCCTCGAGTTCGCCGAAATGGAGCCATTTGTCGACGGCCACCGCCCAGGTCCACAGCGAGGCGGCGGCGAGCATCAGCATCACCGCCTTCACCACGGGGTCGGCGTCGATGAACAAGCTCCAGATCGTGATGTCCGGGGTCAGAGCCGGCGCTGCTTCGCCTTCCATAACATTCCTTCAGCTTCGCCGTCCGCGCCGGCAGACGCCCCCGCCCGCTTTCGCTTGTTTTCGGCTGACTCGGCTTTAGGCGGAGGAGTTTGTCAAAACGTGGACGGGTTTGCCGCGTTTGCGAAGCGGCCGCCGGCGGCGCGCCGGCTGGGGTGGATTCGCCACATTAACGACCGGTTCGGTTGAAACACTGAACAGCGATCCGTAAGGTTTGCCGCGTACGGGGGTACGCGTTCACGGGCTGCACGGCGCGCCGGGCGGCTACGCAAGATCGAGAGGGACGATGTTCATGCGCAAGTTCGCTTTGCTGGCCACGCTCGCGGCCGCCGCGCTCACCGCGACCTCCTGCGCCAGCCGCCGGGCGGAGACGCCGGTCGCGCCGCCGCAAGAAGCGCCCCCCGTAGTCCAGCCCCAGCAGCCGAGCGGGCCGACGCCCGGATCGGTGGAGGATTTCCGCGTCCAGGCCGGCAGCGACCGCGTTTTCTTCGCGCTCGACAGCTCCGATCTCTCGCCGCAAGCGCGATCGATCCTGGAGCGCCAGGCGGCCTGGCTCCGGCGCTATCCCTCCGTCCGGGTGCTGATTGCGGGCAATTGCGACGAACGCGGCACGCGCGAATACAACCTCGCGCTGGGCTCGCGCCGGGCGAACGCGGCGCGCGCCTATCTCGTGTCGCTGGGCGTGGAAGCCGCGCGCGTGGAGACGACGTCCAACGGCAAGGAGCTGCCGATGGATCCGCGCTCCAACGAGGAAGCCTGGGCGGTGAACCGCAACGCCCACACTCAGATCATCGCCGGCGCGATCTCCTGATCGCCGCCCGATAGCCTGCGCAGGCCTGAATCCGCGTCGGCGCCGCCGGCGCGGATTTCGCTTACGAATGGGCGAAAATGTCGACCTCCGGCCAGCCGGCGACGTCGAGTTCGGCGCGGGTGGGGAGGAAGTCGAAGCAGGCTTGCGCCAGCGGCATGCGGCCTTCGCGCTCCAGCATTGCGTTGAGCTTTTCGCGCAGGGCGTGGAGGTGGACGACGTCGGCGGCGGCGTACGCGATCTGTGAATCGCTCAGCTGCTCGGCGCCCCAATCCGAACTCTGCTGCTCCTTGGAGACGTCGCGGCCGAGGAGCTCCTTGACGACATCCTTCAGGCCGTGACGATCCGTGTACGTCCTGGCGAGGCGCGAGGCGATCTTGGTGCAATAGACCGGCGCCGGCATCACCCCCAACGCATGGCGCAGGAGCGCCATGTCGAACCGCGCGAAATGCAGAATCTTGAGCTTGCGCGGATCGGCGAGCACCCCGGCGAGGTTCGGCGCGGGCGTATCCTTGAGAATCTGGACGAGGTGCACCGCATCGCCGCCGTCCGAGATCTGGACGAGGCACAGCCGGTCGCGGCCGAGCGCCAGGCCCATCGCCTCGCAATCGACGGCGACCGGGCCGGCGAACGCTGTGGCGGCGGGAAGGTCCCCGCGGTGAACATGAACGGCGACGTTCTTGCCCTCGACGGTCAAGGATAGCTTGCGGGTCATGTCCCGCGCTTAAGGCAAATCGCCTGGGGGCGCTAGGTTGGGGCGCGCCGACGCCGCAAGCGGGGGCCCCTCCAGGCCTTGGCGCAGCGACCAGCGGGATTTTCGGTTCCTTAATCCTAGGCATGCAACTAGAGATTGAAACGGTGATCTCATGCGCTTGTTCATAGTTCCGGTCCTGGTCGCAGCGTTGGCGGGATGCGTGGCGAGCCGGGAGGAGGCGCGGCGTCTCCAGGCCCCGCCGCGCGCGCCCCAGGCGCTCATCCTGTTCCCGGACCGGCACGAGCTGCGCGGCTCGGTTGCGCTCGAATGGATCGATGGCGTGTCGCAGCATTCCTACGTGCTGGCCGAGCCCAATCAGAGCGTGATGCGGCCGCTGATTCGGCGGGCGCTGGAGGCGAGCGGGCTGTTGGCGCGGACGCCCGTGCGGGCCCGATACGGGCTGCGCGTCACGGTCGACAGCGCCGAAGGCCCGATGCTCGGGACCGACATGCGCGCCTCCTTGGGCGCGACCTATGTGATCGTTGAGCGCGCGACGGGGCGGGAAGTGTTCCGCCGCCGGGTTTCCACGGGCGGCGAGGCCGCGTTCCTTAAGCCGAACGAGGACGATCTGCGGCGCGGCGCGCAGCGCACCCTGACGCTGCTCAGGGCCGTCAATCACGCCGGCGTTCCGCTTGCGGCGTTCGATCTCTTCTGGGATTTCGATCCGACGGTCGTCGGGCAGGGCGATCTGTGGGACGGCCACCAGGGCCAATGGTGGGCGCCCATTGATTACGACGAATGGTCTCAGGGCGACTGGAACGAGTTTTGGGAGATCTATCGCTACGCGACGCTGGCGTCGCTGGTGATCGGGCCCGCCACGGTCGGCGCTGAGATCGTCAACCCGCTCAATTTCACGCCCTTCGCGAGCGATAGCGCGGCGGCGCGGGCGCGGCGCGGCGACGCCGGCGGGATCGCGCAGGCGCGGCGTGAGCGCGACGGGCGCGACCGGGCGGCCCGCGCGATCCACCGGGCGACGGCGGCGAACGTGACCGCGTTCCTTGCCGCGCTTTCCGAGCAGGAGGGTGTCGCCCCTGTGCCGCTGGTGCCGTGCTGGGGGAGCCCGGCCGTGGAGGCGCTCAAAGCGGCGCTCCTGGCGCAGGGGCGGCTGTTCCGGACCGACGATTGTCGGACGCCGCTCTAACGAGCGCGCCGCTTCAGAATCGCGGCCCCTTCAGGCGGGGACCGCGGGCTTCCAGCCCGCACTTTTGGGGCGCCGGCTGGCGCGCTTCCTTCGCCGCCGGCGCGTGTGATGATCGGCGAAGTCGCCGCCCGCGGGCTTCCCCTTCCGGCGAGGGACCGCCGGCTTCCAGCACTTCCTGCAGAACGGCGCGGACCAGCTCCTTGAGGCCGTCGGGATTGCCGCTCAGCAGGTCTTTGGCGACGGCCGGAGCGGGCGTAACGTGCACGGTGGTCATGGCGGGATTCTCTTCCGGGATTGGAGGCTTTGAACACCGCCAGCCTGCCATGGCCGACTGATTCCAATTTGCAGAAGATTCCGGACACTACCCCGCAATCTGGGCCGCGCCGGCGTCAGCGGCGGCGCATTCTTCGCCGCATGCGCGTGTGATGATCGGCGAACCAGGGCGCGTCGCCTGCGGGCCGTAAAGCGGGCGTCCCCTTCAGGCGAAGACCGCTTCCAGCCCGCAATTTCGAGCCGCGCCGGCGCCGGCGGCCGCGCTTCCTTCATTGACCCTTGGAGCGCTCCGGCCTACATGCCTCGCTTCCTGACGCGCCGGGCCGGCAAGGCCTCAGGGCGCACGGGGCCCAGATGGCGGAATTGGTAGACGCACCAGTTTCAGGTACTGGCGGGTAACACCGTGGAGGTTCGAGTCCTCTTCTGGGCACCATTTGTTCGTTCTTCTGGACGCCGCCAGCCTCCACTCATCGGAACGCCGCGAACGCCCTGAGCGGGCTTGCAAAACTATGGGCTGAAAATCGGGCGTCTTGTCGCGAGCTGCATCGGGCGGCTCCTCAAGTAATCGAGGGCCAAAAATCCCATAAAAACAGGCGGGAGTCGAATCCGTGACTTGGAAGGCTAGGTCTAATACCTAATTGGCGAGCCGATAAGTCAACTTTCACTTGAGCTATCAGGTTTACTTTCAGTTGACTTGGCGTGTCTATACTTGCTAGTTCGTTATCGCGGTGGCAGGATAGCGGGACCGGCAAGGCAGACGTATTTCATGCCCGCGTCCCTAGGATCGGGCGGAGCGCTGATTGGTAAACTGTGAGCGTCTACCGGCGCGCCGCCGTGCTAGAGCCCGTCGAACGGCGACAACGGCGCGCCCGCCGGGGCTAGCGGGGCGCGGACACCGCCAAGATTAGGGTGATAACGGCCGTCGCCATAAGCACGAGGTTCGCCACTGCAATCCAGCGGGTCCAGACGGCGGTGACGCGCGTTGCGTTTGCCGACTCGATTTGCGCAATGTGCGCTCGCCGCGCGAATTCGTTCATAATGATAGCGTTCGCGGCTTTACTCGGATCGTTCTTATCCGCCAGCGCAGCGCTCAATTCATCGAGCGACATCTTTTGCAGATCGTGGGCATACATGGACGCGACGGTCCGACGAGTCGTGACCTTGCGCGACACCTTTTGCGTTCCGCCAGCGTTCCGCTACAACTCACGAGGGAGGCGGAAACATGCGCGCAGTTATACTCGGTTTCGTGATGGCGTTGGCGTTCGCTAGGCCGGCCTTCGCCGATCCGACCTATCTGGAATGCACCTTGGCGGCCCCTCAAAGCACAAGCGTTTCACATCTGGACGTAACGCTAAACGAGGCAAGCAACACTGCCGGCTTTCTGCTTCGCGAGACCGGCTACTCGCCGCAAAATATTCCGGCGGTGTTCACGGCGCGCGAAGTGACTTTCACGATTCCGGGATCGTTGAACGCTTGCAGCATCTATCGCATTGACCGTGTGTCGCTTGAGTTCAGCAACGACGTTCGCAGCGTTGATGGTTCATCGCTCGTGGTTCGGACTGGAACGTGCGTGGTGGCGTCGGTTCCGCAGCGCGCATTCTAAAAGCTAGCCGCGCCCTCAAGCGCTGCTTGTCGAGATGATCCGCCCACGCCTGCAACAGCACGCGACGCCCTTCTAGGTGTTGCGCGGCGTTGTTGGCGGAGCGCACGCGGTCGCGCTCATCAGGGGTCGTGTCCCGGGGCGTGGTGTAGGAGCTGGGGATAAGCCCCGCGCGGGTGGTCATCGAGAATCGCCGGAAGGTCGGGTCGTTCACTCCAACGACTTGATCCAAGGACTCATCGATG
>JACAEE010000026.1 GCA_013389015.1 Hydrogenophilaceae bacterium | reverse complement strand
GAGAGCCGCCTTCGCCACCGGTGTTCCTCCCAATATCTACGCATTTCACCGCTACACTGGGAATTCCGCTCTCCTCTCCTGCACTCAAGTTCGACAGTATCGGACGCGGATCCTCGGTAGAGCCGAGGGATTTCACCCCCAACTTACAGCCCCGCCTACACTCGCTTTACGCCCAGTAAATCCGAACAACGCTAGCCCCCTTCGTATTACCGCGGCTGCTGGCACGAAGTTAGCCGGGGCTTCTTCTGCGGGTACCGTCACTATCGTCCCCGCTGAAAGGATTTTACAACCCTAAGGCCTTCATCATCCACGCGGCATGGCTGGATCAGGCTTGCGCCCATTGTCCAAGATTCCCCACTGCTGCCTCCCGTAGGAGTCTGGGCCGTGTCTCAGTCCCAGTGTGGCTGGTCGTCCTCTCAGACCAGCTATGGATCGTCGCCTTGGTGGTCCATTACACCGCCAACTAGCTAATCCAACGCGGGCTGATCCCGAGGCGATAAATCTTTCACCTCTCGGTCACATACGGTATTAGCAGCAGTTTCCCGCTGTTGTTCCGTACCTCGGGGCACATTCCCACGCGTTACTCACCCGTCTGCCACTCCCCTTGCGGGGCGTTCGACTTGCATGTGTTAAGCCTGCCGCCAGCGTTCGTTCTGAGCCAGAATCAAACTCTCAGGTTGAGTTGACCCCGACCGGCCCTGGATGAGGTCCAGGGCGCCACAAATTGGCGTATGCACTATTGAAACGGGAACCGACGCACTTTGCCGGACCGGCATTAACCAGCCGGCAATCATGAGTCGATTAGTTCCAGAAAACGCATACCGTCGACGTCGTGGCCGGCGTTGATCCAAAGACCAACCCTGACCGCAGGGCGTCGCCGCCTGCGTTTCCCTTCTCCAAAATACGATGTCAAAGAGCCGAGCCGCGGGGACCTTTCGGGCCGTCCGCGACTCACCCGCCAGGCGAACCCGGGGGCAAAAGAGCGCGCGTTCTATGCGCGTGACAGAAGCAAGTCAACGACTTTTCCGCCGCAATCCACACGAATCTGCCGCGGTGAAAAACCGAGCAAATTCAATGTGAAAAGTTCGCACAGGTGGAGAACTTCACGCCGCTTGGGCGCAGTCCTGCGTTAGCGCGAGCCGCGGAAGTTAGAGAAGCCGTGGGTTAATTTCAAGCGGATAATCTTGGACGGGTTTTGTTCGGCGCGCCGGAACCGCGACGTAGACCCCATCGACGCGGCGCGCCGACCGGCGATGCGTGGCGCCCCTTGAGGGGACCGCAGGCCCGCTTGCCCGGCGCGCCCGGCGCCATTGTCCTGTAACGCCGCCGCCGGTTTCCGCGTTATGCTGGGACCATGACCGCCACATTCGACCTCTCGCCCCCCTCCCCTGATCAGCTGCGCGCGCTCGAAGCGGGGCTCAGCGAAGAGGAACGCGACGTTCTCCTGAAGCACGGCACCGAGGCGCCGTTCTGCGGCGGGCTTTTGAACAACAAGCAAGCCGGCGTCTATTGCTGCCGGCTGTGCGGACTGCCGCTCTTCCGCTCGAAGACCAAGTTCGACAGCGGCACGGGCTGGCCTTCGTTCTACGAGCCGTACGCGGCCGACCACATCCGCGAAGTGCGCGACACAAGCTATGGCATGGTGCGCATCGAGACCCGCTGCGCGCGCTGCGACAGCCACCAGGGCCACGTCTTTCCCGACGGGCCCGCGCCCACGCGGCTGCGCTATTGCATCAACAGCGTCTCGCTCAGCTTCGTCGCCGACGGCGAAGCCTTACCGGATCCGCTGGGGCGCGGCGAGCGGAACGCCTAGTTCATCCGTATACGGATTTTCATTCCAGGCGAACCCGGGCTGTTCCTGGGCTCCGGATCGCGCCTGCGGCGCGTGCGGAATGGGGAGCGCGCGGGCGCCGCGATCAGCCCGTGGCGATATAGGCCTGCATGCTCGCGGCTTCGAGTTCGACTTCCTGGATGCGCATCTTCACCAGGTCGCCGATCGAGACGATGCCGATGAGGCGGCCTTCGTCGCCAACCACGGGCAGGTGGCGGACCCGCTTCTCGGTCATGCGCGAGAGGCCGTCGTCGACAGTGTCCATCGGCTCCATGGTGATGACGCCACGGCTCATCACGTCGCCCACGCGTTTGTCGAGGCTCGCCGCGCCGAGCTTGGCGACGGCGCGGATAATGTCGCGCTCGCTGAGGACGCCAAGCGGGGTCTCGCCGCCGTCGAGGATGACCAGCGCGCCCACGCCCTTCTCATTGAGCGCCCGCGCCGCCTCCTCCAGCGTAGCGTCCTGCGAGATCGTGTGAACGAGCCCGCCCTTCTCACGCAGCACATGCGCAATCAGCATCGACGTCTCCTCCTGTCGCCCGCAGCATGAACCCAAGGGCGGCGCGCATCAACCGCTCTACCCCAGGAAGCGACCCCAGGGCCCCTCAAGGAGACGCGGGCGCGGCGCAAGCAGAACAAACGCTACGCCCCCGGCGACGAAGCCGCCGAGATGCGCCTCCCAAGCGATCGGGAGGACGCCCGCCTCGGTCAGGAACGCCATCAGCGCCACATTGACGGCCAGGAAGATGAGCGCGGCTTGCTGTATGCGCCGGTCTTTCAGCGCGTCCTGCCAGCGCGGGCGCGCGCCCAGGAGGTACGCCGCGAAGATCCCGCAGATCGCGCCCGAGGCGCCGATCGCGGGAACATCCGTGTTCGGCGCGATGAGCACGAAGCCGACCGCTCCGCCGATCGCCGAGACGAGAAACAGGAGCGCGAAGCGCCAGTCGCCCGCCGCGCCGCCGAGCGACAGCCGCCGCTCGACCAGCGAAGAAAGCTGGAAATAGACCAGCATGTTGACGCCCAGATGCAGCCACGAGCCGTGCAGGAAGGCGTGGCCGACCAGCGGCAGCAGAAAGTCCGTGGGCGAATGGAAGACGCCCGCGCCCGCCTGGTAATGCGCCGGGACGACCCCGAACGCATAGTCGAGCGCGGCCGCGCGGACGGGATCGGACAATTGCCAGATCGATACGGCGACGATCGCCAGCCCGATCCACAGCCAGGCGCGTGTCGGCGGGCGCGGACGGAAGAAGTCAGTCTCGCTCACGCGCCTTGCGGAGACTCCATGATGCGATGCTCCATCGCCTGCGCAGGCGTGGTCTCTTTCGGGCAACAGGGCCCGCCCACGGGCTTAGCGGGCACGCCGGCCACGGTGCAGCGCGGCGGCACGTCCTCCAGCACGACCGAACCGGAGGCGATGCGCGCTTCGGCGCCCACCTCGATATTGCCCAGCACCTTTGCGCCGGCGCCGATCAGCACGCCGCGGCGAATCTTCGGGTGGCGGTCGCCACGCTCCTTGCCGGTGCCGCCCAACGTCACCGAGTGCAGCATGGAGACGTCATCCTCCACGACCGCCGTCTCGCCGATGACGATGCCGTGGGCGTGGTCGATGAAGACGCCGCAGCCGATTTTCGCGGCGGGATGGATGTCCACGGCGAAGAGTTCGGAGATGCGGCTTTGCAGGTGGAACGCGATGGTCTCGCGCTCCTGGCGCCACAGCCAATGGGCGACGCGATAAGCCTGCAGCCCGCCATAGCCTTTGAAATAGAGGAACGGCTGCAGATAGGTCCGGCAGGCGGGATCGCGCTCGCGCACCGCGCGCATGTCGCGCTCGGCCATGCGGGCGATCTCGGGATCGGCGGCGTAGGCCTCCTTGCAGACTTCGCGCAATTGCAGCGGGCTCATGTCATGGGAGCCGAGCTTCTGGGCGAGGTGGTAGGAAAGCGCGTCCTCGATGCGCTCGTGGTGGAGGATCGAGGCGTGCAGATAGGAGGCCAGCAGCGGCTCCTCGGCCGCGGCCTGCATGGCCTCGACCCGCAATTGCGCCCAGACGCCGCCCGAGGCCTCGAACACGCGCGGCTTCGCGAGATCATGCATGCAAACTCTCCCTAACCGCGCAACATATCACCAAGCGGGCGCTCGATCTCGCCCTTCACCGCCATGTGGTGCGCCCGCAGCACGGCCGCAACCGTCAGCGCGTCAGTGATCTTGCCGGCGGCGACCGCGGCCAGCGCGTCCGCGAACGGCGCCAGGCGATGGCGCAGCCGCTCGGTCCCGTCCGGGGCGGCGGGACCAGGGGAAAGGTCGGTCGCCAGGAAGACCACGGCCTGCTCGTCGGACAGCGAGTTGGAAAGGTCCATCCGCAGAATCTCGACAAGGCGCCCGGCGCGCAGCCCTGTCTCCTCCGCCAGTTCGCGCCGCGCGCAGGCTTCAGCGCTTTCCCCCGGATCGGCGCCGCCCTCAGGCATCTCCCAGGAATAGCGCCCCAGCGGGTAGCGCCACTGGCCGACGAGATGCACACGCGCGTCGGAATCGATCGGCAATACGCCCACCGCCATGCGCCGTACGCGAATGACGCCATAATAGCCGTCGCGTCCATCGGGGCGGACGACGTCATGCTCCTCCACACAGAACCAGTCGTTCTCAAATGCAGTGCGCTCAGCCTTCACGCGCCAGGGATTGTCGTCGACAGGCCATTTCTCGTCGGCCATGAACACCTCGCTCTCATGCGCGTACCACGCGCCCTTAAGGAGCCGCCATGGCGCCAGCATTCGATCCGATGAGCCGTCCGCTCGTCCCGCACCGCGGCTTTCACGAGCTCGCCGTGGGCGAGCGCTTTCCGCTGCCGGCGCGGACGATCACGGAGGCGCATTTCTCGCTGTTCCAGGCGCTTTCGGGCGACAACCACCCGATCCACTATGACCGCGGCTATTGCCGCGCGGCCGGCCATCGCGATCTCCTCGCCCACGGGCTGCATGTGCTGACGCTGACGGCGGCGGGCGCCGGCCTCTTCCCGCATGTGATCGGGGAGGATTTGATCGGCTTCATCGAGGTGCAAGCGCGCTTCCTCAAGGGCGTCTTTCCCGGCGACACGCTCTATCCGCTCCTGGAGATCACCGCGCTTGAGCCGCAACGCACCACCGGCGTGGTGCGGATGCGCGCGACCCTCGAAAACCAGAACGGGGAGCTGGTGCTTGAGGGAAGCCACGCCTATCTGGTGCGAATGACTCGCAACAAGGATTCCACATGACCCTGCTCGCCGCCCTGCCCCCCGCGCCCGCGGAGAGCGCGCCGCTGGCGCCCGCCCGCCCCTCGCCCGCGACGCTCGAACTCCTGGCGCTGCGGCGCTCGCAGAAGCTGATGCTGATCGGCGAGCCCGGGCCCAGCGATGCGGAGCTGGAGGCGCTCCTGCGGCTCGCCGCGCGCGTGCCCGACCACGGCAAGCTCGGGCCGTGGCGCTTCGCGATCATCGCGGGCGAAGCGCGGGCGCGGCTGGGCGCGGCGCTCGCCGACATCATCGCCGGCGATCCGGGCATGGATTCTGCGCGGCTGGAGATGGAGCGCCGCCGGTTCAGCGCGCCGGCATGCGTGATGGTGGTCTCAACCGCCGCGCCGCATCCGAAGATCCCGGAATGGGAGCAGCTGCTTTCCTCGGGCGCGGTGTGCTTCTCGCTCCTCACCGCCGCGCACGCCGCCGGCTATGCGGGGGTTTGGCTGACCGAATGGCCGGCCTATGACGAACGTGCGCGCGGCGTGCTGGGCTTGAAGGACGGCGAACGCGTCGCCGGCTTCGTGCATCTCGGCACGGCGACGCAGGACGCGTCCGAACGCGTGCGCGCCGACGTCGCCGCGCGCATCTCGCGGTTCTGACGATGCAGCTCTCGGCCTATTTCGAGCGCATCGGCTTCAGCGGCGAAGCGCGTCCTGATCTCGCCACGCTCAAGCGCTTGCATCGCGCGCATCTCGCATCAATCCCGTACGAAAATCTCGACGTGCTGCTGAAGCGCCCGCTCGATCTCGATCCCGCGCGCATTTTCGACAAGCTGGTGACGCGCCGGCGCGGGGGCTGGTGCTACGAAATGAACGGCCTCCTCGGCTGGGCGCTCGACGAAATCGGCTTCTCGGTGACGCGGCTCGCCGGCGCCGTCGCCCGCGACACGCGCGGCGATTCCATCATCGGCAACCATCTCGTGCTGCTGGTCGATCTCGATGATGGCCGCGTCATCGCCGATGTCGGCTTCGGGGACGGCCTCGTGGAGCCGGTTCCGCTTGCGGAAGGCGAAATCGTTCAGGACGGATTTGTCTCTCGCCTCGGGCGAATCGAGGACGGCTGGTGGCGCTACACCAACCACCAGAACGGCGGCGCGCCGAACTTCGATTTCCGCCCCGAGCCGGCCGATCCGGCCGTGCTCGCCGCGCGCTGCGCATTTCTGCAGACGAGCGAGATCTCGCCATTCACGCAGAACGTGGTGCTGCAGCGCCGGCTCAGCGATCGCGTCGAAGTGATGCGCAATTCGCTGCGCCTCACCGTGCGGCCCGATCGCGTCGAGGAGCGCGTGATCGCCAGCGCGGATGAGTATGTCGCGGAAGTGCGCGGCGCGTTCGGGATCGATGAGCCCGCGGCGCGCGTGCTGTGGCCGCTCGCGGAGCGGCGCGGGCGCGAGATGCTGGCGGAGCGGGCCTGATGCAATTCACCAAGCGGCTGCGTGAGCCGGTGATGCGCGGGGAGGTGACGTGCTCGGTGCGGATCTGGCGTCGCCCGCACGTGAAGGTCGGCGGCTTCTACAAGCTGGGCTCGGGCGCGATCGAGATCACAAAGCTCAAGCAGATCGAACTCGGCGACATCACGCCAGCGCTGGCGCGGCGCTCCGGCTTCGCAGGCGTCGTCGATCTGCTCAAGATCGCCAGGCACGGCCCGGGCGAGAACGTCTATCTCATCGAATTCGTCTATCATGACCGGCCGCCCGCCGCGTGATCACCCGCGCTTGGGCTTCGTCTTCTCGTTCAACGCGGCGGCGCTGCGGATGAGCGCCTTGAACGCCTTCTCGTTGATCTTGTCGCCTTCGCGGAGGTCGATGGCGCGGCGCACGCCGGCGTCGAGGCTGGCGTTGAAGAGGCCGGAGGGATCATCAAGCGCCGCGCCCTTGGCGAAAGTGAGCTTCACCTTGTCCTTGTAGGTTTCGCCGGTGCAGAGGATGCCGTTGCGCTCCCAGGTCGGCACGCCCAGCGGGTTCGAGGGCTTGCGCCACTTCACGTCTTCGACCACGTCGGGGCACGCCGCGCGGATGAGCGCGCGCAGGCGCGCGAGCGCCTCGCCGCGCCAGTCGCCGAGTTCCGCGATGCGCGCATCGATCGCTTGCGACGGCGTCTTCGTCATGGTCCTCGCCTTTCTCGCGCTTACAAACGTTCGCCCGGCAGCGCGGCGGCCTGCTTCACCCACGCGGTGAATTGCGCCTCGTCGAGCGCGCCCTCCTGGATGTCGAGGTAGCGTACGGCCTCGTACTTGGAGCGTCCCATCGGCGGCGGCGTGAGCGCGGCGCCTTGAAAGAACGTCACCCTCACGCATCGGGTGAAGCAGTGGAAGCTCAGGAACCAGCCCCGCGCCTCATCCTCGACGCCGTAGAACGGCGAATTCCATTTCACCGCCTTGCGAACCTTGGGCACGGCGCGCACGATCAGCGCGTCGAGCCGACGGACGATATCCTGCTTCCAGCCTGGAACAGCGGCGATGTAGGCCTGCACGGGCGCGTCGCCATAGCCCTTCGCGATCTGCGGATTGTCGCCGGAGAGCAATTTCGGCGCGGCTTGCTTCGCTGATTTCTTGGCCGGCATGGGCCTACCCGCGCCCGCGATAGGGCGCGACGCCCTGGTCGGGGAGCCAAAGGCCCGCGGGGGGATCGCCGGTCTGCCAGAAGACGTCGATCGGGATGCCGCCGCGCGGGTTCCAATAGCCGCCGATGCGCAGCCATTTCGGCGCGATCGCTTCGATCACGCGCTTGGCGACGGCGATGGTGCAATCCTCGTGGAAGGCGCCGTGATTGCGGAAGCTCTGCAGGAAGAGCTTCAGGCTCTTGGATTCCACGATCCACGCATCGGGCGCGTAATCAATCACCAGCACGCCGAAATCGGGCTGGCCGGTGACCGGGCAGATCGAGGTGAATTCCGGCGCGGTGAAGCGCACGAGCGAGAGCACGTCGGGATGGGGATTGGGCGCGCGCTCCAGCTTTGCGGCGTCGGGCGAATCCGGGATCGGCGCTGCGCGGCCGAGCTGGGTCAGCGTTTTGTTTTGATCGTCCATGAGAGCGCAGCTAAGCCTGCATGCAAACAATCGCAAGAAGAGGACGCGTCATGGGCGATTTCGACGGCAAAATCATTCTCGTGACCGGCTCGGCGACCGGGCTCGGCGCAGCCATCGCCATCGGCGCGGCCAAGCGGGGCGCGAAGGCCGTGACGCTCAATTGCACCAAGAGCCTCAAGGAGGCGGAGGAGACCGCTGATCTGGTGCGCACGGCGGGCGCGGAGGTGCAGATCGCGCAGGGCGATGTCAGCGAGGACGGCGATTGCCGCAAGATCGCGGAAGCGGCCGGCAAGCACGGCCGGCTCGATGCGCTCGTCAATAATGCCGGCATGACCAAGCAAGTCCCCAACCACGCCGATCTCGACGCCCTCTCGAAGGAAGATTTCCTGCGCCTCTATGCGGTCAACACGGTGGGGCCGTTCCAGATGGTGCGCGCCTGTCGCGGGCTATTAGAGGCGGGCGAACGCGCGAGCGTGCTGATGGTCTCATCCATCGCCGGGGTGCAGGGCATCGGCTCTTCCGTCGCCTACGCCGCCTCGAAAGGGGCGCTCAACACGATGACATTGTCGCTGGCGCGGGCGCTTGCGCCGAAGATCCGGGTGAATGCGCTCTGCCCCGGCTTCATCGATACGCGCTGGTTCTCCGACGCCTTCGGCGAGGACCTCACCGAGCGGATCCGGCAGAATGTGGCCAAGACGACCCCGCTTCAGGCCGCCTCTCAGCCGGAAGACATCGCCGACGCCGGCCTCTTCCTGATCTCTGATTCGGCCCGGCACGTGACCGGCGAGACGCTTTTGGTGGACGCGGGGCTGCATCTCGCCCCCATGCCGCGGGCCTGAATCCTCGCCAGCTGCGCGAAACCCGCCCGCTTTTACGGCTTTGCTCTACTGCACTGCACAATCCGTAGTCAGCGCAGACCTAAAGCTTCGTCCATGGGGGTCGTTTCGTTCTGCGTCGCCACGATTCGGGCATGGTTTCCGGCGTTTTAATCACTCGTTCACGGGAGCGGGTGAGACTTGCCGCACTGCGGCGAGCCCGCGGGGAGACTTGAGGGAATGAGCATCATGAAGAAATTACTGGGCGCCGCTGCAGCCGCCACTGCCGCAACCGCCGCCTTTGCTGGAACCGCTTCGGCCGAAGCCAGCTTCTCGGGCAACGTGGCCTTGACCTCGGACTATGTGTTCCGCGGGATCAGCCAAAGCGACAGCGACATCGCCATCCAGGGCGGCTTCGACTATTCGAACGACATCGGCGTGCCGATCTATGTCGGCGCGTGGGGCTCCTCGATCGATTTCGGCCTCGACGGCACCGTCGAAGTCGACGTCTATGCCGGCGTCAAACCGGTGCTCGGGCCCGTGACGTTCGATATCGGCGTCATCGGCTACTTCTATCCGGGCCTCGACAGCGCCTTCGACGCGGACATGGTCGAACTGAAGGTCGGTGCGGGCGTCACGCCGGCGGAAGGCTTGAGCGTCAGCGGCGCGCTCTATTACAGCCCGGATTTCACGTTCACCACGGGCGACGACAGCGGCCTCTACGCTGAGGTCAAGGCGTCCTACGTGGTTCCCGGCTCGCCGTTCACGGTGTCGGGCGCGTTCGGCAACCAGGACGTTGACGTCGCGGGCTATTACGGCGCGGCGGGCGACAATTACACGACCTGGAACATCGGCGGCTCGGTGAGCTTCTACGGTTTCGGCGCCGATCTGCGCTATTTCGACACTGACCTTGATCCTGATCTTGTCGGGCCCTCGGGCGACGACGTGTCGGACGGGCGCGTGGTGTTCACGCTCTCCCGCGCGCTCTGAGGTTTCTCCTCCTGCACTGACTGGCGCCGCCGTTTCGGAAGAAGCGGCGGCGCTTTTCCCGGAGGCGCGCACCATCGTGCTGTCGAGCGACCTGATGG
>JACAEE010000072.1 GCA_013389015.1 Hydrogenophilaceae bacterium | reverse complement strand
GGAGAGCTCCTCGCGGCGGCTCAGGAAGGCGAAGGGGCTGCCGAAGAGGGCGCGGAGCCACCCGAACCGCTCGATGGCGGCGTCCCAGATGGCGGAGAGGGCGGCGGACGGCATGCGCGGATTATCGCGCTGGCTGAAGCCGGTCGGATCAGGCGGCGGCTCTCCACGCGGAGGGACGCGAGACGATGTCAGCGATTCACACAACGCGCCCTCGCGCGCCGGCGATTCAATCGGCGCGCCGAGAACGATCAATCGTGCAGTTTGCGCCCGAGCGCGTTGCCGCGCTTCATCAGCGCTTCGCGGTGGGCCGAGAGCGCGGCGTGGGCGCGGTCGGCCTGGTCGGGGCTGCCGGCGAGAGAGGGCTCGCTGCGCAGCACGTCGAGCAGGAGGATGATGTCGCGCTCCTGGCCGAGCGTTTCGCCCAGGCGCTGCGTGATCACGCGCCGGCGCCGCAACTTCGACGGCCAGAACTGATCAAGCAGGAAGATCGCATAGAACCGCTCCTTGGCGCGCTTGCGCCAAGTGTGGCGCACTTCAACGGCCGGGCTGGCCATCGCGCGCGCAAAGCCCTTGCGCGCGCGCTTGTCGAGCCGGGCCGCGCCGCGCGCGATCGCCTCGTCGGGAATGTCGGGCCAGGCGGAGAGATAGAAGATGAGGCGGCGCACATCCTCCACCGCATCGCTGAGCGCCGGCGCCGCCACCGTCTTGCGCTTGGCCGCGATCCGCCGCGCCACGCCCGTGAGCGCCGCGCGCGCCGGCGGCTTTTCGACCGCGGCCCAGCGCTTGGCGCAGGCCTCAAGCGCAGCCAGATCGCGCGCTTCCGAGAAGCGCTGCATGATGGGCCGGATCTGGACGATCATCTGCCCCGCGAGCGCCGGCTCCGCATGCTGGGCCAGCCGCGCCAGCGCGCGCGCGCGCTTGAGCGCCACCCGGCCGCGATGGATGGCGTCATCGGGCTTCAGGTTCTCGAACGCGTCGATGGCGGCTTCAAGCTGCGTCCTGAGCGCCGATTTGAGGTCGAACGTCGGCGTGCGTTTCAGCACGCCGGGCAGGGTGCGGATGGAGGCCTCGTGCTTCAAGGCTTCGGCTCCCGATTGCGCAGTTTACGCAGCGTGCCGGAGAACGAGAGCAGCGTCCGCTCGCTTTGGGTGATGAGCCCGCGCGCGAACACCAATCCCCCGGTCTCGCGCACAACTTCCCCGCGCGCATAGAGCAGCGCCGAGAGATCGCCCGCGCCCACGAACTCGGCGTTCAGCGTCAGCGTCACGGTCTGCACGCCGCCCTTCAAGCTATTGTGGGCAATGGAGAAAAGCGCGAAATCCGCGAAGCTCAGGAGCGCCCCGCCATGGATGGCGCCCGAGCCGTTCAGGTGATGCGGCTGCGGCGCGAACGCCGACAGCCCGGCCCCGCCGTCCTCCGGGCGGAACCCGAAGGGGCCGTTATAGGTCTCGTACGGATCCTGGCCCAGGCTCCAGGTCAGCCACCCCTTGAGCGGGCCGTCGGGGAAGGCCTTGGCCCGCCCGTACATGGCGTTCGCCGCCTCTGATTGATCAGCCATGGGCGCGTTGTCGCGGCTTTGGCGGCGCGGCGCAACCTTCCGGGCCGCCCGGGGCCATGTAGAATGCCGGCTCAAGAAAGAGGAAGCCCGATGGCCTATGACGCCGAGACCCGCGCGCAATTGCTCGACACCGTCCGCCGGTTCGTGAGCGAGAAGCTCCGTCCGATCGAAGCGGAGGTGGCCGAGAACGACGCCGTGCCCGAATGGGCGCTGAAGGAGATGCGCGAACTCGGCCTCTACGGGCTTTCGATCCCAGAAGAATATGGCGGGCTTGGCTTGACGATGGAGGACGAGTGCCTCGTCGGCTTCGAGCTCGGCCGCTGCTCGCCCGCGTTCCGTTCGGCGTTCGGCACCAATGTCGGCATCGGCAGCCAGGGGCTCGTCATGTTCGGCACGCCCGAGCAGAAGGCGAAATATCTCCCGGGCGTCGCCTCGGGCGAGATCGTCACCAGCTTCGCGCTGACGGAGCCGGAAGCCGGTTCGGATTCCGCGTCGGTGCGCACCACCGCCATCCGCGACGGCGACGCCTATGTGCTCAACGGCGCCAAGCGCTACATCACCAACGCCAACAAGGCCCACCTCTTCACCGTGATGGCGCGCACCAATCCTGACGTGAAAGGCGGATCGGGCGTCTCGGCGTTCCTCGTGCCGCGCGATCTCAAGGGCCTCTCCACCGGCAAGCCGGAAAAGAAGATGGGCCAGCAGGGCGCCCATATCTGCGACGTCTATTTCGATAATGTCCGTGTGCCGATCGAAAACCGGCTGGGCGAGGAGGGCCAAGGCTTCCGCGTGGCGATGCAGGTGCTCGATCGCGGCCGGCTGCATATTGCATCGGTGTGCTGCGGCGTCGCCGAGCGGCTCATCGAGGATTGCGTGAAATACGCCGCCGAGCGCAAGCAATTCGGCCAGCCGATCGCGAGCTTCCAGATGATCCAGGCGATGCTGGCGGACAGCCGCACCGAGGCCTACGCCGCGCGCACCATGGTGCTCGACGCCGCCAAGAAGCGCGACGCCGGCCAGAACGTCACCATGGAGGCGGCCTGCGCCAAGCTCTATGCGTCGGAGATGGTCGGCCGCGTCGCCGATCGCGCGGTGCAGATTTTCGGCGGCGCCGGCTACACCGCCGACCACGGCATCGAGCGCCTCTACCGCGACGTTCGCATTTTCCGCATCTACGAAGGCACCAGCGAAATCCAGCGCCTGGTCATCGCGCGGGAAATGATGAAGGGATGATCAGCGCGCAGCGCGCCAGCCCGCGTCGCGCGCGGCGCGCTCGCCTGCGGCGTCGAGCGGCTCGCCCTTGATGCGCGCAGAGACGGCCTCAAGCACGAGCGGCGAGGACGCCATGCGGTATTCGCCCTGGCGCGCCGGCGCGGCGAGGAGATCGAGGCGCCAGGTCTCGCCGTCGCGGCAGGCGAGGCCCTCGGCTGCGGCGCTGGAGAACGTCCGGCAGAGCGCGCCGTCCTGCGCGGCGAAGGTGAGCCCGATGCGGATGTCCGCGTCGGCGCGCGCTTCGGACGCAAGCTGGATCGTCAACGCCTCCGCGAGTTCGCCGCGCGCAATGAGCGCGCCGCGCTCCACGCCGATTGGGCCGCCGCCGCGCAAGGCGGCGACGCCGACGAAGAGGCCGGCGGCGAAGCAGGCCGCGAGCGCTGCGAACTGCGCCACGACGGCGCGCGCTTTGCGGCGCGCGCTGAGGTCCACGATCTCGGCTTGCGGTTTTGCGCGCACGGCGTCGACCAGGCGTTGCGGCGGCGGCTCTGCGGCGATGGGCGCGAACGCGCGCGCAAGGCGCGCCTTCAGCGCGCGCTGCGCCTCGACCTGCGCCGCAAGCGCGGGATCGCGCGCGATCGCGGCCTCGACCGCGTCGCGTTCGGCGCCGCTCAATTCGCCGTCGGCGTAGGCCATCAGTTTTTCGAACGCGATCATGATGCGCCTCCAAGGAGCGCGGCCAAAGCTTCGCGGCCGCGTGCGAGCCGGCTCGTCAGCGTGCCGACCGGGATGTCGAGGGCCTCGGCCGCCTCGCGGTAGGACAGGCCCTCGACGCATACGAGCCCGATCGCAAGGCGTTGCTCCTCCGGCAGGGCCTGCATGGCGGTCTCCACTGCGCGCAGCTCCAATTTCGCCTCCATCGCGCCCGCCGCATCGTCGCCGACGCTTTCCCCGGCTTCGGCCGGCGCCAGCACTTTCGCCCGCCGCCCGCGTGCGCGCGCCTCGTCGATCCAGGCGTTCTTCAGCACCCGGAACATCCAGCTGTCGAGCCGCGTGCCGCGCGCGTAGCGGTCGATGTTGCGCAGCGCGCGCTCGATGGCGACCTGCACGAGATCGTCGGCGTCGGCCTGATCGCCGGCGAGGCTGCGCGCGAACCGCCGCAGCCGCGGCAGGAGCGCCGCGATCGCCTCTCGCGGGTCGGCCTCCTCGGCCAGGGCGACGTGCTCGTCCATCGACGACTCCCAAACGAACGGCGCAGGCCCTTTCTTCCATGCGTCTGGAAAGAATGCGCGGATGAATTCATTCGGATCGGACGTTAAGAAGGGATGAGGCCCCGATGACGCGCATCCGCATCCTTGCCGCCGCCGTGTGCCTGGCGCTTCTCGGCGCGGCCGCGGCGCGCCCGCAGGTTCCGCTGCCGTCGCTGCCGACCGGGCCGCTGCTGCCGGAGCTGCGCCAGACCACGGGCGCGGTGCGCGAGCTGACCGACCTGCGCCGCCTGCGCGTGCGCGCGCTGCTGCGGGTCAATCGCGACGTTCTCGAGCGCGATCCGCAGGGCGAACCCATCGTGCGGCGAGAGGTTCTGGCGTGGTCGCCGACGCCGGAGGCGCTGGCGCGGGCCGAGGAGGCCGGGTTCGAAACCGTGCGTGAAACGCGCCTGGAGGAGTTCGGCGCGCGCATCGTCGTGCTGCGCGCGCCGCGCGGAATGTCGACGCGCCGCGCGCTGCGGCGATTGCAGCAGCTCGATCCCGATGGGGTCTATGATTTCAACCATGTCTACACCGAGTCCGGCGCGGCCGGCGCGGCGTGGCAGGCGGGCGCCGGCGCGGGCGGCGCGCGCGTGGGACTGGTCGACGG
>JACAEE010000014.1 GCA_013389015.1 Hydrogenophilaceae bacterium | reverse complement strand
GCCCCCGGCGGCTGGCGGCGGAAGCGCGCACGCTTCGCGAGCTCGCCCAGAACGCGCGCCGGAACGGGCGAGGACGGCCGGTGGAAGCGCTGGGGACGCTGCCCGTCCCGGTTGCAGACGCGCGCCTCACGCTCGCCTTCGGCCAACGCACGAACGCAGGGCGCGCCTCTGAAGGCGTCAGTCTTCAGACAGTAGAATCGGGCGCGGTTACTGCGCCGGCGATTGCGACGATCAGCTATGCCGGACTGTTCAGAAGCTACGGACAGATATTGATCCTCGATCTGGACAATGGTTACGTCATCGTGCTCGCGGGCATGGCTCAGACCCTCGTCCAGACGGGAGACCGGGTCCAAGCCGGGCAGGTCGTCGGGCGGATGCCGGCTTCGCCGGCGCCAGAATTGTATGTGGAGGTGCGCCGGAACGGCTCGCCGATCGATCCGGCTCGACAATTCGCCGCGCGGCTGACCCGCGCCTCGATGAATTGACCGGGCCGTCGCCGGGTCCGACCAGCGCAGATGAGCGGGCTTTAACGTGAGAATCGGCCGACAAGCGCGGACGGTTCCGGCGCCGGGCGGAAACCGGCAACACAGAAACGACACATGTGGTTTCCCACATGAGCGCTTTGGGACGGATGCGGGTTAGGAGCGGAAGAATGCGGCTGGCTTGGATTGCGGCGCCCGCGGTGGGCTTGGTGGCGTGCGTCGGGGCGCTGGCGTGGTCCTCCCAGTCGAGCGGCAGCCAGCGCAGCGACGCCTACCGCCAGCTCGAATTGTTCGCGGACGTGCTGGCCAAGGTCGAGACCGATTACGTCACCGAGGTCGACAGCCAGGAAATGATGGAGGCCGCCATCAACGGCATGCTGGCCTCGCTGGACCCGCACTCCTCCTACATGGCGCCAAGCGAGCTGCGCGACATGGAGACGACCATGCGCGGCGAGTATGGCGGGCTCGGCATCGAGGTGACGACCGAAGACGGCGTGGTGCGCGTCGTGGCGCCGATGGACGAGACGCCGGCGGCGCGCGCGGGCATCCAAGCCGGCGACTATCTCGTGGCGATCGACGACGAGAGCATCGTCGGGCTCACACTGCGCGAGGCGGTCGACCGCATGCGCGGCCCGCCCGGCACGACGATCAAGGTTTCCGTCGTGCGCGAGGGCGCCGATCCGTTCGACGTCTCGCTGACGCGCGAAGTCATCACGGTGCGCGCCGTCACGGCGCGGATGGAAGGCGATATCGGCGTCATTCGCGTCTCGCAGTTCAACCAACAGACCAGTTCGATGCTGCTGGATGCGATCCGCACGGTGCGGCGCGCGCCGAACCTGCGCGGCGTCGTGCTCGATCTGCGCAACAATCCCGGCGGCGCGCTCGATCAGGCGATCGACGTGTCCGACGCGTTCCTCGACGGGGGCGAGGTGGTCTCCACGCGCGGACGCCGGCGCGAACAGGTGCGCCGCTACAATGCGCGCCGGGGCGATCTGCTCGAAGGCGTGCCGATGGTGGTGCTGGTGAACGTCGGCTCGGCGTCGGCCTCCGAAATCGTCGCGGGCGCGCTGCAAGATCACAACCGGGCGCTCGTCGTCGGCATGACCAGCTTCGGCAAAGGATCGGTGCAGACGATCATCCCGCTCGACGAAGGCCGCGACGGCGCGCTGCGGCTCACGACGGCGCGCTATTACACGCCGGCCGGGCGCTCCATCCAAGGCGCGGGCATCGAGCCGGACGTCGAAGTCTCGGCCCGCCGCGTGGAGCAATCGCGCGTCGCGCGGCTCGGCATCACCGAAGCCGATCTTCCCCGCGCCCTCGACAACGAAAACGGCGCACGCCGCCGCGGACCGCACGTGCCGGAAGACATGCCGCCTGAGAACTGGCCCGAAGACCAGGACTACCAGCTCTCGCGCGCCATGGAGATGCTGCGCTCGGGCATGGTCGCGGAACGACTGCGCAACCGCGAGATGGCCAGCGCCGAACGCGCCGCGCAGCGTTAAGACTTTCGCAAGGCTTTGGCCGCCGTGAACGCTTTCGGCGTGCACGGCGCTGGCGTGTGCAGGTGACGGAATCGGCGAATCCGGTCATGCTTCGCATTGATCGCGCGAGACACGTGCGTTGAGGCGTGCATGGCGTTGAAGAAGTCCCTGCGGGTTCGCATCAAGCCGCCGGGAAAAGCGCCAACCGATCGTTCCGCACCCGAATCCGCGGACGGCGCGCGGACTTCGTTTCTCAGCCGCTTCATGGCGACGCCGTTCGCCCACGCGAAGCTCGCCGCCGGAGCGTTCGTTCTGCTTGCGGGCGCGGCGGCGCTCGCCGTGCAGGTGATGGGGGATCCGAGCGCTGCTGGACCGCGCCGGATCGTCGAGCTCACGCCGGGGCCCACGAACGCCGAGGCGGCGCCGGTGGTGTCGTTCGGGGCGCTGTCGGAGGACGGCTATTCCTTCGAACTGCCGCCCGATCTGCAGGACGCGTTCAGCGAGGAGGGCCCGCACCCCAATGCGCCGGCGAGCGCGGACGGCGTCGTCGCGTCCGCGGATGCGCCGCCCGGACAATTGCGCATCGCGGTGGTCGATTCCGCGCCGACGCGGCCGGCGACGCAGCCGCTTCCGCGCGCGCCGATCGCAGGGCTCTTCGAGCGCGGACCGCTCGGCATGCTGCCGATCATCGGGCGCGACGGGCGCACGCCCGCGCGCGCCTATGCGCGGCCGTTCACTGGCGACAACCGCCCGAGGGTGGCGATCATCGTCGGCGGGCTCGGCTTCAACCAGCGCAACACCACCCAGGCGATCGAGGAATTGCCGCCGGAGGTGACGCTCTCCTTCGTGCCCTACGCCAACAATCTGCAGAGCTGGATCGACCGGGCGCGGGCGCGCGGGCACGAGGTGATGCTCGAACTGCCGATGGAGCCATTTGATCCGGAGGCGGACGATACCGGCCCGCAGACGCTGGCGACGACGCTCTCGGCCCAGCAGAACACCCAGAGGCTGGAGAATCTGCTCTCCCGGGCGGCGGGCTATTTCGGCGTCACCAATTACCAGGGCGGCCGCTTCGCCACCTCCGCAAGCGCCACCGCGCCGGTGGCGCAACAGCTGCGTCGCCGCGGCCTCGTCATGCTCACCTCGGGCATCGGGCAGCGCAGCGCGCTCGCCATAGAGGCCGGGCGTGCGGGGCTGCCCATTTCTGCAGCGGATCGCATCCTCGATACGCGACGCGAGGCCGACGCGATCGACGAGCAATTGCTGAATCTGGAGGCGCTGGCGCTACAGCATGGGAATGCGATCGGCGCCGGTTTCGCATATCCTGTAACCATGGAGCAGATTGCGACATGGGCCCGAGCGATCGGAGGGCGCGGCTACGTGCTGGCGCCGGTCAGCGCGGTGATCGATCAGCGCAATCAACGCCGGCGATGAGCGCGCGCGGCAGGGATCCCGACCGCTACCGCAGCAATGTCGGGCTTGCCCTGTTCCATCACAACGGCCTGGTGTTCCTGGGCAAGCGGCGCGGCGCTGCGCCGCCCTATCAGTGGCAGATGCCGCAAGGCGGAATCGATCGCGGCGAGTCGCCGCAAGCAGCCGCGCTGCGGGAACTGGAAGAAGAAATCGGCGTGCCGCCCAGTCTTGTGGATATCATCGAGGAGACGCCGGACTGGCTCTATTATGATTTTCCGCCCGAAATCCGCGGCGGCGCGGGGCCTAAGGGCCGCTGGCTCGGGCAGAAGCAGAAATGGTTCGCGCTGCGCTTTCATGGCCGCGATGCGGATGTGCAACTTGACAAGCACACGCCGGAATTCTCCGATTGGCGCTGGGGAACCCTGGAGGAAACCCCGCGCTTGGTGATCCCGTTCAAGCGCGCTATCTACGAGGACGTGGCGCGACGGTTTCGCCGCCATGCGGGGGGCGCGCAAGCGCCTACCGATGAGGGTTCGGGGGGAACGCCTTAATTCTGGGCAAGACTGGCGGGCGCACGATCTCGCGTGCGTCGTTGGCTAAGGAATGGGCATGGCGCCGCCAATCGTTTTTATTCACGGCGCGTTCTGCGGCGGCTGGGCGTTCGAGACTTTTCGCGAACCGTTCGAGGCCGCGGGCTATGAAACGCATGCGCCGACGCTGCCGCATCACGAGCGCGGCGCCGACATGGAAGCGCTGGCGCAATCCGGCGCCAAGGATTTCTCCGACGCGATCGTGCGCTATGCGCAGGCGTTGAAGCAGCCGCCGATCCTCATCGGGCATTCGATGGGCGGCCTCATCGCGCAACTGGCGGCGACGCAGACGCCATGCGCGGCGCTCGTGCTGCTTGCGCCGTCCGCGCCATGGGGCGTGCCGGCGATGACGTTCGATGAAACCAGCAACGCCTTCGGCGTGGCGCTGCTCGGCGATTATTGGCGACGTGCGATTCCGCCGGACTATCGCGTCGCGCGGCACTCGACGCTCGACCGGCTTTCGCGCGAGGACGCGCGCCGTGCGTTCGCGCGCTTCGTGCCCGAGAGCGGGCGCGCGATCATGGAGATCGTGCATTGGTGGGCGGATCGCGCGATGGCGTCGGCGGCGCCGGTCTACAAGATCGAGGCGCCGGTGCTGGCGCTGGCCGGCGGGCAGGACCGGGTGAATTCCTCCGCCACCGTGCGGCGCATGGCGGCGCGCTTCCCCGAAGGCCAGGCGCATTTTCACGAGTTTCCGCAGATGAGCCACTGGCTGATCGGGGAGCCGGAGCACGGCGAGGTCGCGCAGCTGGCGATCGATTGGCTCGCGTCGCATCAGCTCGCGCCGCAGAAGCCGAAGAAGAAGCCGGTGAAGCTGTTCGGGCTCGGGCCGCGCGGACGCGAGGCGGCTCAATCGGCGGCGGGCGCGGCGATGGTCAAGAGCGCGATCTCAGGGGGATTGAGGAACCGCACCGGCAGGACGCTCGTTGCGACGCCGCCGGTGACGAAGAGCTGACGGCCTCCCTCAGCGACCAGGCCGCAGGCGTATCTTTGTCCGTAGGCGGAGGGAACGACCGGACGGCCGAGGAACGGCACGCTCACCTGTCCGCAATGCGTATGCGCAGCGACGGTCAGCGCCGGGCCCGAGGGAACATCAGGGAAAGCGTCCGGCGCGTGCATGAAGACGATGCGGCTCACGCCTTGCGCGGGCGCGCTCAGCTGGGCGGTCGCGCCGGCATAGTCCGGCTTTCCGGTGTCATGGTCGTCAAGGCCGACGATGACGAAGGGATGTTCCGGGCGCAACAGGCGCGCAGCGTTCACCAGCGGCGTCACACCGGCTGATTTGAGCGCAGCGCGCACGCGGGCGCCGTCCCACCAATTGTCGTGGTTGCCGATCGCAGCGAAGACGCCGAGGGGCGCACGTAGAGCGCCCAACGCCTCAATGCCTTCCAGAACCGTCGCCTCGTCGCGCAAGGGCGCGCCGGGGCTGTTGTCGCCGACATAGTCCCCAAGCAGCAGGATGAGATCGGGCTCGAGCGCGTTGACGCGCGCCACGAGGCGGCGCACGCGGGCGAGATTCATATGCGGCGAGCCGATATGAATGTCGCCGACCGCGGCGATGGCGAGCGGGCGCCCGCGCCACGTTTCGGAGATGATCGTCTCGCGGCGTATATCGAGCCGGTTCGGCTCTATGAAGAACGCGTAGACGCCCAGCCAGTACGCCAGTTCGGCGAGGCCGATCGCCGCGAAGGCGCTCCAGCGCAGCGCCGGCGCCAAGCGCGCCCAGCGGCGCAGCAGCAGCCACGCCAGCGCGCCGAGAGCCGGCAGGCCGAGCAGCGCGCCAAGGAATGGAAGGATCAGGTCCGGATGCATCCCCTCGCGCCCCACGCGTGTTGACACTCATCCCGCGGCGTGGGACGCGCGCGGCATGGCGGACGCGGTCGAGACCTACGAAGCGGCGCAGAATTATAGCGGCCTCAATTCATGGCTGCACGGCTTCCGTTTCCGCCATCTCGTGCGCACGGCGCAAAGGCTCGCCGAGCCTGGGCGGCCGCTCAACGTGCTGGAGATCGGCTGCGCCTACGGCAAGGCGTATGGGGCGCTCGATGCGGCGCTGGCGATCCGCTATGTGGGCGTTGATCCGCATGCGGACTTCATCGCGGAGGCGCAGCGGCGCCACGGCGCGCGAGCGAACTTCCGGGCGGTCTGCGAAGGCGGCGAGGCGTTCCTGGCGCGCGAGGGCGAAAGCCTCGGGCCGCTCGACCTCGTGTTCGCGCTGGAGACGCTGGAACACGTGCCGGCTGCGGAGGTCCAGCGGATTCTGGAACGTATCGCTGCGCTTCGGCCCCGCCTCTTCGTCGCGTCCGTGCCGGTGGAGGTGGGGCCTGCAGTCGTGCTCAAGAATCTAGGCTCGGCGCTGACAGGGTATCAAAGGCACAAGGAATACAGCTTCGCCGAGACGCTGTGGGCGGGGATCTACCGGCTCGACAAGGTCGCGCCGCATCAGTGCGGACACAAGGGCTTCGACTGGCGCTGGCTCGTGCACACGATCCACCAGGCGATGCCGATCGTCCGGGTCCGGCGCTTTCCGGCGAATTGGCTGCCCGGCGCGCTGGCGACGAGCATCTATATCGAGGCGGCGCCGCGCTAGATCAGACTTGCTTCTGGGTTCCGGCGCTTCGCGCTGCTCTGCAGCGCTTGCGGCCGGCATGAGGATGAGGTCAGTGGCGGGCGGAAACCGCGGCCTTCAGCGCCTCCAGACGCGCGAGGCGCTCGGCCGCCGCGGCGCGCTTCGTCTCGTCCTTGGCGTCGCCGACATCTTCGCGGGCGTCCTTGATGTCGGCGTCAAGCCTGGCGGCGTCCACCTCGGCGAGATCGACGGCGTCTTCGGCGAGCACGGTGAGGCCCGCCGGCGTCACATCGGCGAAGCCGCCATTGACGAAGATGCGCCGCTCGCTTGCGCCGTCGAGGATGCGCAGCGCGCCGGGACGGATGATCGAGATGACGGGCGCGTGGTTCGGCAGCACGCCGAACTCGCCTTCGACGCCGGGCACCACCACTTGATCCACCTCTCCGTGGAAAAGCTCGCGTTCCGGCGAGACGAGAGCGAAAGTCAGTTTGTCAGCCATTGCAGGTCCCTAGAAATCAAGTGGGCGCACGTTCCGTGACGACATAGCGCATCAGCGCGCGATCGCCGAGACCCGCCGCCTCCGTAGCGCCGCGCCACGGCGCCGCGCGGGGCGTCGCGCGTTGCGGCTCGCGGGCGTTCTCATCGATGAGCACGATCATGAGGGCGACAGCGGGGGGTCGGCGCGCTTTAGAGCGATGACGCGGGCGGCGAAATCGCGAACGTCGGCCGGCGCCTCGGGCGCAGGATCAATGATTTCGAGGATCGCGACATTGTCGGCGTCGAGACGACACAGGAGCGCGCGTTTGCGCAGCGGCGGCGCGAGCGCCACATCGTCCAGGCTCAGATCCGGAAACGCCTGCTTTACAGCGACATTGACGGCGTCATAGGCGGCGCGCGCGTCGTCGTGGCGGAAGAAGACCTGGCTTTCGGCGCCTTGCACGTCGAGATAGACAGGCGCCTCGGCGAGCGGATATCGCACCGTGCGGCCGCCAGGCTTGAGGCCGAGCTTCAGGCGCATCTCATCCACGACGTTCTGGCCCTCGACGGGCGGGCGGCCCTTCTCCTTGCCGATAATGCCGGGGAGGCAGAAGTCGACGATGAGCCGTGCAGCGAGCGCGCCCGGCGTCATGGCTAGCTCACCAGCGCGGTCACGCGCACGGCGAAGATGAGGCTGTCGCCAGTCGCATGCGCCAGCGGATAGCCGAGCGCAATCGTGCAGCGTTTCCCGCCTCCAAGATCGAGCGCGAAGCCGCGAGAGCGGAGATTGGGGTCTTGGGGATTGGGTTCGTCCGTGAGCGGACGAATGGCGGGGAAGTCGCGCTTGAGCGCCGCCTCCACGATGTCCACCGCGCCGATGCAATCGGCGTTGCGGAACCAGACGGTGGAATTGGCGCCGCCCATATCGAGCAGCACCGAGCCGCCATCGGCCATGTACATCACTGTCGCGCCATAGCCTTGCGCGCCGAGGGCGCCGCGCTCCTCCTGCGTGAGCGGGCGGCCCTCGACGGGCGCCTTGCCCCGGACATTGCCGGCGATGACCGGAATGCAGAACTCGGTCACG
>JACAEE010000051.1 GCA_013389015.1 Hydrogenophilaceae bacterium | reverse complement strand
GCCGGCCTCGTGCGGGTGCGCGAGCGGGGGCACGCCGGTGAGCGGGTTGGAGACGAAGCCGTAGCGGCCATAGAGATCGTGCTGGCGCCACATGACGCCCTTGGGCATGCCGGTGGTGCCGCCGGTATAGAGGATGAGGAGATCGTCTCCCGAGCGGCCCCAGGGCGCGCGCACGGGGCGCGTCTGGGGCGTGCAGGCGGCGATGGCGGCGTAATCTTCCGCCCACGGCGGGATGTCGCCGCCGTCGGCGACTGCGATCCAGGTTTTCACCAGCGGCGCCTGTTCGCGGATGCGCTCGATGAGCGGCGCGTATTCGGTTTCGAATACGACGGCCTCGGCGTCGCCGTTCTCCAAGAGATAGAGCACCTCGTCGGCGGCGTAGCGGTAATTGACGTTGAACGGCGCAAGACCGGCCTTGAAGGCGGCGTAATAGGCGATGAGATATTCGGCGCGGTTCTGGGTGTAGACGGCGACTTTCGACTGCTGGGCAAGCCCGCGGGCGAGCAAGTGCGCGGCGAGCGCATCGGCCTGACGGGAGAACTCCGCCCAGCTGAGCGCGCGCTCGCCCTGAACGATCGCGCGCTCCTCCGGGATGGCGGCGGCGACGGAGTCCCAGACTTCCGCGTGACTCCAGACTGGTTCCCCGCTCATGCCGCCTCCGCCGCTTCGGCGAGTTCGCGCACGATGTCGGCGGCGTCTCCGTACTTCTCCATCGCCGCTTGCTTCAATTGCGGGATGGAGTAGGGCGGGAACATCGGATCGGCGACGTCGCGGTATTTGCGCAGATGCTGCTTGGCGACCGTGACCTTGTGCACTTCAGTGGGCCCGTCGGCGATGCCCATGACGAGGGCGCCGATCACCTGGCCGGCGAACGGCATTTCGTTGGAGACGCCGAGCGCGCCATGGATGTGCAGCGCGCGCGCCGCGATGTCGTGATAGACTTTCGGCATCAGCGCCTTGATCGCGGCGATGTCTTTGCGGACTTTGCGATAGTCCTTGTACTTGTCGATCATCCAGGCCGTCTTCATCACGAACAGGCGGAATTGCTCCAGTTCGATGTAGCTGTCGGCGATGTGCATCTGCACGGTCTGCTTGTCGGCGATCACGCCGTCGCGGGTTTTGCGCGAGACGGCGCGGCGGCACATGAGATCGAGCGCGCGCTTGCAGGCGCCGACCGTGCGCATGGCGTGGTGGATGCGCCCGCCGCCGAGGCGCGTCTGCGAGATGGCGAAGGCGCCGCCGCGTTCGCCGAGGATGTGGTCCTTCGGCACGCGGACATTGGTGTAGCGCATATAGCCTTCGCTGCCGTCGCGCCCGCCATGGACCGAGACGTTGCGAACGATCTCCACGCCCGGCGTGTTCGTCGGGACGATGAACATCGACATGCGTTGGTAAGGCGGCGCGTCCGGATCCGTCACGGCCATGACGATCAGGAATTCGCTCCACTTGGCGTTGGTGGAGAACCATTTCTCGCCATTGATCACCCATTCATCGCCATCCTCGACGGCGGCGGTGACGAACATGAGCGGGTCGGAGCCGCCCTGCGGCTCCGTCATCGAGAAGGAGGAGACGATCTCGTTGTTGAGCAGCGGCTTGAGATATTTCTCCTTCTGCGCGGGCGCGCCGAAATGGGCGATGATCTCGGCGTTGCCGGTGTCGGGCGCCGCGCAGCCGAACACCGAGGGGCCGAAGACCGCGCGGCCCAGGATCTCGTTCATGAGGCCGAGCTTCACCTGGCCGTAGCCCTGGCCGCCGAGCTCGGGGCCAAGGTGGCAGGCCCACAGGCCCTGCGCCTTCACCTGCGCCTGGAGCGGGCGGACCAGCTTTTCGTACCGGGGGTTTTTGACGTCCGCCGGGTGGAGGCCGATATGGCCGAGCGGCTCGACCTCGTCGGCGACGAACCTTTCCATCCAATCGAGCTTTTCCTGGAATTCAGGTTCGGTCTCGAAATCCCACGCCATGGCGCGCCTCCACCCTCTGTTCTTGGCGCCGCACCATACCGGACCCTTGAAGGCGGACAAGCCCAAGCGGCGAGCCGCGCGTTTGCGTTTGCGTTCGCGCGCCCGCCGCCGGCGTGGTAGAGGCGAGGGCCATGCAGGAGATCGGGACCAAGAAGCTCGCGATCATCGTCTCGGTCGATATCGTCGGCTATTCCGCGCTGGCGGAGGCCGACGAGACGGCGGCGGCGGATGAAGTCGCGCGCGTGCGCGATCTCCTGGAATCGGCGGCGCTGGTCGAGGGCGGGCGGATCTTCTCGACGGCGGGCGACGGGTTCATGCTCGAGTTCGCCAGCGCCTCCGGCGCGCTTTCGGCCGCGCAGGCGATCTGCGCCGCGCTCGATCGCCGCCGGCTGCGGATCGGGGCGCATCTGGGCGACGTGCTGGTGGCCGCCAACGGCGATTTGCTCGGCCATGGCGTCAATGTCGCGGCGCGGCTCAGGCAGATCGCGATGCCGGGCGCGATCCTGGTGTCGATCGATGTGCGGCGCGCGGTGCGCGGGGCTTTGGCGGCGCGGCTGCATCCGCAAGGCGCGGTGCGGCTCGACAAGCTGCGCGAGGCGCTCGAAGTGTTCACGCTCGAGGATGGACCGGCGATGCGCGCCGGCGGGCAGGTGCGCCAGGATCCGCTGCTTGCCGTGCTGCCGTTCGACAATCACGCCGAGGGCGAGGATTTGGCCTTCTTCGCCGACGGCGTCGCCGACGAGATCATCCTCATCCTCATGCGGCAATCGCAGCTGCGCGTCATCGGGCGCACCTCGGCGTTCCAGTTTCGCGGCGCTTCGAAAGCGACGGCGGCGTCGGCGCTGAGCGCCACGCACGTGCTCGACGGCGCGGTGCGGCGCTCCGGCTCGCGCCTGCGTGCGAACGCGCAGCTGACCGAGGCGGAGAGCGGCGTGGCGCTATGGAGCGCACGCTATGACCGCGATCTCACGGATGCTTTCGCGCTCCAGGACGACATCGCCGCGGAAGTGGCGCGCGCGCTCAAATATGCGCTGATGCGGCCCGAACGCGCAGCCCAGCAGGTCGATCCGGCCGCCTACGACCTCTATCTGCGCGCGCGCCACATCTGGCTGACGCTCTCGGATGTGGAGGAGGAGCAGGCCGAGACTCTGCTCGAACGCTGCGTGGCCCTGGCGCCGGATTTCGCCAACGGCTGGGCGGCGCTGGCGAGCGTGCGGGCGTTCCTCTTGCCGCGCGACCGCGACCTCATCGGCGATCCGCGCCATGAAGAGGCGGTGCAGGCCGCCAAGCGCGCGCTGGAGATCGATCCCGACTGCCCGCAAGCGTTCGTGGCGCTCTCGCTGCTGAAGCCCGCGTTCGGCGACTACGAGGAGAAGCTCCGGCTGACCGACGAGGCGCTGCGGCGCACGCCCAATGATCCCGCGCTGCATGTGGCGCGCGCGGCATGGCTGTTCAGCGTGGGCCGGCTCGTCGACGCCACCGCGACGCTCGAATGGGCGCTCCGGCTCGATCCGCTGGGGCCGGCGGTGGAATCGCTGCGCGCCAGCCTCCTCTCTGCGCGCGGCGACGTGGAGGCGGCGCTCGAAGTGGTGCATGCCGCCTGGCTCAGATGGCCGGACTCGGCGTTCACCTGGTACATCATGTGGATCACCTATTGCGTGTCGATGAAGCTCGACGAGGCCGAGGCGCTGGCGGCCCCGCGGCTCACGCCCAAGCGCGGCGTGAGCCCGCGCGACGTCAGCGTGCTGCGCAATTACGTGGACCTGCTGCGACGGACGTCGGAGGAGCAGCGCGCCGCAAGTTTGGCGATCCTCAACGCGATGAACCGCGGCGAAGGGCCGATCACGCTTTCGAGCTGCATGATCGCGGCCCGGTTCGGCTGCGCGGATCTGGCGTTCAAGGCGGTTGAGCGCGCGCTCGACAAAGGCCGCCCGATCCGTCCCGACGCCCATGACGGCTTCGGCATGGCGCGGGCGCAATCCTCGCTGCAGCTGTTCGTGAACACGGGCGGCGAGCCCTTCCACCGTCACGCCCAGTTCCCGAAACTGTGCGCGCGCCTGGGGCTGGCGCAATACTGGATGAAGACCGGCCGCTGGCCTGATTGCGCCGAGGACGAGGCGCTCGCCTATGATTTCAAGGCGGCTTGCGCGGGCGCCGCCGCCGCGCTTGAAGGGCGCGACTGATCCGATCGGCGCCGCGCGGCGTAGAAGGCGCGATGCGTACGCCTTCGTCAGTCCGCCCCGTCGCTGGCCGTGCGCATGCGCGCGGGGCCCGTGGCGCGCCCCCGTCCGGGGGAGGGGGCGCAGACATGGGAAACGTGGTGACGATGCACTGCCGCCAGGGGATGAGCGATGAAGACCGCCTGGTCGCAGTCGCATCCGGCGACCGGGGCGCCTTCCGCGCCCTGTTCGAAAGCTTCGCGCCGCGGGTGAAGTCCTACCTGATGCGGCTCGGCGCCGTGAGCGCGATCGCGGAGGACTTGGCGCAGGACGCGATGGTGCAGGTGTGGCGCAAGGCCGGAACCTACGATCCCGCGCGGGCGCGCGCGTCGACCTGGATCTTCGTAATTGCGCGCAATGCGTGGATCGACAGGCTGCGGCGCGAGCGCGTCGAACTCGCCTACCAAGCCGCGAGCGATCCCGAGCCGGAGGCGATGGAGGCGCCCGACGACGCCGTGGCGCGCGCGCAGACCGAGGCGCAGGTGGCCGCGGCGCTGGGCGTTCTATCGGAGGAGCAGAAGCAAGTGATCCGTTTGTCTTTCTTCGAAGACAAGCCGCATTCGGAAATCGCCGAGACGCTGGCGTTGCCGCTCGGCACTGTGAAATCGCGCCTGCGCCTCGCGCTGATGAAGCTGCGCGCCCATTGGGAGGGCCTGGCATGACGCCTGCGCATCATCCCAGCGACGACATCCTTGCCGCCTATGCGGCCGGCGCGCTCGATCCGGGTTTCGGCCTCGTCGTCGGGGCTCATATTGAAATGTGCGCGGCCTGCCGGCGCCGGCTCAGCGCCTTCGAGGCCGCATCGGGCGAGGCGCTTGCGGCGCTCCCCGCCGCAGCGCTTGCCGCCGACGCGTTCGCCCAGACGCTGTCGCGCCTCGACGCGATCCAGGCGCCGGCCCCCGTCATCGATCGCCGGCCGCTGATCGAGCGGCTGCCATTGGCGAAGAAGAAGTGGATCGCGCCGGGCGTCTGGGTTTCGGCGGTGATGACGCCGCACGCCAAGGACAATCGCGTCTATGTGCTGCATGTCGGGCCTGGAAAGCCGACGGCGCGGCACACGCATGCCGGCGCGGAATTCTGCACGGTGCTGAAGGGCGCCTATCGCGACGAACTGGGCCTCTTCCAAGCCGGCGACTTCGCCGCCGCAGACGACGCGCTCGAACATCAGCCGAAGGTGGCGGGCGATGAAGCGTGCGTGTGCCTCTTCGCCACCGAAGGGCGCCTCAAGGCCAAGGGCGCGCTCGGACGCCTCGCATTCGCCTACGCCGACGTGTGAGGCGCGTGACCCGCGTCACGCGCGCGCAAAAGCGCCCGCGGCGCGCCGCTTTTCGCACATGATCGGCGCGTACCTCGCCCGCGCCGCGCAACCCGCGCGGCTCGGATTGGAGGATCACATGCCATCAACCGCCTTTAGAGGCCTACCCCCTTAAGGCCTTGCGCATGCATGCCGAGCAAGATCGCCCGCGCGCGGACGATCGGCGGCGTACACGCAGCAGGGCTCTGACTTCTCACCCTTGCTGGAGATCGATCATGCATCGCTCGACGCTTATGCGCGTCGCGGTGATCCTCCTCGGTCTCGTTGTGTATATCGGCATTGCGAGCCCGGTGATGGTGACGGCGACGCATGTCGTGAGCGCGTAAGTCCTAGCATGACGCCTCACGACGAAGGCGCGGAGACCTGGCGCTCCGCGCCTTTTTGCTGTTCGGCGCGGAGTCGATTATAGGGCTCACGAATCAAACGCGAGGTTCCCGCCATGCGCACCCGGCTCATCGTTTCCCTCATCGCCGCGCTCGCGCTCCAGGCCTGCGGCGAGCGGAGCAAGGAACCGGCCGCCGCGCCGCAGCCGGCTGCGGCGCCCGCGCCGGAATCGGAGTTGGCCGCGGCGCTGCGGGCCGCGCGCGGCAAGTACTATTTCGACTTCGTCAAAGAGGCGGGGATGGAGCGCTACGCCGCGGAAAACCTTGGCCTCGATGCGCAGGCGGCGGCGCGGTTCTCGCGCAACATGGACATCCAGGGCGTGGGCGCGATCGCGGCGGCGAACGGGGTGGAGGCGCTGGTCTTCACCGGTTGCGTGGAAGCCAGCTGCGGCGGCGGCGCAGGGCCTTTGAGCGTCATCGCGATCGACGTGCAGTCGGGCGACGCGTTCGTGGGCGTGAAGGACGCGGAGGGCGAAACGGTGCTGAAACCCTTGCCGCGGATCCAGATGCTGCTGACAGAGACCTCGCCGACCAATTCCTGGTCGAACCCGACGCGAGACTGAGAGCGCCCCTCAGCGGAGCAAAAAGAGAAGGGCCGGGATCGCTCCCGGCCCTTGGATTTGCGCGTCGCCGCGGCGGGCTATTTCTTCTCGTCCGCCGCGGGGGCCGGAGGCGTCGCGCCCGCCTCCGCCGGCGCCGCGCTCGCGGGCGCGATCGGCGCCGGCG
>JACAEE010000050.1 GCA_013389015.1 Hydrogenophilaceae bacterium | reverse complement strand
CGCGCTGCTCCGCATCGGCGCGCGCCGCATCGAAACTTGCATTGAGTTCGTCGATCCGCTGGCGCGCCGCCTCGAGCGCAGCCGCCTCGACCGCCGCGCTCGCGAGCTTCTGGCGCAGCGAGACGATCTCCTCGTCCCGCTCCCGCACGCCGCCGAGGATCGAGCTGATCGGATTGGGCGGCAGATCGCCCTGATAGAGTCCGCTGGGCAGCGCCGGCAGCGGCCCGTCGCTCGCCACCGCGATCCAATAGACCGCGCTCTGCCCGAGCGGCTTCGCGCGCAGCACCTTCCCCTCGCGTTCCATAGAAAGCACTTCGAACCGCGTCGCGTCATCCCCGATCAGGAACGACCCGAACGAGACCCGCTGGCCGAGCAGGGTGACATTCTTGAACTGCGTCCGCAGGAGCGCGACGAACTGTTCACGTGACAATTCGTGCACGTGATACTCGTTCGCCTCCGCCAGCTCAGAATTGTAGACGGCGTGGTCTGGCGTGGAGATGATGAAGAGCCCATCGCGCCGCATCACCCGCCGCACTTCGTCGAAGAACGCGCCGTGGTCTTCGATATGTTCGATCGTCTCGAAGCTCACCACTGCGTCGACGCTGCGCGGCTGCAGCGGGATCGCTTCGCACGCGCCGACTTCGAAGCTCAGATTGCGCCGCTGATAGCGCCGCCGCGCCGCATCGACCACCGCCTCATCGATATCGACGCCGATGACCGAGCGCGCGCGCTGCGCCAGGATATCCGACCCGTAGCCTTCGCCGCTCGCGATATCGACGACGCGCAGTCCCGCCACCAATTCGGACGCGAAGATGTAGCGGTGCAGATGCTCGAACTCGGATTCCACGCTCGATTTGCCGAGCACCAGGCGCTCGCCGTCGAACGGCGTCTCCGATTCGCCCAGCGTGTAGCCGCGCACCACGATCCCCTCCGCGGGCACCGGCGCCGCGGGTGCGGCGGCCTTTTGCGCGGCGGCGCGCCGACGCGTCGGCGCCGGCGTCGCCAGCGCCTCATCGACGATTGTGGACGTCTTTGGGAATCCTTCGCCTTCCGCCATCCGCACGAACCCTTGTGCGGCGATCCAGGTTCACGGATCGCCCGTCGATGTTTCTAGACAGCAGCCCGCACGGCGCAACCGGGCGCGCTGACTAAGGGCGTTCCGCGCGAGCGGCGGACGCGCCGGGCGGCACTATAGGCGCTCAGGGCGAAGAAGCTGACAATTTCTCCTGCCGCCAGAGCGCTGCCTGGCGCCCGGCCGAACCTGGTCAATCGCCCCTTAACGCTGCACGCGCCGCCGCGGCGACATCCCCGCCCGTATAGAGCCGCCCGGCGACGCCGGCCGCGCGCGCGGCGGCCATGTCGCTCTCCTTGTCGCCGATCAGAAAAGAGCGCGCCCGATCGATCGGCCAATCCGCAAAGGCCCGCAGGATCATGCCGGGATTGGGCTTGCGATCCGGATGGTTGGCGACGCGGTACCGCGCAACGGCGCCCTCCTCGTGGTAAGGACAATAGTAGAACGCGTCGATATGCGCGCCGGCCTCCGCCAGCGCGTCGCTCAGCGCAGCGTGGAAGCGCGCGACGTCAGCCTCTTCGTAGAGCCCGCGCGCCACCCCGGCTTGGTTCGTGACGACGATGACATAATGCCCCGCCTCGTTGAGCAGGCGCACGGCTTCCGCGGCGCCGGGCATCAGCGTCAGGTCTTCCGGCCGGAACGTATAGCCGTGATCGACATTGAGCACGCCGTCGCGATCGAGGAACGCCGCCGGCCGCACCCGCCGGCCCATCACCTCCGCGCGCGCCTGCGCATAGGTTTCCGGCAGGCCCATATCAAGGAAATAGCCGTCGAACCGTTCGCCCTCGAGACGCCCGCTCTCGGCCAGCCGCGGGAACACGTCCTGCTCGATCGAGCACGGCCCCGCGATCAGGTCGAGCACGCCGCGATCCATCAGATAGAGCCCGGCATTGATCAGCGCCGGCCCTTTGAGATCGGGGTTCTTTTCCGCAAAGCCGGTGACCCGGTCGCCTGCGACCGTCACGGCGCCGAACCGCGCCGGATCAGCGACTTCGCGCAAGGCGAGCCGCGCCAGCCGCCCGGCGGAAAGCGGCCGCGCCAGCGCGCGCAGATTGAAGTCGAACAGCGAATCCCCGTTCGCCATGAGGAAATGCGGCGCCAGCGCTTCCGCGGCGAAGCGCAGCGCCCCGCCCGTGCCCTGCGGCGCCGGCTCCCGCAGCACCCGCACGACGGCCTCGCGCACGCGCTTGCCCTGGTAAGCCGCCTCCACCTGGTCGCCCAGATGGCCCGCCAGCAGCAGGATGTCGGTGAAGCCGTGCCGCGCCGCCTCCTCCAGCACGACATCCAGGAACCGCACCCCCGGCGCGATCTCCAGGAGCGGCTTCGGCGTGGTCTGCGTGAGCCCGCCAAGGCGCGTGCCTTTGCCGCCGACCAGGAACACCGCTTGCCGAACGGTCACGCCGCCTCCCGTTTTTTCAACGGCGCTGGATTTGACACCGGACGCCCCGGGCGCCAATCCCCCGCCCGGCCGCGGGCGCAGCCGCAACGCGCCCGCGCTGTGGTTCTAAGGACGCCGGAGGCGTTGTGACTTCACCGCGCGTCTCCGTGGTCATCGTCGCCTTCAATCCCGGCCCCCACCTTCAGCGTGCGCTTGATGCGCTCGCCGTCCAGACCGTGCAGGATGTCGAGATCATCGTCTGGGACAACGCGTCCACCGACGGCGCGGTGGACGCCGTGCGCCTCCCGCCGCGCGCGCGTCTTGTGCGCAGCGCGGAGAATCTCGGATTCGCCGCCGGCAACAACCGGGCCGCCGCTCTCTCAGCGGCGCCCTATCTGGCGCTGCTCAACCCCGACGCCTTCCCCGAGCCGGATTGGCTGGAGCGCCTGCTCGCCGCCGCCGCACGCACGGGCGCGGCCGCCGTCGCTTCGCTGCAGCTCATGGACGAGGCCCCCGACAGGCTCGACGGCGCCGGCGATGTCTTGAGCATCTGCGGCGTCGGCTGGCGCGGCGGCTACGCCAGGCCGCGCGCGCGTTACGCGCTCGCCGAGGCCGAGACGTTCGGCGCGTGCGGCGCCGCCGTCCTCTACCGGCGCGACGCGTTCGACCGCGCCGGCGGCTTCGACCCGCGCTTCTTCTGCTATTTCGAGGACGTGGACTTGAGCTTCCGCCTCCGCCTCCTCGGCGAGCGCATCGTGCTGGCGCCGGACGCGATCGTGCGTCACGTCGGCTCCGCCGCCGCCGGCCGCGGGTCGGATTTTTCGCTCTATCATGGCGCGCGCAACCGGATCTGGACGTTTGTGCGCTGCATGCCGGCGCCGCTCTGGCCGATCGCTGCGCCGGCCTTCGCTGTCGCGCAGCTCGCGCTGCTGGCGCGCGACGGCCTGCGCGGCCGCGCGGCGCCCGTCTGGCGCGGCATCATGGATGGGCTGAAAGGCGCAGGCGCGATGCTCCGCGATCGCCCGGCGAAAGGCCTGTCCCCTGCGCGCACACGCGAGATCGCCGCGGCGCTTTCCTGGAGCCCGCTCGCCCTGCTTGATCGCCGCCCGGTCCTACGCCGCATCCGCCGCTGAGCGCTCGAACAGACACGCCAGCGCCAAGAGCATCAGTTGCCCCAAGCGCAGCCCCTGGCGCCCGTCGCTTTCGCAGAAGAGCCCGTAATGGCGCGCATCGAGCCCCTCGGCGGCGAACGCGGCCGCCACCGTTTGCGCCGTCACGCCCACATGCAGCCGCGCCCCGCCCTCGGCATAGTCGCCGCCCTTCTCGGCCACGCTGGAGAGCCATTGAAACACGCCCACGTCCTCGAACGCGCGCCGCACCGCGCGCTTGAGCGCATCCGAAAGCGGCGCCAGCGGCGTCTTCTCCCGCGCATCGGAGGTCTGGATCGTGCCGTTCGTGGCGTAGACGTCGTCCCAGCGCATCGAAGCGGTCCCGAGATCGAACGCATCGTCCGTGCCCGGTATGATCGCCCCGGCGAACAGCGCGTATTGCAGCGTCGTGCCCGAGCGCGCGAGCCGGAACGCCGTGGATTCAGTGGAAAACGCGTCATTGATGAACGTGACTTCAAAGAACGAGGAATTGCCGACGAAGCGGTAATTCTTCTCGTTCGTCCCGCCGTCCGTGTCCTGCAGCGTGAAATAAGGAAAGTTCGAAGAGATCCCGATCGCCGGCGCCGTCTGCGCCGCGCCCCATGTGTTGGCCGCATTGAGCAGCGGCACATTGGCCCCGCTCGTGCCCGTGTTCTGCACCGCCGCGCTGCCGAGCCCCAAGGTCGCGCGCATTTCGCTCGCGCTCGCATCGTCGCACAGCGCCTGCGCCTGATCCGTGAACGTGATCTCTTCCGCAGCGCCCGCGCCGGACGAGACGCGCCCCAGAATCCTGTCCGTCGTGGAGAGCCGCAGCCGCGTCGACAACGCGCTCCACGCCGACCCCGAATAGACGAGCATCTGATCCGTATCGTTCACATGCGCGATCCAGCCCTCGCGCGGCGCATGCGAGAACCAGGCCCCGTCCGTGTACTGAGCGATGGCGCCGTCCGCCATCGCGCCCCACGCCGCCCCGGTCTTGCCCGCCGGCAGGATGTAGCAATCGCCATCCACCGGCGAAGCCGGCTGAGCGCTCACTGTCGCCGACACGACGGCGAGCTGCACCAGCGCATCGAGCATGCGCAAGCTCTCGTTCACCGTCACATGCTTCTGCGCCTGCGCCGGCTGCAGATAGCTCAGATTGAGGCGCGTTGAGTGTTCCATCATGGCGTGCTCCTGACGGCCAGTATCACGCGGCCCGGCGTGGGTCGGATTGAAGCGGCGCCTATCCCCGCATTCGCGCCCGCGCCGCGCCCGCCCTGCGGCGCATTCTTGCGTCCTTATGACGCATAAAATACGCGGGATGGAGCGGCCTCGGCCGGGTCTTGTCCGCACCGGCGCCATGCAGTACCAACGCGCGATTTTTCGAGCGGCCGCACGCTGGCTGCGCGGGTAGGCGCATGGACATTTCCAAGACCGCGATTGACGACGTGATCGTCATCAAGACGAAGAAATTCGGCGATCACCGCGGGTTCTTCTCCGAGACCTACAACAAGAAGGCGCTGGCCGAACGCGGCGTCGCGCTCGATTTCGTGCAGGACAATCACTCGCTCTCGGCCGACGTCGGCACGATCCGCGGGCTGCACTTCCAGGCCGCGCCCTTCGCGCAGGACAAGCTCGTGCGCGTCGTGAAGGGCCGCATCTTCGACGTCGCGGTCGATTTGCGCCGCAGCTCGCCCACGTTCGGCAAGCATGTCGCCGTCGAGGTCTCGGCGGAGGATTGGAACCAGATCCTCGTGCCCATCGGTTTCGCGCACGGCTTCATGACCATGGAGCCGGACACCGAAGTCATCTACAAGGTGACCAATTTTTACGCGCCCGACCACGATTTCGGCCTCGCCTGGGACGATCCCGCCCTCGGCGTCGAATGGCCCCTGCGCGGCGCGACGCCGACGCTGTCCGACAAGGACAAGAAGCAGCCGACATTGCAGCAATTGATCGAACTGGGCAGAACTTTTCCCTAGGCGTGCGCGCGGGGCGGCGTCACGCGGAGGCGGCGTCGCACGAGGGCGCACGCGCGCGGGCGTCCCGGGGGCGTGCTGGAGCGCAATCGGAGCATCACATGAAGCGAATTCTCGTCACCGGCGCCGGCGGCTATATCGGCACCACGCTGGTCCCCATGCTGCTGCAGGAGGGTCTGGAAGTCCGCGCGCTCGACCGCTTCTTCTTCGGCCGCGAGCTCCTGCCCGAACATCCGAAGCTCGAAACCGTCCGCGAGGACAGCCGCTGCATCAAGCCGGAGCACGTCGCCGGCTGCGACGCCGTGATCGATCTCGTCGCGCTGTCCAATGATCCCGCGGGCGAAGAATTTCAGGCCGAGACCTACGCCATCAATCACCAGAGCCGCGCCACGACCGCGCGCCTCGCCAAGGAGGCCGGCGCGACGCGCTACATCCTGCCCTCAAGCTGCTCGATCTACGGCTTCCAGCCGCCCGAAATCCGCGTCGACGAAACCGCCGCCACCAACCCGCTCACCACCTACGCCAAGGCCAATGAGAAGGCCGAGCAGGACGTGCTGCCCCTGGCCGACGAGAAGTTCACCGTCGTCGTGCTGCGCCAAGCTACCGTCTACGGCATGAGCCCGCGCGTGCGCTTCGATCTCGCCATCAACGGGATGACGTACGGCGCGTGGAAGACGGGCGTGCTGCCGCTGATGCGCGACGGCACGCAATGGCGCCCGATGGTGCATGTGCGCGACACCGCCGCCGCGCAGATTTTCATGCTCACCGCCCCGGCCGACAAAGTGAACGGCCAGATCTTCAATGTCGGTTCCGATGAGAACAATTACCAGCTCGGCCCCCTGGCCGACATCGTCGCCGACGCCGTGCCGCGCGACGTGAAGATCGAATGGTACGGCGACGCCGACCACCGCTCCTACCGCGTGAACTTCGACAAGATCGAATCGCTCGGCTGGAAGGCCAAGCTCGGCGCCCGCGACGGCGTCGCCGAACTCTGCGACGCGCTCGAGTCCGGCAAGATCGACAAGACCACCCACACCATTACGCTCGAATGGTATCGCGAGCTCAACCGCTGGCATGAGCGCATCAAGGCGGTGGAGCTCTATGGCGGCATCCTGCGCATATGAAGGCGCTGCTCCTCGGCCCCAACGGCCAGCTTGGCCAGGATGTGCTGCGCGCCAACCAAGCGCGCGGCGCGCCGCTGACGATCGAGCCCTTCGGCCGCGACCGCGCCGATCTCTCGAACCTCGATGAGGCCCTCGCGCGCCTGGGCGAGACGCAGTTCGACGTCCTCATCAATTGCTCAAGCTACCACAAGACCGACGAGGTCGAGTCCAACGCTCAACTCGGCTTCACCATCAACGCCCATCTCGTGCGCCGCCTCGCCGAACTCTGCGCGCAGCGCAACGCGCGCTTCGTCCATGTCTCCACCGATTACGTCTTCGGCGGCCAGGACAAGCGCACGCCGCTCACCGAGGAGGACGCCAAGGCCCCCGTCAATATCTATGGCGCTTCGAAAGCGATGGGCGAGGATCTTGCGCGCGCCGCGCATGACGATGTGCTCATCCTGCGCGTCGCCTCCCTGTTCGGCGTCGCCGGCGCCAGCGGCAAGGGCGGCAATTTCGTCGAGACGATGCTGAAATTCGGCCGCGAGCGCGGCCATCTCCGCGTGGTGGACGATCAGATCATGTCCCCCACCGCCACCGAAGACATCGCCGCGGCGATGCTGGATCTCGTGCTCGAGCGCGCGCCGGCCGGCCGCTATCATGTCGTCAATGACGATGGCGGCGTCTCCTGGTGCGCCTTCGCGCGGGAGATCATCGCCCAGGCCGGCGTCAACGCCACGGTCGAGGCCATCGCCAGCGCGGAATTCCCGACGCCCGCCAAGCGCCCGCCCTACAGCGCTCTCGACAACGCCAAGCTCAAAACCATCACAAGCGCCATGCGCCCCTGGCCCGCCGCTCTCAACGCTTATTTGCGCGCCAAAGGCCACATCCGCTAGCGGCCCGCTCCGGCTTTGCTTATTGTGATCGCCCGAAAGTCGGCGCGCAACACACGCCGCGGTGCGAACATCGGCGCGAGATGATCAGGCCCGACGGCGCTGGGGAGATGAAGCATGAGCGCACGTTCATTTCCATCAGGTGAGCACTTCTTCATTCGCAGCGCCCCCGCGTTCCACTACGGCCCCTACGACGCCTCCCCCTTTGACTCGGTCGGCATGGAGGCTGCGCGCGAGTGGAGCCCGCAGCTGTCGGCCCTGCGCGGCCATGCCGCGCGCCATGTCGGCAAGGCCCAAGACGCCTCGGAAACGGCGCCGAAGACCAGCGCGGGCGACACGATCCCTGCGAACGCCTCCACCACGTTCACGCTCGCCATCGGCGGCGAGGACACCGGCTTCGTGAACACGCCCGGCGACGATGATTGGTTCCGCGTCGAGCTGACGGCCGGCCAATCCTACGTGTTCACGTTGAGCGGCGACGGCGCGACCCCGCTCTCGGATCCGTATCTCGAACTCTACAACGCATCCGGCCAGCTGATCGCCATCGACGATGACGCCGGCCCCGGCCTCAGTTCGATGTTGCGCTTCACGGCGACGGAAAGCGGAACCTATTACCTGAACGCGCGGGCGTGGGAAGCGGAGTCGGGACCGACTCTCACCGGCGGCTACCGCGTGACCGCCGCGCTCGGCCCGCCCCAGGACCCGCTGGATACGATCGATTTCGGCTTCGCCACGCCGATGCACATCGACGTCTACTTCGCCGCCAGCGGCGAAACATTCGGAGGAAACACGGCGCTGCGCAGCTGGACCACGGAAGAGATCAACGCCGCCATGACGGCGCTCGCCACCTTTTCCGCCGTCGCCAACCTGACCTTCTCGCAATCTGCGACATCGACCGGCGCCGAATTCATCCTGTTCATCGCCGACCTTGAAGACAACGTCCTCGGCCAATTCACCGTCACCGGCGGCTCGATCGGCTATGGCGAATTCGCACCTGACGGCGCCGGCTGGACCTCCGCCGGCCTCGCTCCTGGCGGTCTCGGCTTCGTGACCTTGATCCACGAGTTCGGCCACGGCCTCGGCCTCACCCACCCGCATGACAACAGCGGCAATTCCGAGATCATGCAGGGCGTCGTCAGCCCGTTCAATTCCTTCGGCACGTTCCTCTTGAACCAGGGCGTGTTCACGACGATGACCTACAATGACGGCTGGGCCTCGGTTTTTCCCAACACCATCCTCGCCTACGGCGCGCAGGCCACGCCCATGGCGCTCGATATCGCGCTCCTGCAGCAGCGCTATGGCGCCAACCAGTCCACCAACACGGGCGATACGACCTATACGATGCCGGTGGTCAACGCGGGCGGCACGCTGTTCCAGTGCATTTGGGACGCCGGCGGCGTGGACACGATCTCCGCAGGCGTGACCACGCTTGCAGCGACGATCAACCTCAACGCCGCGACCCTGCTCAACGCGATCGGCGGCGGCGGCTACGTGTCGTCGCACACCACGATCCGCGGCGGCTTCACCATCGCCAGCGGCGTCGTAATTGAGAACGCCGTCGGCGGCGGCGGCGCCGACACGCTCATAGGCAACAGCGCCGCCAACCGGCTCACTGGCGCCGCCGGCGCGGATTCCATCGACGGCGGCTCAGGCGTGGACACGTCGGTGTATACGATCGCCTCCACGTCCGCGACCTGGGTGCGCAATCTCAACGGCTCGTGGACGGTCACGGCCGGCGCCGACGGAACCGACACCGTCGCCAACGTCGAATTCCTCGACT
>JACAEE010000066.1 GCA_013389015.1 Hydrogenophilaceae bacterium | reverse complement strand
GCGGCGGCGCTCTTTTTCCTCTACCAGTACCTGCAGAGCGGCCGCGCCGCGCCGCAGGCTGGCGCAGCCGCGCCGGTGCAAGCGCCAGCGCCCGCGCCGCCGGCGAGCGTCGACCACGCCACATGGGCCGCGTCGGCTTCTGCGGCGGATTTGCGCGCGGCGATCGCAGCCGGTGGAGAGCGCGCCGCCGCCGCGCGAAACGAACTCGGCGCCCGCGAAGATCTCGCCTGGAGCGGCGCCGTGGGCGACGGGTCGATCGAGCGGCTGGCCGCCTTCCTGCAGGAATGGCCCGACGGCGCGCGCGCGGGCGAAGCGCGCACGCGGATCAGCAGCCTCGTGGCCATGCTGCCCTCCGCGCCGTTCAGCCGGCGCGTGGTCTCTCCCGTGCGCGCGCCGATGCGCGAGGCGCCTGCTTCGAACGCGGCGGTCATCGCCTATGTCGACGCCGATCAGGTCATCGCCCCGCGCCGCTCGGTGCGCAACAACAGCCAGTATTGGTTCGTGCTCACGCACGAGGACGGGCGCCCGGCCTATGTCTCCTACAATGGCTTCCGCTATGCGGACCGCGCGCCGATGATCGCGCCGCCGCCGATGCGGCCCGCCCCGCGCGTGAGCGTCACGCCGCCGCCCGGCGCCGCCGCCTCCATGCCGAGCGCCGCCATTCGCGAAGCGCGGCCCGCGCGCGCGATCCGGGTGGAGTATCCCGCCCGCGCCCGCGGCGGCGAAACCGGAATCGTCGAGGTCGAGTTCATCGTCACGGTGAGCGGACGCGCGCCGGCCGACTTCATCGAAATCTTGAGCGAAAGTCCGCGCGGGCGCGGCTTCGGCGACGCAGTGCGCCAGGCGCTCGCGCAAACCCGGTTCACGCCCCGGACCGTCGATGGCGCGCCCGAGCCGTCGCGCGTGCGCCGCACATTCCACATCCCGCCGCCCTGATCACCCCGCCTCGGCGTCGCGCTCTTTCTTGTCGCTGAGGATCAAGGTTGCGGCGAGATCGCCCGACACATTGCCGCGCGTGCGGAAGATGTCGGGCGCGACCTCGACGGCAAGCAGCACGCCCAGGAGCTCCACCGGCGCGCCGAGCGCGATGCAGATCGGCGTCATCGAGGCGATGAACGACACTTGCCCCGGCAGCCCGACCGAGCCGATGCTCACAGCGAACGCGACCACGACCGCGCCGATCAACGCCAGCGGCGTGGGCGAAAGGCCGTAGAGCGCGGCGATATAGAGCGCGACCGCGAGATTGGCGACGGGGCTGGTGAAGCGGAACACCGCGACCGCGAGCGGCAGCACGAGATCGGTGATGCGCCGCGGCACGCCGAGGCCCGTGCGCGCGGCCTCCAGCATCGCCGGCAGCGACGCGAGCGAAGACTGCGTGGAGAACGCCACCGCGAGCGGCGCCCCCGCCGCGGCGGCGAAGCGGGCCGCCGGCGCGCGCCCCCAGGTGATCGCCAGGAACAGCGCGATGATCGTGATCCCGAGGGTCACGAGCGACACGATCGCCACATAATGCGCGAGCACGCCGACGGCGCCGAAGCCCGCCCGCAGGCCGACGCCGAGCGACAGCGCGAACACGCCGATGGGCGCAGCGATCAGCACCCAATGCACGATCACGATCATCGCCTCGGCGATGGCGCGGAAGAGGTTTACGATGGCGGCCTTCTGCTCTTCGCCCAGGCGCGTGGCGGCGAAGCCGAAAAACACCGCGAAGACCACCAGCGGCAGGATCGCCTCCTCCGCCGCCGCGGCGATCGGATTGGACGGCGCCAGCGATTGCAGCCACCGGGCGAAACCGCCTTCGGGCGCGGCGGGCGCGGCTTCTCCCGCCGGCGCGCCGGCGAGGAACGCGCGCGCCGCCGCCGGATCGATCGGCCAGACTTGGAGCAAGCCGCTCGTGGCCGCGATCGAGTAGAGCGCAGCAAAGACGAGGAGCACCGAGAAGAGCAGCACCGCGCGCGCCGCCAGGCGTCCCGTCGCGGCGGCGTCGGCGACCGAGGCGATGCCGATCACCACGAGGGAAAAGACAAGCGGCACCACCGTCATGCGCAGCGCGTTGAGCCACAGGCCGCCGAACGCCTCGACATAGCCGGCCGCCTCCTGCAGCGCCGGCGCCTCGGTGCGGACATACGCGCCCGCCGCCACGCCCAGGACGAGCGCGATCACCACGCGAACGCTGAGGGATTTGAACATTCCGACTCCGGAAGATCACGCCGCAGCGCAGGACGCGTCGCGCAGCCCCAGGGGCGGCCTTTCAAGGCCGCCAAACGCCCGGGCCGTCAAGCCCGCTTTGGCGTGCGCCGCCGACGCTGCTAAGCTCGCGCCATGGCGTTGCTTGTCCGCCGCTCCGCCTTCGCCCTTGTCGCACGCGTCGCCGCCGCGGTGCTGGCGATCGCGTTCGCGCTCGGCGCGGCGATGGTCGCGGAAGCCGCCGGCGCCGCCGACCGCGCGCTCAAACAGGCGCATGCGGCGGTCAACACCCACCAGGGCGCCATGCTCACCGAAGAACTTGCCGGCGCGGCGGCGATTCTTGAGGCCAGTTGGGCCCGTCCGCTCGCCTGGCATGCGGGCGCCATCGAAGCGCAGTCCTGGATCAGCGCGCAGCGCGGCCTGGCGGCGCGGGACGAGGAGGCCGCCGTCGCGCAGCGCCACTTC
>JACAEE010000041.1 GCA_013389015.1 Hydrogenophilaceae bacterium | reverse complement strand
CCGTTGTCGAACGCATAGCCAAGGCCAAGCGACTCGACCCAGTCGTTCTCAAACTCCGGCGCCCCGTAGTCGTAGACCCCGTCGTCGTCGATGTCGAAATCGCCCGCAAAGCTGTAACCAACGTCGACACGGCCATACCAGCCGTCCGTCGCGTACGCCGCGGGGGCCGCAGCGGTCAGCGCCGCGAGCGCGGCCGCGCTCTTCATTCCGAGTTTCATCGCTATCCCCTTCAGTTCCCCATTGGCGGCGAAACAGCGCCGGCGATCAGCTGCTTTAGGCCCGCTTACCTGCGCGCGAAGTAGTTTCTTCGCCGTTAACGACCCATTAGTCCAGGCGCTTTGCGCTGACGATGCGACCGGATCGCCGCGTCGGCGCGGCCGAGCTGGTCCTGATCCCCGCGAGAGTGGTATGCCCGCCGGGATTCGAACCCGGGACCCTCTGATTAAAAGTCAGATGCTCTACCGGCTGAGCTACGGGCACACACCATGTCCCACTTGGGGAGCGCGCCACTTAGGCGGTCGCAGCCGGGCGCGCAACCGCCAAAGCGCCCGCCACCGCACGGCGCCAGCCCCCCAGAAGCCGTGCACGCTCCTCGGCGCTCATTTGCGGCGCCCAGCGGGCGCGGGGTGCGCCCTCCGGAACGGCGGCGAGATCGGGGATGAGACCTGCGCCTAACGCGGCGAGCCTGGCGGCGCCGAGGGCGGTCACTTCTTGATAGGCGGGGCGCTCGACCGGGGCCTCGCAGATGTCGGCGAGAAACTGCATCGCCCAGCCATTGGCGGTCACGCCGCCGTCCACCAGCAGCGTCTCTGGCGCAGGCGCGCCATCGGCGCTGAGCGCGTCCAGGAGATCGCGGGTCTGGTAGGCGATCGCCTCGATTCCGGCGCGCACGACATGGGCGCCGGTCGAATCGCGCGTCAGGCCGACGATGGCGCCGCGCGCATCGGCGTTCCACTGCGGCGCGCCAAGCCCGGCGAACGCCGGCACGAGATAGACGCCGCCATTGTCCTTGAGCGATGCGGCGAGCGCTTCGGATTCGCGCGAGGCCTGGATGATTTTCAGCCCATCGCGCAGCCATTGGATGGTGGCGCCGGCGGAGAAGATCGATCCTTCGAGCGCGTAAGAGAACTGATCCTTGGTCTGATAGCCGATGGTGGCGAGCAGCCGGTTCTTCGAATGCGGCGCAGTCTGGCCCGCATTCATCACCAGGAAGCAGCCGGTGCCGTAGGTGGCCTTGGCGCGGCCGGGACTGAGGCAGCCATGGCCGACAAGCGCCGCCTGCTGATCGCCGGCGACGCCCGCGATGGGGATGGCGCGGCCGAAATGCGAAGGATCGCTTGCGCCGAAATCACCGGCGGAGGGGCGCGCCTCCGGCAGGATCGCGCGCGGGACGGCGAACAGCGCGCACATGGCGTCCGACCAATCGGGCGGCGCGAGCGTGTAGAGCAGCGTGCGCGCCGCGTTGGTGACGTCGGTGGCGTGCACGCGGCCGTTGGTGAGCCGCCAGATCAGGAATGAATCGATCGTGCCGAACGCGAGCGCGCCCTCTTCCGCGCGCTGTCTGGCGCCAGGGACGTGATCGAGGATCCAGGCGATCTTGGTGGCCGAGAAATAGGGATCGAGCACAAGGCCGGTCCTCTCCTGCACCGCCGCTTCGTGGCCGGCGGCGCGCAGCGCATCGCAGCGATCGGCGGTGCGGCGATCCTGCCAGACGATGGCGCGGTGGATCGGCGCGCCGGTGGCGCGGTCCCAGATCGCGGTCGTCTCGCGCTGGTTGGTGATGCCGATGGCGGCGATGGCGGAAGGGCCTCCTGCCTTGTCGATCGCTTCGCGGCACGTCTGCAGCGTGGCGCGCCAGATCTCTTCCAGGTCGTGCTCGACCCATCCTGGCTGCGGATAGTGCTGGGTGAGTTCGATCTGGGAGACGGCCTGGGGCTCGAAGGCTTCGTTGAAGACGATCGCGCGGGTCGAGGTGGTGCCCTGATCGATTGCGAGGATGCCGTTGCGCATCAGGGCTCAATAGAGCGGGGAGGCGCCCGCGTGAAGCGGGCCGAAGGCCGGGGGGCGGGGCGCCTTCGTCCCTTGCGGGAGCCTCCCCTTCCTCGCCCGCGATGCGCCGAGCGAGGAATGGCGTTCATTTCTCCGCGGCGGCGAGCGCGGCGCGGAACGCGACCCGGGCGGCGTCGAGGCGCGCAAGCGCGGCGTCGACCTCAGCGGCGGAGACCGGGCGCCCCGCCGCCGCCATCGCCTCCACCTCGGCGCGGACGGCCGCCAGTTTCTGCGACAGATCGTCGAGGTTCGCGGCCGTCCCGGCGCCCGCGGCGAGCGCCTTGGCGGCGATGTCGAGCAGTTCGGCGGCGCGGGCGCGGCTGTCGCCGGGCACGAGCGGCAGGAATGCGGAGAGCGCGGCGAGCAGGAGCTGCAGCTGGAGGATGAGCGCGTGCATCAATTGCGCTCCGGCGAACGCACGAGCGCGCTGAAGCGCGCGACGGACGCCTCGGCCTGCGCCGTCGCCTCCACGAGCGGCGCGCCGTTCCGTGTACGGACATAAATCGCGAGCGCCGTTTCGAGCGCGGCGACCGCCTGGGACGCGGCTGCCTCCGCCTTGCCCAAGGCCCGCTTGAACGCGAGCGGGACGGCGGGATCGGCGACGATATCGGCCGCCTCCTCGAGCGCTGCGGCATAGGTCGCGATCAGTGCGTAGGCGCGATGGTCGAGCCGCTCGGCGGCGACGATCGGTTCGTCGAGCGGGACGAGGGCGCACGCGGGCGCGAGCGCCAGCGCCGCGGCGAGGGCGCAGGCCCGCAACGCCCTGCGGCCGAATCCCGATCCTGATAGCATGCGCCTGCCTCCATCACGTTGGATGGACTGAGCTTAGGCGCGGTTTCGGTCTCTCGGATCGGCCGGGATCTATCCTCTATTCCGCGGCCAGCGCGGCCGGCGCGGCCGCGCCCAGGAGACGGCGCTTCGCGGCCCGATATTCGGCCTCGAGACGATCGACGAGCGCCCCCGCGGAGACAATTTCTTTCACCACGCCGATCCCCTGGCCGCAGCCCCAGATATCCTTCCAGGCCTTGGCTTCGGTGTTGCCGCCGGAGCCGAAATTCATCTTCGAGGGATCGGCTTCGGGAAGATTGTCGGGATCAAGCCCGGCGCGCGTTATCGAGGGCTTCAGGTAGTTGCCGTGCACGCCGGTGAACAGGTTGGAATAAACGATGTCCTCCGCGCCGCTTTCGACGATCATGTCTTTATAGCCCTGCGGCGCGTTCGCCTCTTTCGTGGCGATGAAGGCCGAGCCGATATAGGCGAGATCGGCGCCCATGGCCTCGGCCGCGAGCACCGCGCCGCCATTGGCGATGGCGCCGGAGAGCAGCAGCGGCCCGTCGAAGAAGCCGCGCAGCTCCTGGATCAGCGCGAAGGGCGAGAGCGCGCCCGCATGGCCGCCGGCGCCGGCGCACACGGCGATGAGGCCATCTGCGCCCTTCTCCAACGCCTTCTTGGCGTGGGCGATATTGATGATGTCGTGCAGCACGATTCCGCCATAGGAATGGATCGCCTCATTGAGCCAGGGCTGGGCGCCGAGCGAGGTGATGACGACGGGGACCTTGTACTTCACGCACATGTCGACGTCGTGCTGCAGGCGATCGTTCGACTTGTGGACGATTTGATTCACGGCGTAAGGCGCATCCTCAGGGCCGAGCGCATCGGTGATGCGCTTCAGCCATTCCTCCAGCACCGGGCCCGGACGCGCGTTGAGCGCCGGGAACGAACCGACGATTCCGGCCTTGCATTGCGCGATCACCAGATCGGGCTGGGAAATGATGAAGAGGGGCGAACCAACGACAGGAATGCGCAGCTTCTGCAGGACCGGCGGCAACGACATGAGGTCTCCCTGGCTTCTCTCGCCTGCTCGCATCCGCCCAGGGCTTGCTTCGCGCCTTGTCTAACGGAGCCCCTGGGGGAATAACACGCCGATGCTGCACTGCAACTTGACGCGGCGGCGCCCCAGGACCCAACTCAGCCCATGACCGACTTCGCCAAGGATTTCGCCCCGCCGGAGGAAGAGAAGTGGCGCGCGCTCGCGGAGAAGTCGCTCAAGGGCGCGCCTTGGGAGAGGCTTGTCGGCAAGAGCGCGGACGGGATTGCGCTCAAGCCGCTCTATCGCGAAGCCGATATCGCGACGCGCGATGATCCGAGCGGCCAGCCCGGCGCGGCGCCCTTCGTACGCGGAGCATCCGCCCTGCGCGATGCGCACCTGCCATGGCGCATCCGCCAGATCGTCGCACAGCGGGACCCGTTCCAGGCGAACGCCGAGATTCTGAGCGACCTTGACGGCGGCGTCACAGATATCGAGCTTGCGATCGACCCCGAGGGCGTGCGCGGGGTGCGTGTTCGCGGCGATGGCGATTGGGCGCGCACGCTCGATGGCGTTCTGCTCGATCTTGCGCCGATCTCGCTGGACGCAGGGCCCCACACGCTCGCGACGGCGGGCGATTTCGTGCGTTACCTGGCGGAGCGCAACCTGTTCAATGTCGCAGCCGCGTTCAACGCCGATCCGATCGGCGCGTTCGCAGCGACCGGCGCCATGGGGCGTGAGGACATCTCGCGCGCAGCCGAACTCGCCGCGCTGATCAACGATGACTTCCCCAACGCCAACGCCCTGCGCGTCGACGCGCGTCCGGCGCACGAGGCCGGCGGCTCGGAGGGCCAGGAACTCGGCTTTGCGCTGGCAAGCGGGATCGCCTATCTGCGCGCGCTCGCTGACGCAGGCGTCAGCGTGAACAACGCAAGCCGCCACCTCCTGTTCACGCTCAGCGTGGGGCCTGACGCCTTGGTCGAGGCCGCCAAGCTGCGCGCGCTCAGGCTCTGCTGGGGGCGGGTGATGGAGGCGGCGGGCGCGGCGGAGGCCAAGCGCGGCGCCAAAATCCACGCCGTCACCTCGCGGCGGATGATGACGCGCTATGATCCGTGGACGAACATTCTGCGCACGACGAGCGCCTGCTTCGCCGCCGCCATCGGGGGCGCCCAGGCGATCAGCGTGCGCCCGTTCACCGATGCGCTCGGTGGCCCCACGCCGTTCGCGCGGCGGATCGCGCGCAACACGCAGCTCGTGCTGATGGAGGAGAGCCATGCGGGGCATGTGATCGATCCGGCCGGCGGCGCCTGGTTTGTGGAGAAGCTCACGCGCGAGCTCGCCGAAGCCGGCTGGGCGTTCATGCAGAAGATCGAGATCGAAGGCGGGATCGTGGAGGCGCTGAAGCGCGGCTGGCTGCAAGAGGAGATCGCCGCGATCCGCGAAGCGCACCAGCGCGATTATGCGCTGCGCAAGCAGACGATCACCGGGGTCAGCGATTTCCCGCTGCTCGACGCGGACTTGCCGGCGTTCGAGCCCTTGCCCGAGGCGGCGCCGACGCGCACGGGCGAGATCGTCTGCGCGCCCCTGCCCGCGATCCGCTGGGCCGCGCCGCTCGAAGCGTTGCGCGCCAAGGCCGAAGCGGCGAAGCCCGCGCCGGTGTTCTTCGCCACGCTGGGCAAGCTCTCGGAATTCTCCGCACGCGCCAATTTCGCGCGCAATCTTTTCGCCGCCGGCGGCGTCCACAGCTACGAGCCGGAAGCGGTGTACGAGTCAATTGCCGAGATGTGCGCGAGCATGGCCGTGGCGCAGACGGGCGTCGCCGTGATCGTGGGAACAGACGCCGCCTATGCCGCGCAGGCCGCGGAGGCGGCCGCCTCGCTCAAGGCGGCCGGAGCGGAGTGGGTGATCCTCGCAGGACGCCCCGGCGCGCATGAAGAGGCATGGCGCGCGGCAGGCGTCGACCAGTTCATCTTCGCGGGGCGCGACGTGCTGGAAAGCATCGAGCGGCTGCATGCGGCGTTGGGGATTGCGTGATGCGCCGCCCCGCCTCTCCTCCCTCATTCCGGGCGGAGCGTTGCGCAGCAACGCGGAGACCCGGAAGCCAGCGGCAAGGGCTGCGCCCTTTGATCCCCTGGGTTCCGGATCGCGCCTGCGGCGCGTCCGGGATGAGGGGGCGTTGGGGATGAGGAGAGGCGTGTTGGCTCTCGCCGCTATCGCTGCTGCCGCGCTCCTCGCCGCGACGGTCGCGATCGTCGGCGGCTGGTGGGCGCCGTGGGCGCAGCGTTACGTGCAGGGCGTGGACGTCTCCTGGCATCAGGGCGCGATCGATTGGCGCGCGCTTGCGGGCGATGATGTCGCGTTCGCCTACATCAAGGCGACGGAGGGCGCCGATCACGTCGATCCGCGGTTCGCGCGCAATTGGGCGGACGCGGCGCGCGCCGGGGTGCTGCGCGGGGCGTATCATTTCTTCACGCTGTGCCGGCCGGGCGCGCAGCAGGCGGAGAATTTCATCCGCACCGTGCCGCGCGCGGCCGGAACTATGCCGCCGGCGCTCGATCTCGAACACAAAGGCCCCTGCCGCGAAGGGCCGACGATGCGCGATGTCGTGGGTGAGATGGGCGCGTTCCTCGAACGGGTCGAGGCGCATTATGGCGTGCGGCCGATCCTCTACACGACGCGGGAATTCCATGACGCGCATCTCGCCGGCGTGCGCGGCGAACGCTTCTGGCTGCGCTCGCTCTTCCGCGCGCCCGATTTTCGCGAGCGCGACTGGGTGATCTGGCAGCACCACAATCGCGGACGCAAGCGCGGCGTCTCCGGCCCGATCGACCTCAACGCATTCCGCGGCGATGCGGCCGCGCTCGTTCGATTTGCCAATTCAACACGGCCCTCGACATGACTCTCCCCGATTTTTCCAAGCTGGCGCTCACTGAAACCAAGGGCCCTGCGCCTTCGGTGAAGGACGATCCATGGCTGACGCCGGAAGGGATTCCGGTGAAGGCGCTCTATACGGGCGAAGACCGCGCGCCGCTTGATTTCGTCAACGGCTTCCCCGGCCTCGCGCCGAATGTGCGCGGGCCATATCCGACGATGTACGTGCAGCAGCCGTGGACGATCCGTCAGTATGCGGGCTTTTCGACGGCGGAGGATTCAAACGCGTTCTACCGGCGCAATCTGGCGGCGGGGCAGAAGGGGCTTTCGGTCGCGTTTGATCTCGCCACGCACCGCGGCTATGACAGCGATCACCCGCGCGTCGTCGGCGATGTGGGCATGGCGGGCGTGGCGATCGATTCGATCTATGACATGCGCACGCTGTTCAGCGGCATCCCGCTCGACCAGATGAGCGTGTCGATGACGATGAACGGCGCCGTTCTGCCGATCCTCGCGCTCTATATCGTCGCGGCGGAGGAACAAGGCGTGGCGCCGGAAAAGCTTGCCGGCACCATCCAGAACGACATCCTGAAGGAATTCATGGTCCGCAACACGTACATCTATCCCCCTGAGGGATCGATGCGGATCGTGTCCGACATCTTCGCCTACGCCTCACAGCACATGCCGAAGTTCAATCCGATCTCGATCAGCGGCTACCACATGCAGGAAGCCGGCGCGACGGCGGACCTGGAGCTCGGCTACACGCTGGCGGACGGCGTCGAATACATCCGCGCGGGGCTCGAGGCGGGGCTGACGATCGACCAGTTCGCGCCGCGGCTCTCGTTCTTTTGGGCGATCGGGATGAACCCGTTCATGGAGATCGCCAAGATGCGCGCAGCGCGCCTCCTCTGGGCGAAGCTCGTGAAGCAGTTCGAGCCGAAGGATGAGCGCTCGCTGGCGCTCAGGACGCATTGCCAGACGAGCGGTTGGAGCCTGACGGCGCAGGACGTTTACAACAACGCGATCCGCACCTGCATCGAAGCGATGGCGGCGGCCTATGGGCACACGCAATCGCTGCACACGAACTCGCTGGACGAGGCGCTGGCGCTGCCGACGGATTTCTCCGCCCGCATCGCGCGCAACACGCAGATCTTCCTGCAGACGGAAGGCGGCGTCACCCGCCCCGCCGATCCCTGGGGCGGCTCCTATTACATCGAACGCCTCACCGCCGACCTCGCGGAGAAGGCCTGGGCCCACATCCAAGAAGTCGAAGCGCTCGGCGGCATGACCAAGGCGATCGAGCAAGGCCTGCCGAAGCTGCGCATCGAGGAAGCAGCGGCGCGCACGCAAGCGCGCATCGACACCGGCCATCAGACCATCGTCGGCGTCAACAAGTTCAAGCTCGCCGAGGACGAAGCCGTCCCGATCCTCAAGGTCGACAATGAAAAGGTGCGCGCGACCCAGATCGAGAAGCTCAAGCGCCTGCGCGCCGAGCGTGAACAGCGTGACGTCGACCTGGCGCTCGATGCGCTGGAGAAATCGGCGCGAGCGGGCCGCAGCCCCGATCGCGGCAATCTGCTCGATCTCGCGGTGAAAGCGGCGCGGGCGAAAGCGACGGTGGGGGAGATTTCCGAAGCGCTCGAACGCGCGTGGGGGCGCCACAAGCCGGTGACGCGCGTGATCAAGGACGTCTACGCCCGCGAAGCCGGCGACGACCACGAGGTGATGCGCACCCGGCACATGACGCAGGCGTTCCGCGACAATGACGGGCGTTCGCCGAAAATCCTCGTCGCTAAGATGGGGCAGGACGGGCACGATCGCGGGCAGAAGGTGATCGCGTCGGCGTTCGCCGATCTCGGCTTCGAGGTGGAGATCGGGCCGCTGTTCGCGACGCCGGAGGAGACTGCGGATCTGGCGATCGCCAGCAATGTGCACGTCGTCGGCTTTTCGTCGCTTGCGGCGGGACATCTTGCGCTTCTGCCGCCGCTGCGCGCCGCGCTCGATGCGCGCGGCAGGAAGGACATCATGATCGTCGTCGGCGGCGTCATCCCGCCGGACGACGTGCAGACGCTGAAGGATATGGGCGCAGCCGCCGTCTATCCGCCCGGCGCCGTGATCGCGCTCGCCGCGCAGGACCTGCTCGACGCGCTCAACCGGCGACTCGGCTACGCGCAGGCCCCGCCCGCGGCGGCGGAGTGATGAAAAGAGAGCGCCAATCGGGTATGGTGCCGTTATGAACGCCCCCTTCCCATCCCCGACCACGCTTAAGCGTCATAAGTTCACCATCGATGACGTCCGCGCCATGAGCGAGGCCGGACAATTGCCCAAACGCGCCGTCCTGCTCGATGGGGAGATCTATGACATGCCCGAGGACGGAGAGCGCCACATCAACCATGCGATGAGAATCGCCGCCAACATCATTCGTGCGATCGACGCTGAAAAGTACTTCGTCGGCGTGCAGACCACCCTGCGCCTCTCGAAACACAATGCGCCCAGCCCGGACATTTATGTCCTCGCCGACGGGCCGCCCCAGGGAATCGTCCCTGCGGAACGCATCCTGCTGGTCGTCGAGGTCGCCGACACAAGCCTCAATGACGACCTCACCGATTCCGCCTCGCGCTACGCCCGCCACGCCGTCCGCGACTACTGGGTCGTGGACGTGAATGCGCGCGCCATTGTCATCCATCGCACTCCCCACGACGGCGCGTATCAGAGCATCGCCCGCGTGGAAGCATCGCAGATCGCGCAAGCGCTCCTGATCCCCGACCTCGCGATCGCCCTCGACCACGTCGTTCCCGAAGCGTGACGGTGCGCCTCGGCACGTTCGGCTGGGCGCTGCTGGCGCTCTCGGCGCTGCTTGCGGTCGCTTACGGCGCGGCGGGGCCGCCTATGGTCGCCGCAGCAGCGCCGCCCTTCGCGATTGCGGCGCTGAAAGCGTCCGGCATTCTGCCGCTTGCGCTGATGGCGGCGCTGAACCGCGCGACGCTGCTGACGTGTGCGCTCATCTTCGGCGCGGTCGGCGATATTGGGCTGGCGCTCGGCGGGGACTGGTTTCTCATCGGCGCGGGCGCCTTTCTCGTCGGGCATCTCTTCTACATTGCGAGCTTCCTGCGCGGCGGCGCCGATATCGGCGCGGCATTGCGCAAGCCGAGAAGGCTTGGCGCGATGACGGCGGTCACAGTTGGCGCGGTCGCGTTGACGGCGTTGCTCGTGCCGCGCACGGATCCGCTGTTCGTTCCGCTCAGCGTCTATACCGGCGTCTTGACGCTGATGACGCTCACGGCGCTGACGCTGCCGCGTGCGCGCTGGCCGGCGATGGCGGGCGCCGTTCTATTCTTCATCTCGGATGCGTTCGTCGCGGCGAATATGTTCCACCCGCAGGACGATCCAACCCTCGCGTTCGCGCTGAGCTTCACCGGCTGGATGCTCTATTGGGCTGGACAGACGGGGCTGTGCCTGGGAATGCTCACCGCACAGGGTGAAACTGGCGCTGCGATGCGCTAGACTGCGCTCATGAACGCCCCATGCGACCGCCGCCACTGACCTACGTCAAGCGCAAGCTCACCGTCGACGACGCCATCCGCCTCCACGCGGCCGGCGTCTTCCCAGACTATCCCGAACTCGAAGTGATCGACGGAGACCTCTACGAGATGCCCGCCGACGGCCCCCGCACGCGCCGCTGGAACGCGGCGGTCAATCGCTGGCTGGTCCAGTCGCTTGGCCCCGAATACGTGATCATGCCGGACAAGACCATGCCCGTGTCCGAGCATTATGGCCCGCAGCGCCGGACTCTTGCGTCTATGACGCCGCAATGCCTGATGAGGACGTGAACGGCGCCAATGTGCTGCTCGTGATCGAAATCTCGGACGTCACGCTCGATTGGGATCAGAACACCAAAGCGCCGCGCTATGCGGCCGGCGGCGTGCGCGATTACTGGATCGCCGATTGCGATGCCGCCGCCGCCTCGTGCATCGCCTTGACGCCGAGGGCGCATATGGCGCGCCCACGATCATCGGCCTCGAAGAAACCGCGACGGCGCCCCTCATCCCACGTCTCGCCTTGCGCCTCGCCGACCTGCCGCGGCTCGACTGAATCGCGCTATCGTGGCGGCATGACCGACCTCGCCGCCGCCCGCGAACTCCTGCAGCGCACGTTCGGGCACGCGGATTTCCGCGGGCTGCAGGCGGGCGTCATCGGCGAGCTTTTGGCGGGGCGCGATGCGCTCGCGATCCTGCCGACGGGCGGGGGCAAGAGCCTGTGCTACCAGATCCCCGCGATCCTGCGCGATGGCGCAGGCCTCGTGGTTTCGCCGCTGATCGCGCTCATGCAGGATCAGGTTGCGGCGCTCAGAAGCGCGGGCGTCGCGTGCGCGCGGATCGATTCCACGATGGCGTCCGACGCGCGGCGCGAGGCGCTCATGGCCGCGCGCGAAGGCGCGCTCGATCTGCTCTACGTGTCGCCGGAAGGCCTCTTCCAGCCGAACTTCCTGAGTTTCCTCTCCGAGACGAGGCTCTCGCTCATCGCCATCGACGAGGCGCATTGCGTCTCGCAATGGGGCCATGATTTCCGCCCCGATTATCGCGGGCTCGGCAAGCTCGCGGAGATTTTTCCGGAGACGCCGCGCATAGCCGTCACCGCCACCGCCGATCTCAAGACGCAAGCCGATATCCGCGCACAATTGCGCTTGGAGCACGCCAAGAGCTTCGTCGCGAGTTTCGACCGGCCCAATCTCGTGCTCTCGGCGGAGCGCAAGCACCGCCCTGCCGAGCGCGTGCTCCAGCTGGTGAAGGCGCGCGCGGGCCAGGCCGGCATCGTCTACGCCGCCACGCGCGACGGCGTGGAGACGCTGGCCGAGCAGCTGGCGAAGAACGGCGTCGAAGCGCTCGGCTATCACGCCGGGCTCGACGCTGCGCTGCGCGAGGAACGCCAGCATCGCTTCCAGAACGAAGACGGCCTGGTCATGGTCGCGACCATCGCGTTCGGCATGGGCGTCGACAAGCCCGACGTGCGCTTCGTGATCCACGCCGATCCGCCAAAATCGATCGAGGCCTACTGGCAGGAGGTCGGCCGTGCGGGGCGCGACGGCGAGCGCGCGGAAGGCTTCGCGCTCTATGGCGCGGGCGATCTCAGGCGCGCGCTGATGTTCGCGCAGCAATCGAACGCCTCGGAAGAGATCAAGGCCGTGCAAATGAAGAAGGCGCGCCAGCTCTTCGCCTTCTTCGACGGCTTCCATTGCCGGCGCGCGGCGGTGCGGCGCTATTTCGGCGAGGACGACGCGGAACCGTGCGGCGAGTGCGATATCTGCAGCGATCCGCCGACCGCGATCGACGCGACCGAGCTTGCTGCCAAGGCGCTCTCGGCGGTGATGCGCCTCGATCAGCGTTTCGGGCGCGGACGCGTGATCGATCATCTTCTCGGCAAGGCGCCGCGCGATTCACTCGATGAGACCTACGCCACGCGCAGCACCTACGGGATCGGCGCGGGGATTCCCGAGGCGCAATGGCGCGCCGTCGTCGAGCAATTGCTGTTCGAGGGCGTGCTGGTCGAGGAAGACGGCCTGCGACCCACGCTCTCCATCGGCGACAGCGACGCCGTGCGCGCGATCTTCCGCAGCGAGCGCGCCGTGCGGATGCGCGAACCGGCGCGGGCCAAGCGCAAGGAAAGCCGCAAGGCCGAACCGGCCGCGTTCGACGGCGAGGATTCCGCGCTGTTCCAGAAGCTGCGCGACTGGCGCCGCGCGACGGCGCGGCAAACCGGCGTGCCGCCCTATGTCATTTTCCATGACGCGACGCTCGCCTGGATCGTGCGCGCCAAGCCGGCGAGCATCGAAGCGCTGGCGGCTGCGCCGGGCGTCGGCGAGGCGAAACTCGCGCGCCACGGCGCGGCGGTGCTGGCGCTGCTGCGCGACGCCGCTTAGCTTTGTTCGGCTTTTGTTCTTGACGATCGGCGCATCCCCTCCTAGCCTGCGCGCATCGTTCAGGGAAGGATGGCGATGATCGGCTACGTCACAATCGGCACGAACGATCCGGCGCGCTCGATGGCTTTCTACGACGCGGTGTTTGCGCCCCTCGGCTATGGACGCACGTTCGAGGGCGGCGGCTGGGCCGGGTACGGGCCGGACGGCAAGAAGGAAGGCTTCGAAATCTATCTGGCGACGCCGGAGAACGGCAAAGAAGCGACGTTCGGGAACGGCTCGATGCTCGCGTTCAAGGCGCCGAGCCGCGCCGCGGTCGAGGCGTTCCACGCCGCCGCGCTTGCCGCCGGGGGCAAGGATGAAGGCCGACCGGGCGTGCGCGGCGATTCTGCGCCGCCGTTCTATGGCGCCTATGTGCGTGACCCAGAGGGCAACAAGCTCTGCGCCTATTTCAAGGGCTGATGCGGCGCGACACGCGATGAGCTTGAGCTTCGATCATCTGGCGCTGCCGATCCGCGACGTCGAAGGGACGCTCGCCTTCTACAATGGCGTTCTCGGGCTGCCGCTGGTGGACGCGATGAGCGGCGACGACTGGGGCGGCCGTCCCTGGCTGATGATGGTTTTCGAATTCGATGACGGGCGCCACATCGCGCTCGTCGCCCGGCGCGGCGATCGGCGCCCGCTCGGCCCCGAAGGCCTCGATCTCCCGCATTTCGCGTTCTCCGCGCCAGACAAGCGCGCGCTGGCGGCGTGGGAGAAGAAGCTCGCGAAGGCCAAAGTCGAAGTCACGGTGGAGACGCACGGCGCGCAGCGCTCGCTCTACTTCCAGGACCCCAACGGGATCATGATCGAGATCACAGCGCCGCCTTCGCCGCGCAGCGCGCGCGACGCGCCCGAAGCGCACGCCGCGGTCGATTCCTGGCTGCGCCAGGCGAAACGCCCAACGCCGAAGGCTGCGCGGCGCGAGCGAGATTGAACCCTCGTTCCGCGCGAAGCCCCAGCTTGATCCGGAAGGAGACCAAGGCCCTGTAAGCGGGGACAAGGTTGAGAACAGGAAGCGCTCAGACCGGCTCAACTTCGAGATAGCGGCGCCGGCGCGCGGCGGCGCTCTCGCCGCGCGCAAGCTCCTCTGCCTGCGCCACCCAGCGCTCGCGCACGATCCGGCCGCGGAAGCGCAGATACTGATCCACCCAGGCGATGTTCGCCGGCGTCCATGCGGCGATCTGATCGAAATGGTAGACGCCGAGCGCATGCAGCGTCACCTCCGTCTTCGGGCCGACGCCGACAATGAGCGTAAGATCGTCCGGCGCGCCTTGGCGCGGTGCGGGCAGCGCGGCGGGGCGCACTTCGGCGCCGCGCGGCACAAGCGGCGCAGGCTCCGGCGCTTCCTCAGGCGCAGCGGCGCCAGAAGGCTCCTCCGCCGGCGCGGCGAGCTTGGCCTCCAGATGTTGCACCCGCGCGTCGAGATAGCGGGCGCGCCACAGCAGCCGGCGGCTCGGCGCATCCTCTTGCGGCGCGGCCATGAGCGCCTGCAGCCTCTGCTCCAAATGCGCGTTGCGGACTTCAAGATAACGCTTGCGCCAATGCGCGCGGCGGGCGGTCTCCGCATCGACGCCAGGCTCCGTTTCGCGCGCCTGGCCCTCCAGATAGCGCGTCCGCGCCTCCAGATAGCGGGCGCGCCATTTGAGCGCGATGAGTTCATCCGTTTCTCGCGGGGCCTCGGCGCGGGCGCGCCAGGCCTGCGCCTCAGCCCGCGCGGCGTCTCGTT
>JACAEE010000021.1 GCA_013389015.1 Hydrogenophilaceae bacterium | reverse complement strand
GGGTTGGTCGCGGAGAATCAACTCGCGCCGCGCATGAATCGCCAGGCCCACCGCGAGGAGCGGAAACGTGGACACGCCGAAAGGATTTGCCGAAAGCGAATCAAAGAGGAGTCCGCCACAGACCGCCAGCAGCGTGATCATGTACGGGCCGGTGCTCAAGCCGGCATAGACCATCAAGGCCGGCAGCAAATCTATCTGCGCCTTGAGCCAGTGCGACGTGCCGGGAAAGGCAGCGGCCCAGAACACCGCGAGGACCGCGAACCCGCTCGCCAGCGAGGCCGGCCGTGCCATCCTCGCCATGGGCGGCAGCGCGGTCGACGCGGCGATCGCGGCCAACGCCATGCTTGGGCTCGTGGAGCCGACCGGCAACGGCATCGGCGGCGACATTTTCGTGATCGTGTGGGATCCGCGCACGGAGCGCCTCTACGGATATAACGGGTCCGGACGATCGCCGCGCGGGCTCTCGCTCGTCGAAATGCGGCGCGTGGCGCGTGCGCGCGGCAACCCCGACGCTGTGCCGAGCTTCGGGGCGGCGAGCGTCAGCGTGCCCGGCGCCGTCGACGGCTGGTTCGCGCTGCATGAACGGTTCGGGCGCACGCCGATGCGCGATCTGCTCGCGCCCACGATCCGCTATGCGCGCGAGGGCGCGCCGATCCCGCAGACGATCGCAATGTATTGGGCGAACAATCGCCGGCGGCTGGAGGCGGAATTCGCCGCGGGGCGGCTTGAAGAGATCGAGAACGCGCGGCGGACCTATTGGTGCGAGGACGATTGCCGGGGCGCCGGCGTCCAGCCGGACGGGCACGGGCTCTTCCGCAATCCCGATCTCGCGCGCACGCTGGAAATGCTCGCCGAAGGCGGACGCGACGCCTATTACCGCGGGCCGATCGCGCACACGATCGACGCCTATATGCGGCGCATCCGGGGTTGGTTGCGTTACGAGGATCTGGCGGCGCACCAAGGGGAATGGGTTGAGCCGGTCTGTGCGCCCTATCGCGATGTCGAAGTGTGCGAGCTGCCGCCGAACAGCCAAGGCGTCGTCGCGCTGCAGACGCTCAGGATTCTCGAAGGGTTCGATCTCAGGAGCATGGGCTTCCTCTCCACGGACTCGCTGCACACGCAGATCGAGGCGACAAGGCTCGCGTTCGCGGATCGCGCGCGCTTCTACGGCGATCCGGCGTTCACGCATTTCGACGTGCGCCAATTGCTCACCGACGAATACACGCAGCAACGCCGGGCGATGATCGCCAACGACCGCGCGATGGCGCCGCCGCCGCATGCGGAACTGCGCATCGAGGGGGACACGACCTATCTCACGACGGCGGATTCAGACGGGATGATGGTGTCGCTCATCCAGTCCAATTATCGCGGGATGGGGTCGGGGCTCGTGCCCGATGGGCTGGGCTTCATGCTGCAGGATCGCGCGGAGCTGTTCGCGCTCGAGGACGGACACCCGAACCTCTATGCTCCGGGGCGGCGGCCGTTCCAGACGATCATCCCGGCGTTCGCGCTGAAGAACGGCCAGCCGTGGCTCGCGTTCGGGGTCATGGGCGGGGATATGCAGCCGCAAGGCCATGTGCAGATCATCGTCAATCTCGTCGATTACGGGCTCGACCTGCAGGCGGCGGGGGACGCGGCGCGCTACCGCTTCTATGGCGGCGCGGAGCCCACAGGCGAGGAACCCGACGGCGTGGGCTTCGTGGCGATGGAGAACGGCGTGCCGGTCGCGGTGCGCGCGGAACTGGAGCGGCGAGGGCATCGGATCCGCCCCGCCGACGGCTCGTTCGGCGGCTACCAGGCGATCCTGCGCCACCCCAGCGGGGTCTATGAAGCCGCCACCGAAATGCGCAAGGATGGCGCCGCCGGCGGCTACTGAATCGGTTCACACTCCCGCCCTGTTTCGGGGCTAGGGGGGCCAGATGCGGATACGGGCTTGCGCCGCAGCCATGCTTTTCTCGCTCGCCGCAGCGGCCGGACCGGGGCTCGCGCAAGAGCGCGTGCGCGATCCGCAGGCCGGGTATGAACAAGACCTCGTGGAGCTGGCCAGGGTGCTTGGGCGGGCGCATTATCTGCGCATCACCTGCAATGGGCGCAGCGACGCGCGCTGGCGCACCTATGTGCGCCACATGATCTCGCAGGAAGCCGATTATCGCCGTGAGATCACCCGCGGCTTCAACGAAGGCTATCGGATGGAAGAGGCGCGGTTCCCCTATTGCGACGCGGACGCCGTGCAGATGGAGGCTGAACTGCGCGCGCAGGGTCTGCGCCTGGCGCAGGGGCTCTCGGTGCGCAACGCCGGCGACGGCGCGCCCGCCGAACGCGAGGAGGGGGACGATCAATGAAGGGCGACGCTGAACAAAAGGCCGCGGCGCTCGACGCCATCCTCGACGCCTGGGACAAGGCGCTCGCCGAAGGCGTGGAGCCGGAAATGCTGGCCTCGGCGGCGATCTATGCCGCGCTCGCCGATATGGTGGAAATGTACGGGCCCGAGCCGGTGGCGGAGATGTGCCAGGAATTGCCGGCGCGCGTCCGGGCAGGCGAATTCACGCTGCGGGAAGCGAAGCAGCCCTAGGGTCGATCATGGCAGGCAAGGTCCATCCGCTGGTCTGCGCATTGTTCGCTGCGGCGATGCTCGGCGCTTGCACCCAGCGCGATACGAACGCCGGAGCGCCCGCTGCACCCGAACATGGCTACACGCTCGACCTGTTCGCGCATGAAACGGAGAAGATTTATCTCGTTCGCAGCGCCGACGGGCGGGCGGCGGCCGGTCGCGTGACCGCTGACGGATCGGCGCTCATGGACGCCGGCGCGGCGCAGGCGCTCATGCCGCAGACGCTGGTGGGCGATGCGCCCGAGGATGCGCGCATCTCCATTCGCGCGCCGGGGTTCTCCATGCAGATCAATGCCGAGGAGTCCGCGCCCGGCGCGGATGGACGCGCCCGCATCGACATCAACGCCGGGGGCCATCGCGTCTTCGTGGACGCGGAAGGCGAGGGCGGCGAGGGGCGCGCGGCAGTGCACATCACGGGCGCTGATGTGGATGACGCGCGCGCGTTCATCGACGACGCGGACGGGCTCTCAGCCGAAACGCGCGCTCAGATGCGCGCGGCGCTGGGGCTTTAGCCTTCGCTCAGCCTTCGGCGGCGTCGAGGAGGAGGAAGGCGCGAGTGGCGTCGGCGCTCATGGACGCGCGGCCGCGGGCGAGGAGTTCGGCGATGCGGGCGCCGTCGGTGCGCAGGAAGCCGGCCACCTCGGCGCGGGCGCGTTCATCGCGGCGCAGATGATCCTTGAGCCGCTGGATGGCCGGGCCCACGGCGTCCTTCACCGCCTTGCGGCGGGCCTGGCTGCCGTTGCGTGAGCGGTGCGCGATGCGGTCGAGCGCCGCGACGGTGAACACTTCGCCGATCTGAACGCCGGCGCTGGCGATGACGGTGACCGCGCCGATCGGATGGGCGCCGCCGCGCGGATCCGACACCGCCTGGGTCAGGCGGGCGATGGCGTCGTCGGCCGGTTCGAGCCGGCGCGGGGGCGGAGCACGGCCCGCGCCGCCCAAAGGCGGTTCGCCGGCTTCGCCGCCGTCGTCGATCGAGGACAGGAGTTCGCGCCAGGTCCACGCCCCGTTTCCGGCGGGGGGCGCGGCGTCCATCTCTTCGCGGAACTCGGCCTCGCTGCGCACGGGCGCCGGGGGCTGAGCCGCGGGTTTCGACGGCTTAGGCGCAGCCGCGTCGGCCTGCTTGGAGGAAATCTCAGCCGGGCCGCGCTGGAAGGTCGGCATCGGCTTTTCGACCTTGGGCGGGGGCGCGGGCGGCGCGGCGCGCGGCGTGGGCGGCTTGGCCGGCTGCATCGCCGCGACACGGGCCGGCGC
>JACAEE010000025.1 GCA_013389015.1 Hydrogenophilaceae bacterium | reverse complement strand
GCCCGCGCTCGCGCCGGTGGAATCGCCCGCGCCGCTCACCGGCGCCGAGGCGGTGCGCATGCCCGGCCCCGAGCCCGCGCCCGTTTCCGCGCGCGCGCAGAACTCGCTTTGGCAGCCCGGCGCGCGCAATTTCTTTCGCGACCAGCGCGCCGGCCGCGTCGGCGACATTCTCACCGTCGCGATCGAAATCGACGACAGCGCCGAGCTGCGCAACAATTCGCAGCGCCAGCGCGCCGCCAACACCGAAGTCGGCGTGCCCAATCTCCTCGGCCTCGAGACCAGCGTCGGGGGCCTCTTCGGCGGCGGCTTCGATCCAGCGACCCTGATCAGCGCCGACGCCGCCTCCTCCGCATCCGGACAAGGCTCGATCAATCGCGAGGAGAAGATCGATCTCTCGGTCGCCGCCGTGATCGTCGATGTTCTGCCCAACGGGAATTTCGTCATCGCCGGGCGCCAGCAGGTGCGCATCAACGCCGAACTGCGCGAGCTTACGGTGTCGGGCGTCATCCGCCCCGCCGACATCGACGCCTCCAATCGCGTGCGCCACGATCAGATCGCCGAAGCCCGCATCGATTATGGCGGCCGCGGCCAGCTCAGCGCGGTGCAGCGCCCGCGTATCGGCCAGCGCGTGGCCGATTCCGTCAGTCCCTGGTGACGTGAAGCGCGAAGGGTGAATGCGTACGGCGCGCGCGCCTGCGCTTAACCATGTTCTGCGCCAAATCGAGACGCCGTTTCGCCGCGATGCGCGCGACGGCGTGCGCTGCGCCCGACAATGCGACGCCCAAGGCGAAAGCGATTGGCGCCGCCGCTTGCATAAGACTTTCTTCACCATCGCTCGACGGGGAAGAATATGCGGCGGCGGAAACTCCCGCACAGACTTGCAGCCTACACGGCGGCCTGGGCCACCGTCGGCGGCGCGTTCCTCTGGTCGATCAACGCCCTCGCCGACGGCGTCGAGCGCGCGACGCGTCAGGCCGCGCTCGAAGAACCGCCGGACTATCCCGAACTCCTCGGCGGCGAGTTCGATCCTGACCCACCCGCCGAAACGCGGCTCGCCCTCGTCAAACCCCGGCCCGAAGCCGAGGAGCGGGACTGCATCACTTTCGAGCGCGCTCTCGTTCTGATCGGCAAGATCGAGAACCAGTCCGTCGAGGACGTCGACGCCTTCATCCGCGATCTGCAGCGCGATCTCGGCGACGAGGAATGGTGCGGCGGCGTGCGCGAAACCATCAAGATCGCGTTCATCCCCGACCCCGAGCAGCAGCCGGAAGATCCGGACCCGGAGGATCCCGGCGATCCCGACGATCCGCGCGATCCGGGCGCGCCCGCCAATCCCGGCGGAGGCGGCCCGCCGGGCGGCGGCGGCGGTCCGGGTTATACGAGCTAGCGCGCGGCCTGATCAGCCGCGCACCCAGCGCACGGCGGGATCGTCGAAATTCACCACTTCGCCGAGTTCGTACACGTTGCGATAGCCGTAGCCGTAGAGATTGATGAACGTCTGGATGTTGAGCGCCAATTCCACCCGCTTCATCACCACCGGCGGAGCGTCGTTCTCGAAATTGTTGTTGCAATAGATCAGGATCGGCCGGTCCGGTTCGCCGATCGTCGCCGCGAGGCTCTGCGCCGTAAAGTCCGGGAACGGCAGATTGACCGCGCCTTCGATATGGCCGCGCGCATACGCATCGGCCGAACGCGCATCGAGGATGAGCGCCTCGCCCGTCAGCGCCATGCGCTGGAACTGGCCGAGCGAGACCAGCCGATCCTGCCGGTACGCCATCACTTCGCCGGTGAGCGCATGGAATCCTTCGAAATCGATCTGCGCGGCCGTGCTCGGCCGCTGCGCTTCCGCCTTGGACTGCGCCCACGCCGCGCCCGACGCCGCAGCCCCCGCCAGCGCCGCGCACGCCACGATCGCCTGGATCACCCGCATCGCCGCCTCCTGATCGCCATGCAGCGCCAGGGGACCAGCGCCTTTTGTCGGCAATGCGGCGCGCGCTGCGCAGGCGGTCCGGGCTACCCGCCGAACCAGGCCTGCCCGTAGCCGCGCGCCATGAACACGGCGAACAGCACGATGAGCGCAAGCCCATGCGCCTCGATCATCACGATGCGACGCACGGCCTTCACCTGCGCCTCCGGCGGCGTGAAGCCTTCGTCCGCCTTGAGCGCCCGCCGCCACGCGAGGAACCGGATCGTCGGCGCGATCGAGGTGAGGCCCACGAGCACGAACGCGCCGATCTTCGCCCAGAAGAACGGCTCCTCCACATAATAGCTCCAGTGCTTGGCGCCGTAGAGCACGCGCCCCAGCCCCGCGAGGATCAGCAGAACCGAAGAGGCGCCGTAGAAGGCGTCCACCCGCACCAGGAGGCGCATCTGCGGCGCGCTCGGCGGCAGGCGCAGGATGAACGCCTCCGCCGAGAGCGCCCCGGCCATGACCAGCAGCGCTACGAAATGCAGGAAGGCGAACAGCGTGTCGAGGATGGCGGGCGTCATGCCCCGCCCTAGCGCGATCGGCCGCTCGGCTCAATCGTCATGGGATAAAGTGATGAGACCTGCGCGAGTGAGGCAGGACGGCCCGCGCTATTCGTCCCGATGGACGCGCTCGCGCCGCTCGTGGCGCTCCTGCGCCTCCAGCGACAGCGTCGCAATCGGGCGCGCCTCGAGCCGGGAGAGCGCGATCGGCTCGCCCGTCTCCTCGCAATAGCCGTAGCTGCCGTCGTCGATCCGTCGCAAAGCGGCGTCGATCTTGGCGATCAGCTTGCGCTGGCGGTCTCGCGTACGCAGTTCGATCGAGCGATCGGTTTCGCTTGTCGCGCGATCGGCGAGATCGGGCTGGGCGACGCTGTCCTCTTGCAGGTTCGCGATCGTCGAGCGCGCTTCCTCGAGAATCTCGTCCTTCCACGCAAGCAGCTTCTTGCGGAAGTACGCGCGCTGGCGCTCGTTCATAAAGGGTTCGTCCTCACTCGGACGATATTCATCCTTCAGCATGACGTCCATGCGATGAACTCCCAAGGCCGTATACGACCGTGGCCCCCGCTGAGTTGCGGCGGCTTATAGCGCTGGCCTGCGCCCGCGTCCATCAAGCAATGGCAGGGCCAAGCCTCACGTTTCGATGATGTTTCAGCCCGGCGCATCAGACCCCTGCCGCGCGATCGAGCTTGGCCAGCTCCACCGCCGCGCGCGTATCGATCTCGCGCATCAGCGCATCGAGCCCATCGTCTCCTGTCGTCTCGGCCTGACGGCCGAGCGCGCGCAATTCCTCTCTGAGCGCCGCGGGCGCGACGCCGTTGAGCAGCGCCGCCCGCACCCGGTCAAGCGCATCGAGCAGGCGCCGGCCCCGCCGCGCTTGGCGCGAACGCGCGTCCGGCGCAAGCCCGCCCTGCAGCGCCAGCACCGCATCGAGACTGGGCG
>JACAEE010000071.1 GCA_013389015.1 Hydrogenophilaceae bacterium | reverse complement strand
GCTCCTGGCTCTGCCGGCGCGCCACCGAAGCGGCCCAAGGCGCAAGCCCGGCCACCACGACAGCCACGCCGACCAGGCCGCCGATCACCAGGCCGATGCGCCGCATCCGCCGCACCGGCCGGAAATCCACCGCCGGCGGGCGCTGGCGGATCTCCTCCGTTAGCTGCGCTTCGCGGCGCTTGCGCCATTCCGACTTGCGCCCGCGCGGGGCGACCTGGACCGGCGCCGGCGCTTCAGGCTCGGTCCGTCGCTCGCTCGTCAGCCAGTGCCCGCGCGCGAGCAGCTCGACCGCGCGTTTGAGCTTTTCGTGGTCTGCGGGATTGTCGAGCGCGGCGAACAGAATCGGCGCGCCGCACGCGATCACCGGCTGCGGCGGGTCCGCGACCCCGTCGCAAATCAAGAACGCGCTGCGCCGCTGCTTGGCGATCAACTGCAGCACGGCGGTGAACGCAGCTTCGTCATGGGTCGCCGGCGTCAGCAGGGCGGCGAGGATCGCGTGCGCGCCCAGCGACAGCCGCTCGTCATGCGGCCCGACCGCGACCGGAATCACCCGCCCATGCGGCCACGCGAGCGCAAACGCGATGGCGCGCTCGGCGTCAGCCGCAGTGTGAAGAAGGATCAGGTCCGCCATCGACAGGGACGCTGCGTCTCGACGAAACGCGCCTCTAGACCCCCGGATCGAACGCCGGGTGCGCTGAAGGCGCCGTCAGCTCTTCGTATTCCATCGACGAGATCAGCAAAGTCGGCGCCACAGGCGCATCGTCGGCTGCGATCGGCTGCGCTGAGGTCGGCGCGCCCAGATCGCTGAGGCTCAGGCGCAGCGGCCCCAAATCCTGCAGCTGGGCGCCGATCTCGGGAAGGCTCGGCGCGCTGAACGATTCAAGCGCCGGCGGCTCAAGCATGGGCGCGGCGCTCAGCTGCGCGGCCTCGATCGGCGCGGGGGCGCGCACTTGGAACGCGCTCGGATCCCACAGCGCATCGGCGGCGCGCTCGAACCGCGCGATCGCCGGCTCGGGCGGCGGCGCTTCGCGGCCGGCCGGCAATTGGCTCGCCGCCTGTTGCACCGCCAGCGCCACTGAGGCCGCCTCATAAAGACTGAACGCCGCGGGGCGCATATCCATCCAGGCTTCCGGGTCCGGCGCCTCGACATTGTCGAGCACACGCACGTTCGACGCGCGCGCCTCCGCAAGCAGATCAGTCTCAGTCGTCGCCGGCTGATCGGCGACGCTGATCGCGGCCACGCCCACGGTGCTCAGCAGCGCCACGGACGCCGCGAAGCCGGTGACCATGCCGCCAGCGAGCGCGGGCCCAAGCTTGGGCGCGCGCCTGGCGCCGAAGCGCGCTTCCTCCAGCGCGCACCGCTCAAGCTCGGCGCGCGCGACGATATCGTGGGAGCGCTGAATGGCCTCCAGCGCCTCCCCGGTCACGGTGAGATCGATGACTCGGAAGAGCTCGTCGTCGAGCGCGTCAGGGAGCGGCGCGCCGTCGGCGGAGAACACCAGCGTCGGCCCCTCGTGTTGGAACGCGATTTCAGCGAACACTTCGCTCGCATCAGCGGCGGCCGCCGCCGCCGACCAGATCACGATCAGCGGCACGTCGGCCCCGAACCGGAGGTTATGGTCGGCGCGGGAGCCGACGCCGCAAATCAGCGCGCGGCGCCCGGCCAGCCTTCCCGCCAAGTCATGGGCGCTGGCTTCGTCGCCCGGGACATGGACAATACCGACGTTGCGCATCTGCGACTCCCCTAAGGATCTATCCTAGCACGGGTATTCCCAGCCGAGAAACCCCTCGATCGTGAACCTCCCGGTCTCGTGCGCAGTGCGGCACGAACGCCGCAGCGCGGTCCTGTATGTTGCTGGGGCGAAACGTCCGTTTTGCGCTATCGTCTCCGCCCGCGCCCGCGGAGCTTGATCCTGGGTTGTTCACTGAAGTCGCGCATCCGCCGCATGTCGCTGCAATGTGCAGCGCCTCTCCACGCCTATATGCAAGTCCCCATTCCCTGCGGTGGACCGCCCGGGAATCGGGGCATATGAAAAGCCGCTACTGGGTCGCTTGGCGGGGACAGGATGTCGCGCAACACGGGCACGCGGGACGCTCCCTTGAGCTTCGCCGCGGCGCGCCTCGCGGCGCAGTTCGCCGATCGGCGCGTCCTGATCACCGGCGCCGGCGGCACCATCGGAACAGCCCTGGCGCATGCCCTGGCCCGCGACACTGACTGCCGCCTCTGGCTGCTCGATCATTTCGACCATCACCTGCTCGATAGCCTGGAATCCGCGCGCAAACTGCGCGCCGGGCGCGGCCTGCCGCCGGACGGCGTCGAGGAAGCGCTGTGCGACATCCGCGACCGGGCGCGGCTCGACGCGTGGATGGCGCGCATTCGCCCGCATGTGGTGATCCACGCCGCCGCGCTGAAGCATGTGCATCTGGGCGAGCGCCATCCCGTGGAGTGCGTGAGCGCAAATCTCCTTGGCGTCCGCAACGCGCTCGTCGCGGCGGTCGCGCACGGCGCCGCCAAATTCGTGCTGATCTCCACAGACAAGGCCGCCGCCCCTGTCTGCGTCATGGGCGCCAGCAAGCGCCTGGCGGAGCTCTATCTGGAGGGCGTCGGCCGGGCGCCTGACTCGGGCGCGTTGTCGCGCGTCGAGCTGTGCGCCGTGCGCTTCGCCAACGTCTTCGGCTCGCAGGGCTCCGTGGCGCCGCGCTTCGCGGCGCAGATCGCCGCCGGCGGCCCTGTGGAGATCACCGACCCGAGCATGGAGCGGTTCTTCATGACCGCGGAGGAGGCGGTGGCGTTCACCTGCGCCGCCGCCGCGCTGCCGCCGCCGCCGGACGCCCGCGCGGGGATCTATCTCCGCGAAGCGGGCGATCCGCTCCGCATCGTGGACCTCGCCGATCGCATGATCGCCGAGTCCGGCCGCGCGATCGAAAAGGTCATCACCGGCCGCCGAGCGGGCGAAAAGCTTGGCGAGCAATTGTCCGACGACGACGAGCACCGACTGGAGACCCCGCTCGACGGCGTCTGGCGCGTGCGCCCGCGCGCCGCGCGCGCCTGGCTCGACGACGGCGACCTCGCCGAGATCGAACGCATGGTTCAGCGCTCCGACGACGCGCGCCTGCGCCAGCACGTGTTCGACCTCCTCGACGCGAAACTTGAGCGCGAGGCGCGGACGACCGCGTGACGGTTGCGGGCGCGCCGGCGCGCGGCTAGGTCCAGCGTGGCGCGGGGGCGCGCGGGAGGTGGTGTGAAGTCTTCGCGTTTCCCCTTTCGCGCCCTGCCGTTCGCGGGCTTCTTTCTGCTGCTGGCGCCCGGCGCGATGGGCGGCGCGCTGGCCACCGCGCCGCTCGTCGCGCTGACCGGGCTCCTCGCCTATCCCTGGCCGCGTTTTCTCCGCCATGCGCGCGCCGCAGCGCCTTTGATCGCAGCGCTCGCCGCGTTCGCGGCGTGGGCCTTGGCGGCGTGCTTCTGGTCGCCATCGCCCAACGCCTTCGTTCAATTGGGCAAGATCGTCGCCATGGCCGCCGCTGGCTTTCTCCTCGTCGGCGCCGCAAGCGGCGATGAGAGCTGCAAGCGCTTCGTCGCATTCGCCGGCTTCGGCGCCGCCGCGTTGCTCGCCATGCTGCTCGGCGTCGAATTCATCGCCGACATGCCGCTCAACCGCCTGTTCCAGCCCGAGGCGGAGACCGGCAAGCTGCTGCGCAATCCGGGCGCCGGGGCTCTGGTCCTCGTCTTTCTGACCATCGGGGTGATGGCGTCCTTCGTCGGCGCCGAGAGCTGGCGGCGCCACTCTTGGCGCGCGCTGGCGCTCGCAGCCGCGTTTCTGTCGCTGCAGTTCGCGACCGCCGCCAACGCCGTCGCCCTCGCCGCCGCCGCCATCGCGTTCGTCTTCGGCTATTTCGTCCCGCGCCTCGGCTTCCCGATCATCGCGACGATCCTGGCGCTCTGGATGCTGGCTGCGCCATGGGTTGCGCCGCTGCTCGCCGACCAGCAGGCGCTGATCGATCGGCTGCCGGATTCCTGGGCGATCCGCACTGTGATCTGGGATCATGCGGCGGCGCTTATTCGCGAACAACCGCTGTTGGGCCACGGCTTCGACTCGGCCCGCACGATCGAGGGCGAAAGCACCCTGCGCGGCGTGACCTTCGAACTCATTCCGCTGCATCCCCATAGCGCGAGCCTGCAGGTCTGGCTCGAGCTCGGCGGAATCGGGGCCGCGCTCGCGGCGATCGCGCTCTTCGTCGGCGGTCTCGCCGGCGCGCGCGCCTGCGCCGGCGATCCGAACGTCTCGGCGGGCGCATGCGGAATTCTCGTGGCCGCGGGCGTCGTCGCCAATGTCAGCTACGGCGCCTGGCAGGAATGGCTTGTCGCCCTCTTCTTCACCGGCGCCGCCCTCGTCGCCGCCGCGCGGCGCGATGGCGCAACTTAGCCCCCGATCAGGTCCCGCACCGCTTCGACGACGGCTTCCGGCGTGATGTCGAAATGCGTGTAGAGATCCTTCGCCGGCGCCGAGGCGCCGAAGCCCCACATGCCGACGAACCCGCACGGCCCGATAAGATCGCTCCAGCCCTGCGCCACGCCCGCCTCGATCGCCACAGCAGGCGCTTCCCCGATCACCGCGGCGATATAGTCTTCGTCCTGCGCCTCGAAGAGTTCGAAGCACGGAACCGACACCACCCTTGTCGGCGTCCCTTGCGCTTGCAGCAGCGCGCGCGCGGCGACGGCGATCGCGACTTCCGTGCCGGTGGCGAAGAGCGAGACCTTCGCCTCTCCGTCAGCCGGCAGAAGCTCATACGCTCCGCGGGCGCTTTTGTTGTCGCCGGCGTCGCCGCGCAGCGTCGGCGTCGCTTGGCGAGAGAGCGCCAGCACGCTCGGCCCTTCCATGCGCGCGAGCGCGAGCGCCCAGCACTCGGCCGTCTCCACCGCGTCGCAGGGACGGAACACCGCGAGGTTCGGCATCGCGCGCAGGCTCGCCAGATGCTCCACCGGCTGATGCGTCGGCCCGTCTTCGCCAAGCCCGATGGAATCGTGCGTCATCACATGGATGACGCGCACGCCCATCAGCGCCGCCAGCCGCATCGCCGGGCGCGCATAGTCGGAGAACACGAGGAACGTGCCGCCATACGGGATCACGCCGCCATGCAGCGCCATCCCGTTCATCGCCGCCGCCATGCCGTGTTCGCGCACGCCGTAATGCACGTAGCGTCCCGCGTAATTGTCGGCGGAAAAGATCGCCGTATTCTTCACGAACGTGTTGTTGGAGCCGGTGAGATCGGCGGACCCGCCGATCAGGCTGTCGCATGACGCGAACATCGCCTCAAGCGCCGCCCCCGAAGCCGCGCGCGTGGCCATCGCCGGCTTGGTCTCCGCCATTTTCTCCGCATGCGCCCTCAGCGCCGCGAATGCGGCGTCGGGAACCACGCCGTCGAGCCGCGCCTCGAACGCGTCCCGCTGGGGATGCGCCGCGAGCCGCGCCTCCCACGCCGCGCGTTCGCTGCGCCCGCGCGCGCCCGCTGCGCGCCAGTACGCATAGATCTCCTCCGGGATCTCGAACGGGGCGTGCGTCCAGCCATAGGCCGCCTTCGCCGCCGCGGCCTCCTCCGCCCCGAGCGGCTCTCCGTGTGCGGACTTTGTCCCCGCCTTTTTCGGCGCGCCATACCCGATTACGGTCTTGCAGGCGACGAGCGCGGGCATGTCGCTCGCCTTCGCCGCTTCGAGCGCCGCCTCGATTGACATCGGATCGTGCCCATCGCACGCGAAGGTCGCCCAGCCGCAGGCCTCGAACCGTTTGCGCTGGTCGGTGACGTCCGCGATCGACACCGCCCCGTCGATCGAGATCGCATTGTCGTCCCAGAGCACGATCAGCTTGTTGAGCTTCAAGCGCCCCGCGAGCGTGATCGCTTCCTGGCTGATCCCTTCCATCAGGCAGCCGTCGCCGACGATCGCCCAGGTGCGGTGATCGACGAGATCGGCCCCGTACGCCGCGCGCAGATGCGCCTCCGCCATCGCCATGCCGACGGCGTTGGCGAGCCCCTGGCCGAGCGGCCCCGTCGTCGTCTCCACGCCCAGCGCGTGGCCGTACTCGGGGTGCCCCGCGGTGATCGCGCCGAGCTGGCGGAAGCGCTTCAGCGCGTCGAGCGTCATGTCCTCGTAGCCGGTCAAATGCAGCAGCGCATAGAGCAGCATCGAGCCATGCCCGGCCGAGAGCACGAACCGGTCCCGGTCCGGCCAATGCGGATCGGCCGCATCGAACTTGAGGTGGCGCGAGAACAGCGCCGTGGCCACGTCCGCCATGCCCATGGGCATGCCGGGGTGTCCGCTCTTGGCCGCCTCGACCGCGTCGATGGCGAGCGCGCGGATGGCGTCGGCCGCCCGTTTCGACAACGCCCGCGCCTGTGCGTCGGCCGCCTTGGCGGCGCTCATCGCCTTGCCCTCATGCGAATCTCTCCGGCCGTCAGATGCGGCGCGCCTCTCCTGCGCCATGTTGCGCCGCCCGCCAAGTGCTTCAGCGCTGCTGCGCCTCGGCGGCGGGCGTTTGCAGCATCCGTGCGATCGACGGCGCGAGCCCCGCGGTCGCGAGAACGAGCCCAAGCAGCGCCCCCGCGATCATGCCCCATGTGCGGGTGCTGACGCCCCCCGTTCGCGCCGACGCCGCCGCGCGCACCTGGTTGCGCCCGCCGAGATCAGAGAATTGCGCCCGCCCGTCGGCGAGTTCGCCCGCGGTGCTGCGCAGCCGCCCGAGCAATTCGCTCATGTCGCCATGCGCGACGACGACGGTGACCCCCGCCTGGGTGACGATGTCGAGCGGGGGGCGCCCGTCGAACACCACCAGCATCGCCTGACCCGCCGATTCCGCCAGCACGTGCGCGAATTGCCGCCCCCCGTCCTCGCACTGGGAACGGGACGACCAGAGCCCGATCAACGCCGAGCGCGCGCCGAGCGCGATGCGCCGCCGGTGCGCGCCCATGACGCACAGGGTCGCGCGCCCTTCATTGCGCCACGCTTGGGCCAGCCAGCGCGCCCGCTCCTCGTCGCCGGGGCAGTGCAGGATGACGGCGTTCACCATGGCGCGCCGCGCCGCCGCTTCGAGGCTTCCATCGCTCAGAGCGTGGGGTCAGACTCGGCCGCGCCCGCGATCGGCGCCACCGTCGCTTCGAGCGTTTCGGGGTTGATGATCACCCGCTCGACTGTCCTCCAGTCTTCAAGCGCGTCGAGGTCGCTCAGCGTCGCCATGCCTTCGAGCACGGCGGCGTCCGGCGTCCAGACGTCCAGCGGGGTTTCGCTGAACCCGAGCGTGCGGCGCGCCGCCGCGAGATCGGCCGCGGGCGTCGCCAGCGGCACGTCGCGGAGATCGGGGCGCGCGACGGCCGCCGCCTCTTGCGCCTCGACCAGGATGACCTCGGCCTCCGCGTAGACCGGCCCGTCCATCGCGCCGTCCAAGCCGTCCATGCCCTCATCGAAGAACGGCGCGGTGGTTCCCGCCATCTCCACATGGGGGGCCGGCGTTTCCGCCATCGAGCCGGGGCCGGTGAATTGCTCGACCGCTAGCGCGGCCGCCCCGCCGACGCCAAGGAGCGCCACGCTCCCGGCGAGCCCGCGCGTCACGCCTTCGGCGAACTGGCGTCGCGACGCCGTCTCGCGCGCGTCGCGCACGGCGGGCGCCGGCGCCAAGACCTGCTGGCGCTCCGCCTCGCGCAGCGCCGCGTTGAGCCCGTGCGGGAACATGGAGGAGCGCGGCGATCCGTTGACCACCGCCGCCTGCGTCTTCTGCAGCATGGCCGGTACGGGGCAATCGTCGATGACGCACAGGATGGCGCGCCCGCGATGCATCCGCGCCATCGCCGCGAACGCCGGCCCTGCGCGCATCGCCTCCGCCGCGCGCGACCAGACCAGCATGAGCGGCAGCCGCGCGTCGAACGCCATCAGCGGCGCCCGCGGCTTCAGCACGCACGCGACGAGGCGCACGCTCTCCAGCGAATCCTGCAATGAGTCGACGTAGGCCTGATCGGCCTCAATATGAACGATGACCGACACGGTCATGTCGCCCCTCCCCAAAAGCCCGGTTAAGAATCTATGACTATTCGCCCGTTGGGCGCATCTAAATTCGTGGCGCTTTCAACAGGGGAATCGGCTCATGGCCGGCGCCGGGCGGTCGCAGGAGAAGGCGCCCGCGCGCAAGGCCGCTGAAAGGATCGCGATCGTGCTTTTATTTTTGGATTCAACGGATTCTGCAGAAATAGTCGCGCTCGCCGAGACGGGCCTCGTCGATGGCGTCACCACCAATCCCTCGCTCATCGCGAAATCGAAACGGCCGATGAAGGAGGTGCTCAAGGAGATCTGCGCGGCGGTTGCGGGCCCCATCAGCGCCGAAGCGGTCGCAAGTGATTCGCCCACTTTGATCGCCGAGGGGCGCGTCTTGCGCGAGATCGCGCCCAACATCGTGGTCAAGCTGCCGCTGACCATGGAAGGCCTGAAGGCATGCCGGGCGCTCACCGCCGAAGGTGTGCAGACGAACGTGACGCTGTGCTTTTCCGCCGTGCAGGCGCTGATGGCCGCCAAAGCCGGCGCGACGTTCATTTCGCCTTTCATCGGCCGCCTTGACGACGCCGGCCAGGACGGCATGGCGCTGATCCGCGAGATCCGCGCGATCTATGACAATTACGGCTTCGCCACCAAAGTCCTGGCGGCCTCGATCCGCCATGTCGGCCATGTGAAAGACGCCGCCCTCGCCGGCGCCGATTGCGCGACCATCCCGCCGGCGATTTTCCGCGCGCTCTACCAGAATGCGCTGACGGACGCAGGCTTGGCTGCGTTCAACAAGGATTGGGCCGCGACCGGCCAATCCATCCTTTAGCTTTGGAAGGAAGGGCCGCGAACCTTCAGGCCCGCGCGTGTCAGCCGCCGGACAGCCGGTCGAGCCGCGCCAGCGCCTGGTCCGTCCCGGCGCGCGCGGCGGCTATGGCCTCCTCGGCCGCCTGCAGCCGCTCGGCCATCGCGGCGCGCTGCGCTTCGGTGATCTCGGTGAGGGCGTTCGGCGCGCTGACGAATCCGCCTTCGGCCGATTGCTCGAGCACGACCTCGGTCCCCGCCCCGGCCGCGGCGATCGACGGGGCGGCCACGCCCAGCAGCGTCACCGCCGCCACCCCGGTTACGAAGCTCCCGATCACCACCGGCAGATGCGATTTTGGGCTTGACGGGGCGTCGGAGCGGGACATCAGGACCTCTTAAGGGGGGAATTTATCCCCCGTATAACAGACGAAGATTAACGGCGAAAGTCTGACGCGAATCAGATTCGAAGCGCAGCGGATCGGTCGCCGCGAAAAGTGGCGAGCGGCGTGCATGTGAGCGTCGTGATGGCGCGCTGCAATGGACGGGTTGCGCCAAGCCGGGCGAGGATACCAAAAGTTAATGCCCCGGTTCTTCCTCGACGGAGCCCTTGATGAACGCTGAAACGACCCCTCGCCGCGTCCGCAAGGCCGTGCTGCCCGTCGCCGGCTTGGGCACCCGCGTGCTGCCGGCCACCAAGTCGATCCCGAAGGAGATGCTCCCGGTGTTCGACCGCCCGGCGATTCAGTACGTCGTCGACGAGGCGCTCGCCGCCGGGATCGAGCACTTCATCTTCGTCACCGGGCGCAACAAGAGCGCCATCGAGGACTATTTCGACCGCGCCTACGAGCTTGAGGACACGCTCCGCCAGAAGAACAAGGCCGAACTGCTCGCCGAACTCGACCGCTTCACGCCTCCGCCGGGCGCAACCAGCTTCGTGCGCCAGCAGGCGCCTCTGGGGCTTGGCCACGCCGTCTGGTGCGCCCGCGACGTCGTCGGCGACGAGCCCTTCGCGGTGCTGCTGCCGGACATGCTGACCATGGCCGCGCCGAGCTGCATGCAGCAGATGATGGCGCACTACGCTCAAGTCGGCGGCAACGTGATCGCCGTTGAGCCGACGGATGCGCCGTGGAGCTACGGCGTCATTGATCCGGCCTCGCGGAACGGCCGCCTGCTCAAGATGCGCGGCATGGTCGAGAAGCCGGCGAAGGGAACCGAACCCTCGAACCTCTTCATCACCGGCCGCTACATCCTCCAGCCGGAAATCTTCGCGCTGCTGGAATCGCAAGGCAAAGGCGCCGGCGGCGAAATCCAGCTCACCGATTCCATGGTGCGCCTGATGCAGAGCCAGGATTTCCACGCCGTCGAATATGACGGCCGCTCCTACGATTGCGGCGACAAGATCGGCTATCTCAACGCCGTCGCCGCCTTCGCCCTCGCCAACAAGGATTTCGGCCAAGCCGCCGCCGCCACGCTGCGCGCCGCGCTGGAGAATCGCTGATCGCTAACGCGGCCGCGTGAAGAAAATCCGCTTCGCGAACGCCGCCGCGGGCGCTGCGTCCACCAGCATCTGCAGCGCCCAGTTCGGCGGCGGCAGATCGAGCGCGCGGCGCAAGAGCGGCCGCACGCCGAACCGCGGCAGCAGGCCTTCGAGCGCGAACTCCACCGGCGGCCCCTTGTGCAGAATCCAGTTTCCCGCCGCCGCGCCGAGCTGGGCGCCATGCTGCAGCGCCGTACGGATGCCGCCCGCCGTCAGCGGCGACACGAACCCCGCCGCGTCCCCGGTGAGCGCCACGATCCCGCGCCGCCACACGCGCACGCGCCCGCCGCACGGAATGAGTCCCGCCCGCTTTTCATAGACGTCGCTGCTTTTGAGTTTGAACAGCGCCTCGATCTCCGCCGCGAACGGCGCGATCTGCGGCTTCTTGCCGTGGCTGACCGCGAGCCCGACTTGCGCGCCGTGCGGATGCGCCGCCGCCCAAGCGACATAGCCCGGCGCCGCCTTGCTATCGAGCACCACATGGAGCCGCTCGGGATCGAGCGCGCCGATCTCGCGATACTCGCGCTCGACGCCCACCAGGAAGCGCATATTGCGCGACAGCGCGAACGCTTTCGCGACGCCCGATTTCGCCCCGTCCGCGCCGATCAGATACCATCCCGAATAGGCGCGCCCGCCGGCCGCGATCTCCACGCGCCCGTCGCGCACGAACCCGCCGACGAACGGCGCATTGGCGCGGATGTGGGCGCCCGCCTTGCGCGCCTCCTCGCCCATCCAGCGCAGCAGGCCGCCCGTGTCGGTCGTGTAGAAGGCGTAGCCGAGCTGTGCGAGATCGCGATGCTTGCGCTTGGGCCCATAGAGGCGCACCTGCTCCACCCGGCGGACAAGATCCGTAGGCGGATGAATGAGGTCGTGCGCCTCCTGCACCAGGATGCCGGTGGTGTGCAGCCGCGCGCCGATCTCGGGCTTGGCCTCCAGCACCAGCGTGCGCGCGCCCGTTTGCGCCGCCGCCTTCGCCGCGGCCAGCCCCGCAAACCCCGCGCCGACGATGATCACGTCATAATCGGCCTGCGTCGGCTTCGCCGCGGCCGCGTTCAAGCGGCGTCCTCTGCTTCCTCGGGCGCGCGCTCGATTCTGAGCGCGGTGATCTGGTTGCGGTTGCGCCGCAGCACCTGGAACCGGTAGCCGTGGAACGCGAACCGCTGCCCGGGCTCGGGGATCGTCTGCGCCTCGTGGATGACGAGCCCCGCGATCGTCACCGCTTCGTCGTCCGGCAGATTCCAGTTCATCGCCCGGTTGAGATCGCGGATCGGCACCGTGCCGTCGACATTGACCGAACCATCCGGCTGCGGACGAACGCCCTGGACGGCGATGTCGTGCTCGTCCTTGATGTCGCCCACGATCTCTTCGAGGATGTCCTCCAGCGTGATCAGGCCCATGAGCGCGCCATATTCGTCCACGACGAGCGCGAAATGCTCGCGCCGCCGCAGGAATTCCGCGAGCTGGTCCTCGGCGCTGCGCGTTTCCGGCACGAACCAGGCCGCGCGCGCCACCTCCTCCACGACCACGCCGTCGCGGCCCTTCTCCGCGATCGCGCGCAGAAGATCGCGCGCGTGCAGCACGCCGACGATGTTTTCCGGCTCCTCCTTGTAGAGCGGCAGCCGCGTGTGCGAGCTCGCCATCGCCTGGGCGATGATCTCGCGCGGCGGCAGATCCACGTCGATCATCTTGATCGCCTTGCGGTGGATCATCATGTCGGCGACCGTGAGCGCCTTGAGATCGAGCGTGCCGCGCAGCCGGTCGCGCACGCCGAGCTCCACCGCGCCCTCCTCCGCGTGCAGCTCCACCGCGCCGCGGATTTCGGCTTCGGCGGCGAGCACGTCCACGCCCTGCTCCACTTTGACGCCCATGAGCCTGAGCGCGCCGTTCACGATCATCTGCACGAACGCCACGATCGGCGCGAGCAGCCGCACCATCCACTCCACCGGCAGCGCCACGATCCGCGCCAGGCTGTTGGCGCTGGTGATCGCGTAGGTCTTGGGCAGCACTTCTCCGAAGATGAGCAGCAGCGGCGTGAGCACGACCGTCGTGATCAGCACGCCATATTCGCCATAGAGGGCCGTGAAGATCGTGGCCGCGATCGCGGACGCCGCGATCTGCACCACATTGGCGCCGAGCAGCACCGCCCCGATCATGCGCTCGCGGTTTTCATTGAGGCGATTGACGCGCGCCGCGCGCTTGTCGCCGTCGCGTTCAAGCGCCGTCATCCGCGCCCGCGACGCCGCGGTGAGCGACGTCTCGGCCGCCGAGAAGAACGCATTGAGCAGGATCAGGATCGCGATGACGCCGAGCGCGATCAGCAGCGAGCCGGTCATGCCGCGATCGCCGTCTCGGCCTCGAGGAGCGCGCGCACAGCGGCCTCGGGCGCATTCTTCTGCACAAACGCGCGTCCGATCCCGCGCGCCAGGATCAGCGTCATCCTTCCGCCCTCGGACTTCTTGTCGTGCAGCATCGTTTCGATCAGCCGGGCGGGAACAAACGGCCCGCCCGCGAGCCTGCGCATGTCGCAAACCAGGCCGGCGGATTCAAGATGCGCCGATACCCGCCGCGCCTCCTCGGCGCTGCAAAGCCCCAGCCGCGCCGAAAGTCGGAACGCGAGCGCCATTCCCGCCGCCACCGCTTCGCCGTGCAGCAGCGTCTCGTCATAGCCTGCGCTGGTCTCGAGCGCGTGGGCGAACGTGTGGCCGAGATTGAGCAGCGCCCGCGCGCCGCTCTCGCGCTCGTCTTCCGCCACGATCCGCGCCTTCGCCGCGATCGAGGCGCGCACCGCGTGCAGGAGCGCCGCGCGATCGTGCGCCAGCACGCGCGCGCCGTTGGCCTCGCACCAGGCGAAGAAGTCCGGATCATCGATCAGCCCATACTTGACGACTTCCGCGTAGCCCGCGCGCATCTGGCGCGCCGGCAGCGTCGCGAGCGCGTCGAGATCGGCGATCACCGCGCGCGGCTGGTGGAACAGTCCGATCAGGTTCTTGCCCTGCGGCGTATCGATCGCGGTCTTACCACCCACGGAGGAATCCACCTGCGCCAGGAGCGTCGTCGGGACCTGCACGAAATCGACGCCGCGTTTCAGCACGCCGGCGGCGAACCCCGCGAGATCCCCGATCACGCCCCCGCCGAGCGCGACGATGACATCCCTCCGCTCGACGCCGAGGTCGAGAAGCCGCCCGCACAGATCCTGCAGCCCCGCAAAGCTCTTCTGCCCCTCGCCCGCCGGCAGCACGATCGCGTGCGCCTCCACGCCCGCGGCCGCAAGGCTCCTCATCAGCGCATCGAGATGCAGCGCCGCGACATTGGCGTCCGTCACCACCGCGGCGCGCGTCGCGAACCGTCTGACGCGCGCGCCCGCCTGCGCGATGAGCCCCGCGCCGATCTCGATGTCATAGCTCCGCGCGCCGAGTTCGACGCGCACGATCGATGGTTCGCTCATGGGCGTTGCGCGCCTTGCGCCCGCCAGGCCTTGAGCGCCTCGATCACCGCCCGCACGGCGCCGCCATGCGGGCCTGCGCCCGTATCCACCACGATGTCGGCCTCCGCATAGATCGGGTATCGCTGCGCCATCAGCCGCTGCATCACGATCGCGGGATCCTCCCGCTTCAGGAGCGGGCGATGGTCGCGGCGCGAGACGCGCCTGAGCAGCGTCTCCAGGTCCGCGCGCAGCCAGACCGTCACCGCCTTGGCGCGCATCAGCGCCCGCGTTTCCGGCTCCATGAACGCGCCCCCGCCGGTCGCCAGCACATGCGGCGCCTCCTCCAGGAGCCGGGCGATCACCCGCCGCTCGCCGCGCCGGAACTCGCACTCGCCGTGGCGGTCGAAGATCTCCTGGATCGAGAGCCCCGCCGCCCGTTCGATCTCCTCGTCGGCGTCGCGAAAGGGCACGCCCAGCGCGTGCGCCAAGCGCCGTCCGATCGTGGTCTTGCCCGCGCCCATCAGCCCCACGAGGGCGATCGTGCGCGGAAGCGGGCCGCACCCGGCGACCAGGTCTTTCTCGGCCCGATCCTCGGCTTCGCCGCCCGCCCCGCACGCCGGGCTCTCGCCGCCCGCGCCTCCTTCAAGGCAGGCGCTGGGGCCGTCAAGGCTCGGGCGGGTCACGGGTTTCACCTCCGCTGGGCAGGCGGCGCAAGGGCCGTGCACGCCGCCGCTGACTGGAACTCGCCGCATTTTGGGGTCAATCTTTGCGCCTCGCAACGGCTGGGATTCGCCTGTCCCGGAATGGGACGATGGATGGGGCGCGCGCTGGGCGCGGTCCCCGCGGCGCCAGCCAAGCAAGATGTGAGCGCAAGGGGGGCGAACGGGCCGATGGCGAGACGCAGGCATAGACGCAGGGGCCGTGCGACGGAGCCCCGCACGCGCCTGATTGTGATCGGGGCGGCCGCGATCGTCCTTGTCGGCGCCTTCGTGATGCTCATCAATCGCGGCGACGCCGTCACGCCCGCGCGCGAGGAAGCCAGCATTGAACTGCCCGACGCCTTCGCCGACTGAACGCGCCGCCTCTTTGCGCCGCTGGCTTTGCGCCGGCGCGGCGATGCTGGCCGCAGGCTTCGCCGCGGCCGCAGCGGCGCAGGCGCAGACCCGCGTCGAGACGATGGAGGCCGGCGAGATCGCGCGCCTCGACGCCTGGAGCGTGGCCGCGATCGGCCGTAACAGCGGCGCGCTGCCGGTGACGCTGTGGAGCAACAGTCAGGCCGGGCGCCTGGCGGCGCTGTTCGACCAGCTTCCCGCGCGCTTCCAGTCCCCCGCCGCGCTCGCGCTGGCGCGCCGGGCCCTGGCCTCTTCCGGGCGCGCGCCCCAGGGCGAGGGC
>JACAEE010000044.1 GCA_013389015.1 Hydrogenophilaceae bacterium | reverse complement strand
GCTTGCCCCGCACGGCCTGACCGCCCGGGGCTCTTTTTTGTTCGTACTCGGATTATCGCTCGCCCGCCGCCGGTTCGAGGTTCGCGGCCGCATCCGCGGTCATCGCCGCGATCCGCGCGCAGGCTTCTTGCGCCGCGCGCGCCAGCGCAGCTGCTGCGCTCGCGCCGTTGCGCGATTGCAGCGGCACGCTGAGATCCACGATCTCGGAATGCAGCAGCGCGCGCCCCCGACTCTGCACGATCCGCACATGCGCCGCGAACCGCGCCTCGAGCGAGCCGTCCTGCTCCACGATCTCGAACGCGATCAGGTCCCAGCGCACCTCGACGTCGCCGCGCAATCCCTCTCCCGCGCGCACCCCGGCGCTGAGCCGCCCCTGCCGCGTGATCGTCTGCGCCAGCATCGCCTGCAGGAGGTCTGGCGCGCGCCCCGGCCACGCCGCGCCGCCCATATAGGCCAACGTGCCTTCGCTGCGCCACACGATGCCGTCGCCCATCAAGACTTGCGGCCCCGTCGGCGGCGCGACGCTGGCGACGGCGTCGACGACCACGCCCTGCGCCGGGACCGACGTCGAGGCTTCAAGCGGATAGAAGCGCGGCGCCGGCGGCGGCTCGGGCAGCAGCGAAACGCATCCCGACGCAGCCAGCGCCGTTGAAACGAGAAGCATGGCGAACGGCGTCTTCATTGCGGCACCTGGATGGTCGGCTGCGCGCGCCCGGCGATGAAGCCGCTCGGGTTCTCCTCCACTTCGCCCGCCAGTCGCTCGATCGCGCGGGAGAGGCGGCGCAGATCCTGCGCGGCTTCGGTCAGTTCCGGCAGCGTCTCGGTCTCAGCCGATTCCGCAGCGCTGGTGAAACGCTCGATCGCGACATTGGCGTTGGCGACCGCCGTGCGCGCTTCGCCCAACAGCGCCTGGGCGGACGTCGAAAGCCCGTCGATCGAGCCGCGCGACTCCTCCGAGAGCCGCGTCACCGCCCTTGCCGCCTCGCTGATATAGCGGGCCGCCGCGGCCGATTCCGCGATCACCGAATCGTCCTGCGCCAATTGTTCGCTGATCGCCTCCAGATTGCGCAGCGTGTTGAGGATGCGCTCGGCGTTTTCGTCGGTGAGCAGGCCTTCGATCGTGCCCGGCACGGCGTAGATGCGCGGCGGCGGCTGGCCCAGGCGCGGACGCAGAGGCGGCTGGTCGGACGTGCCGGCGTCGAGCTGGATCAGGTTGACTCCGGTGAGGCCGATCGCTTCAAGCCGCGCGCGCGAATTGACGCGCACCGGCGTGCGCGCATTGATCTGCACCCGCGCGAGCACGCGCGTGGAATCCTCTTCGTCCAGGCGCAGATTCTTCACTTCCCCCACCTTGATGCCGTTGAAGCGCACTTCCCCGCCCTCGGAAAGCCCCCTGACCGGCCCCTGGAACACGACTTCATAGACATGATAGCCGCTGCGCCAGTCGGAGCCGATCAGCCAGGCGGAGAACAGCATCAGGAACGCCGCCCCGATGATCGCGGCGGCCCCCAGAAGCACAAAGTTCGCACGCGTCTCCATGACCTACCTCGCACCCGCATGCGCCGCCGACGCCGAGCGCCCGCGCGGCCCGCGAAAATAGTCCTGAACCCATGGCGTCGGGCTCGCCATCACTTCATCGATCGTGCCGATCGCGGCGATCTTGCCGCCATAAACCACGGCGATGCGGTCGGCGGTCTCGAACAGCGTGTCGAGATCGTGCGTGACCAGGAACACCGTGAGTTTGAGCGAACTCGCCAGTTCGCCGATCAATTGATCGAACCGGCCCGCCGTCACCGGATCGAGCCCCGCCGTCGGCTCGTCGAGCATGAGCAGCTCTGGATCGAGCGCCAGCGCCCGCGCGAGCGCGGCCCGCTTGCGCATCCCGCCCGAAATCTGCGCCGGCTTCAGATGATGCGATTCCGCGGAAAGGCCCGCCATGACCAGTTTCAGATCCGCAAGCTCGGAGATCAGCGCCGGCGGCAGTTCGGTGTGCTCCTTGAACGGAACCTCCACATTCTCCTTCAGCGTCAGCGTGGAGAAGAGCGCGCCGTCCTGGAACATGACGCCCATCCGCCGCGCGCATTCGCTCAGGTCGGGCTGCGGCGCGCCGAACAGCTCCACCGTCCCCGCCGCCGGTTTTTCGAGCCCCACGATCTGGCGCAGCAGGACCGATTTTCCGCACCCGGACGGTCCGATGACGGCGAGAATCTCGCCTGCGCGCACATCCAGATCGAGATCATCGTGCACGACATTGTCGCCGAATTGCGTGCGCAGCCCGCGGACGCGGATCGCGACCCGGTGCTCCTCCGCCGCGCTCACAGGTCGATCTCCAAGAACCAAAGCGCGAACAGCGCGTCGAGCATCACGATGAGGAAGATCGCCTGCACCACCGAGGTCGTCACCCGCTTGCCCAGCGAAGCGACGTCGCCGCCCACCGCGAGCCCGTGGCGGCAGCCCACCACCGAGATCACCAGCGCAAACGCCGGCGATTTCATCATCCCGACCCAGAAGTGCTGCGCGGGCACGGCCTCCTGGATGCGTGCGAAGAACATCGCGGGGCTGATATCGAGATAGGTGGCGCACGCCACGACGCCGCCCAGCAGCCCCGCGATCACCGCGGCGAACGTCAGGAGCGGCGTCATCACCATCATCGCGAACACGCGCGGCGCCACGAGCGCCTCCATGGGATCAAGCCCCATGACGCGCATCGCGTCGATCTCCTGGCGCATCTTCATCGACCCGATCTCGGCCGTGAACGCGCTTCCCGTGCGCCCCGCAAGCAGCACCGTGCAGATCACTACGCCGAACTCGCGCATCACGGCGATGCCGATGAGGTCGACGGTGAATACGGTCGCGCCGAAATCCTGCAGCGTGCGCGCGCCGATATAGGCGACCACCATCCCGACGAAGAAGCTCAACGTGGCGATGATCGGCAGCGCGTTGAGCCCCGCATGCTCCATGACCGCGACCACCGAGGTCCAGCGGATCTTCTTGGGCCGCGCGATCACCTTGGCCACCGTCGACAGGGTCTCGCCGAAGAAGGACAGCGTGAGCACCGCCTCGCGCGCGACATTGTCGACGCCGCGCCCGGCCGTCTCCACCAGATCCAAGATCCCGAGGCGGCGCGCCGGCGCAGTCTCGCACGGCTGCGCCGAGCGCCGCGCCGCCGCCAGCAATCGCGCCGCCGCATGATGGGTTCCGCGCAGCGCGATCGGCGTATCGAGATTGCCGCACGGCGAGCCGCCGCGCACCGTGCGGTCGATCAGATAGGCGCCGGCGACGTCGAGCGCGCCCAGAGCCGTCACGTCCACCGCCGCGCCCGGCCCGATCCTCTCGGCCAACGCGCGCAGGCTCTCATCCAGGGCGCGGATGGTGTCCACCGTCCAATCGCCCTTCACGGCGAGCACCCGCTCGCCATCCTGCTCAATGAGGTCGAATGTCGCCGCGTCCGCGGCCATCCCCTTGGTCCCTCTCGGCCTTCTGCCGGCCGCCTGGCTTCCGCCGGACGCCCAAACGAGCGCCTTCTTAGGCATGGAATGGCGAACAAGCGGTTTGCCTTTCCCGCGTGAGGCGCATTTTCCCGCGTCCCGCCGCGCCCAAGAGCGCACGCCCCCCACTTGCGGCCCCTGCGCGCGGCCTTCAAGAGCGCGCCTTTACAATCCCGAAACCATACGCCACCTGCATCGCCAAATGACCGACGACGCGCCAAGAGCCCCAGACGCCGCCCCGCAGGCCAAGATTCAAGCGTTGGTCATGCCGGTGACGGCGTTCCAGCAGAACGCCTCGCTGGTGTGGTGCGCCGCCACCAAGCGCGCCGCCTTCATCGATCCGGGCGGGGAGCCGGACGCGCTCTTGGACGCCGCACGCCAGGCTGGCGTCACCTTGGAGAAAGTGCTGCTCACCCACGGCCATCTCGACCATGCCGGCGCCGCCGCCGAACTCAGCGAACGCGCGGGCGTGCCGATTGAAGGCCCCCACAAGGATGAGGATTGGCTGCTTGCGGAGCTCGAATCCCACGCGCGGCGCTATGGGCTCGCCGGCGCGCGCTCCTGCACCCCCGATCGCTGGCTCGAAGACGGCGATCAGGTCACGGTCGGCGAGGCGCGCTTCGACGTGATCCACTGCCCGGGCCACACCCCGGGCCACGTCGTCTTTTACCAGCCGGAAACCAGGTTCGCCTTCGTCGGCGATGTGCTCTTCAAGGGCTCGATCGGGCGCACCGATTTTCCCCGCGGCGATCATGAGGCGCTCATCCGCGCGATCCGCGAGAAGCTCTTCCCCCTCGGCGACGACGTGCGCTTTCTTCCAGGCCACGGGCCGATCAGCACGTTCGGCTGGGAGCGCCAGACCAACCCCTACGTCTCCGACCTCGCCGTCGGCGCGGTGTGAAGCATGCGAGGATCAAGATGGCCAGCGCCCACGATTTCCATTTCACCAAGCTCGCCGACGGCGGCGATCTTCCGTTCTCCATGTTCGCGGGAAAGCCCGTGCTCGTCGTGAATGTGGCCAGCGCCTGCGGCCTCACCCCGCAATATCGCGATCTCGAGCAATTGTACGAGAGCCGCTCTGGGCGTCTCGTCGTGCTCGGCGTGCCGTGCAACGACTTCGGCGCCCAGGAAAGCGGCTCGGAGGCTGAGATCGCCGCCTTCTGCGATGCGACCTACCACGTCACTTTCCCGATGACCGGCAAGGTCGACATTCTCGCCAAGGACAAGCGCCACCCGTTCTATGCGTGGATCGCGCACGAGCTCGGCGAGGACGCGCTTCCGCGCTGGAACTTCCACAAATATCTCATCAGCGCCGACGGCGCCTTGCTGGAAAGCTTCGGCTCCAAGACCGCGCCCCTCGCCCCCGAAGTCGCCGCCGCGATCGACCGCGCGCTCGCTTAGAGTCCGCCGCCGCGCCCATCGCCCCCGCGCGCGAAACTTCGCCGAGCGCCGCTCCTTGTGGAAGCAGGCGCGCGAACGGCTAATGCGAATCCGCCATCGCCGGGTCGAAGCGCTCGGCGGGATTGCTCTTGAGCGCGATCATCGCCAACGCCGCGGCTGCGCCGGCGAACGCGAGCGCCAGGAAGCTGTCGTTGAACGCCATCACCAGCGCCTCGCGATCGAGCAGGCGCGCATACATCGCCTCGCCCAGACGCTGCGGATCGACCGCGCTAGGCGGTGCGAACTGCGCCATCCCGCTCACCATCTGTTGCACCCGGGGATCCTGCCCGTCCGCGGCGGCGTAGAGCTGTTGGCGATGAAACGCGAACGCGTGCCCGTGGATGGTCGTCAGCAGCGCCAGGCCGAACGCGCCGCCGAGATTGCGCAACAGGTTGAACAGCGGCGGCCCTGACGGCACGAGCTCCAGAGGCAGCGCTTGCAGCGTCGGCTGCATCACCGCGGAAAAGCAGACCATCATGCCGACGCCGCGGATCGCCTGCGGCAGGATGAATTCGAAGAAGCCGCTTTCCGCGGTCAGGTTCGCCTGCATCCAGCACGACGCCGCAACCAAGAGGAAGCCGAGCGCGCCGATCGCCCGCAAATCCGGCAGCCGCCGCAGGAACACGCTCATGAGCGGCGCCGTCACGAACATGGCCACGCCCTGCGCCCACATCGCATGGCCGATCTGCTCGGGATTGTAGCCGCGCACTTCCGCAAGGAAGAGCGGCTGCAGGAAGACCGGCCCGAACAGCGTCATGCCGAGGATGAATGCGATCGCGCTGCCGATCGCGAATGTCGGAATTTTCATCGGCCGCAGGTCGACGATCGGCGCCGCGTTCCCGATCGTGCGCCAGAAGAAAACGAACGCGCCCGTCGCGCTCACGCACGTCCAGAACACGATCTCGCCCGAAGCGAACCAGTCCTCGCCCGGCCCTTCCTCGAGCACGTATTGCGCCGCGCCCAGCATCGCGGCGAGCCCGATGAGGCCGGGAAAGTCGATCTGCTTGAACATCGCGCCGTTGAACGCGCCGAGCCGGATGAACCGCCACGCCAGCGCCGCGACCACGAAGCCCGGGATGACCGTCACCCAGAAGATCGCCCGCCATCCGAGCGCCTCGGAAATGTAGCCGCCAAGCGTCGGCCCCGCCGACGGCGCGAGCGTCAGCACCAGCCCGATCATCGCCCCGCCCACCGGCTGCAAGCGGACTGGAAACAGCAAGTAGAGCGCGCTCATCACCGTGGGCACCATGCCGCCGGAGAGAAACCCCTGGATCGCCCGGAACGTGATGAGCGACGCCATATCCCAAGAGAGCGCGCAGGCGATGCTCGCCAGCGCGAACCCGATCGCCGAGATCGTGAACAACAGCCTGATCCCGAGCGCGCGCGAAAGAAATCCGGAAAGCGGAATCCCGATCACCTCGGCGATCAGATACGAGGTCTGCACCCACGAGATCTCGTCGCGGCTGGCGCCCACGCCGTTCTGGATGTCTCCGATCGCGGCGGCGACGATCTGGATGTCCAGCATGGCCATGAACTGGCCGAACACCATCGCGAAGAAGCCCAGCCAAACGCCGAGCGTCGGTTCGGGTATGACGGGCGCGCCGCGCGGAAGATCGCTCGGCACTCTACTCGCCCGCTCGTGTGTCCACCGTCACCGTCGCGGACAAGCCCGGCCGCAACAGCGCGCGCTGCGCCGGGGTCGGATTAATGCGAATCCGCACCGGCACGCGCTGCACGATCTTGGTGAAGTTCCCGGTCGCGGTTTCAGTAGGGATGAATGAGAACTCCGATCCCGACGCCGGCGAGAGCGAGTCCACCACGCCCTCCAGCCGCATCGAACGGTCGATGTCGGGAATGACGACGGCGCGCAGGCCAGGGCGCATCCGCGCCAGCTGCGTCTCCTTGAAATTGGCTTCGATATAGAGCTCGTGCGGCACGATCGCGAGCAGCGGCGTGCCGGAGCGCAGAAGCTGTCCCACCCGCACGCTGCGATCGCCGACGACGCCGTCGATCGGCGCGCGGACGGTTGTGCGCGCAAGATTGATCTCAGCCGTCGCGACTTGCGCCTCCGCCGCCGCGACTTCCGCCCGCGCCGCTTGGGTGGCGCCTGTCCACTGGCCCGCCGCCGCCCGCGCGGAATCGAGCCCTGCGCGCGAGAGCAGGCCTTGCTCGGCGAGATATTCCGAACGCTGCAATTGTGCGGCCGCCGCGGCGCGATTGGCGGCGTTGGCCTGCGCCTGCGCCCGCGCGCGGGCGGCTTCCGCGCGCGCTTGCGCGAGCGCGGCCTCGTAATCCGACGCGTCGATCTCCACCAGCACGTCGCCTGCGCGCACCGCTTGATTGTCGCGCACGTGCACCGCGCGCACATAGCCTTCGACTTGCGCCGCAATCACAGAGGTGTCGGCGCGCAGATAGGCGTTGTTGGTCGTGACATGATGGCGCCCGACCGTCGCCCAGTTGTAGAGCGCCGCGCCGCCAAACAGCAGGATCCCCGCCGCCGCCGCGATCAGCACGACGAGGCGCGCGCGGCTGAGCCGGCGCCGCGCGCCCGGCGCGGCCCGTCCCTCAAGCTCCAGTGCGCGCCCTACGTCGTCAGGCATGTTCGTCGATCGCTCCCCGAAGCCGCCACGGTTTCCACCATTGTGTAATATGTACTACAGATCAGTTTACAAGTCCGCCGCGCGCGCGACGATGCGGGATGCGCCCGCAAGCTCGCCGGCCTCATCGCCGGGCGCCGCCCCTCCGCGCTGTTCGAGGGTTTCGTGACAACTGTAATTTGAGTAACGTAACGACAAACAAGCCCACGCCGGAACCGATGGCGTGGGCGCTGCGACAGGGGGCGCGCATGCCGCACCGTGCTGCGGAAAGCTCAGAACCCGTGCGCCCGCTCTCCCGTGGCGAAGCGCGCCGCCGCGCGTTCCTGGACGCGGCGGCCGACGCCTTCCTCGAGCATGGATTTGAAGCCGCCAGCGTCAACGAGATCGTGCGCCGCGCCGGCGGCTCGCTGGCCACGCTCTACCAACAATTCGGGAGCAAGGAGCAATTGTTCCAGGCCGCCGTTGAGGAGCGGGTCAGCCGCGCCATTGCGCCTATGGTCCATGCCGCCGACCACAATCTCCCGATCCGCCAGGGATTGCAGGCGATCGGCGAGGCGTTCCTCGGCGCGCTGGTCTCGCCCGGCGGCGTGGCGATCTTCCGCGTCTCGATCGGCGAAGCGCGGAAGTTCCCGGAGGTGATGCGGACGTTCTTGCTGACGGGGCCGGATCGCGTGCGCCAAGTGGTCAGCGCCTATCTCGCCGCGCGCGCGCCGCAGGACGGTTGCTCGTTCGCGAGCGTGGAGAGGGCGGCGGACTATTTCTGCGAGATGGTTCGTGGCCGCTACCAGTACCGCGCGCTCGCCGATCCGAGCTTCCAACTCAGCCAGGACGACATCCGCGTCCATGTCGCCGCGGCGGTCGATTTCTTCGTCCGCGGCGCCGGCGGGGACTGACCATTGCCTAGCCGGCCGCCCCGCGCTACCCGCCGGGCGCCATGAACGAGCTCCGCAACCGGCCCTCCAGCCGCGCCGCCATCGCCAATTTTCTCGCCATGGAGATGGCCCGCGAGGCCGCCGCGCGCGCGGCCGCGGGCGAACGCATCATTCGCTTCGACGTCGGCCAGCCTTGCTTCTCCGCGCCGCCTGAGGCGCTCGCCGCGGTGCGCGCCAAGCTCGATCGCGACGCGCTAGGCTACACTGAAGCGCTTGGCGCTGCTGCATTGCGCGCGCGCATCGCGCGTCACTATGACGAGGCCTACGGCTTGGTTTTGAGCCCCGAGCGGATCATCATCACGACCGGCGCCTCCGGCGCCTTCACGCTCGCGTTTCTCGCCCTGTTCGAGAGCGGCGATCGCGTCGCGATGGCCGCGCCTGGCTATCCGCCTTACCGCCACATCCTCACCGCGCTCGGCATGCGCGCCGCCTTGGCGCAAGCCGGCGCCAACGACCGATTGCAGCTGCAGGCACGCCACATCGAGGACCTCGCGGCCCAGGCGCCGCTCGCGGGCGTGCTGCTGGCGAGCCCGGCGAATCCGACCGGCGCCATGTTGACCGACGACGAATTGGCTGCGCTCGCGGCGTGTGCGCGCGGCCTCAATCTCCCGCTCATCTCCGATGAGATCTATCACGGCCTCACATATGAACGCCCGGCGACCTCTGCGCTCGCCGTCGATCCCGATGCGATCATCATCAATTCGTTCTCCAAATATTGGGCTATGACCGGCTGGCGCGTCGGCTGGATCGTCGCGCCGCCGGCGCTGGTGGCGCCGATTGAACGCCTGGCGCAGAACCTCACCGTCTCGCCCCCGCACATATCGCAAATCGCAGCCCTCGCCGCGCTCGACGCCGGCGCCGAATGCGAACGCCGCCGCGCGCTCTACGCCAGGAACCGCGCACACCTCCTCGCCACGCTGCCGGAGCTTGGGCTGACCCTCGCGGCCCCCGCGGACGGCGCCTTCTACATGCTCGTCGACGTCTCCGCGCATAGCGACGACAGCCTTGCCTTCTGCAAACGCGCGCTCGTGGAAGCCGGCGTCGCGCTGACCACCGGCGTCGACTTCGACGAGGCGCGCGGGCGCCATTGGATGCGCATCGCCTACGCCCGCGCGCCCGAGGAAGTGGAGGAAGGCGTGGCGCGCCTGCGCCGCTGGCTCGCCGGCGCCTGACGGTGAAATTGAGCCATGGCAAGCCGCGGCGGCGCCGCTAGGATCGAAGCTGCATAACACAGGGGAGATCCGATGCGTGCTTCGTTGCTCGTCGCCGCGGCGGCGTTGGCGTTGGCCGGCGTAGCCCTCGCGCAGGACCGCCAGGAAGTGATCCCGGCGCGCACCGTCTATTGGATGGATGTGCGCACCGGCACGGGCCTCGCCGGCATGGGCGGCGCCGCCGCGGCGCGACTGATGCTGTCCGGCGGCGCGCCGTCGAGCGCAACGCTCGACTTGGTCATTGGTTCGCAGAACGGCCCTCGCCGCGGCGGTGTGGAGGCGACCCACACCGTCCCCCGCGCCGCGCGGATCGGCCCCGATCTTGATCTTGAGCCGGGCGAACGCGGCCAGCCCGGCCAGACCCAGAACGAATACGAACAGCCGCGCGGGCGCCTGTATCTTTTCTACGGCTGCGGGGAACGCGCGCCCCGCGGCCAGCCGATCGTGATTGATTTCGCCCGCGTCGCACAGGGCGAGACGCCGCCGGGCCTAGAGAGCCGTGTGGCGGGCGCACGCACGCCCAACAGCCCCGCCGAGCGCGGCTGGCCTTCCGTCGCGCGCGGCCCGCACGACCGCAGAGCGGGCTTGGCCGCGCGCGTCATGCCGGCGGGCGCAAGCATCGTCGGCGATCACCTCGTGCGCTCCTCGATGGCGCCCGACATCCGCTTCGCCCTGACCGCCGAGCACGACATCATGGCCCCCGTCTCCTTCTCCACCAATGAGGTCCTGCCCTCAGGCGCGGTGAATCTCGTCTGGAACGCGACGCCCCGCGCCACGGGCTTCGCCGTCGTCGCGATGGGCCAAGGCGAGCGGCAAGGCGACTACGTCTACTGGACATCGAGCGCCGTGCAGACCTGGGACGCCGACATCTTTCAATTCATCTCGCCATCCGAGGCCCAGCGTCTCGTGAACGAGCGCGTGCTCCTGTCTCCCCAGACGACGACCTGCATCGTGCCGCAGGAGGCCGCGCGCATGATGGGCGCCGGTTCCGCCGATCAGCAGCGCGCGAGCACGGTGCTCCTGACCGCCTTCGGGCCGGAGGCGAACTTCGTCGATCCGCCGCGTCCCAGCGATCCCGCCATCCCCTGGCGCCAGGAATGGGCGGTGAAGGTGCGCCTCAACTCCACGACCATGGAAATGCTGGGCGTGCCGATGGCCGCCATGCTGGCGCGGGCCGGCGTCGACATGAGCGGCGCGGCGGCGGTCGGACGCAATCCGCTGGCTGAAACCGCCCCGCCCGAGGGCATGAGCCAGGAGGATTGGTGCCGCGAACGCGCCCAGGCCTTCCGGGCCCAGGCCGAGAACTCCCCCGGCGCCAATGTGGGCGAAGCCGTGGGCGCAGCCACCGGCATTCCCGGCGCCGGGCTCCTGGGCCGCGCTTTGGGCGGGCGCCGCCGCACGCCCGACGATCCCTATTGCCCCCGCTGAACCGGCGGCGCCGATTCATTCAGCTTGCGTTCAGACGCAGACGTCCACGGTTCCACGCTTGCAAGGGACGCTGTCAAAAGCGTGGAGCTGACAACAATGAACAAGCGGCTCGTCGCCGCGTTGTGCGCCGTCGCGGCCATCGGCTGGGCGAGCGCTGCAACCGCACAGGATCATCGGCGCGGCGACCGGGACCGCGGCAGGGCCGAACAGAACGGCGGCGAAGAGCGGCGCGCAGAGCGCCATCGCGGAAGAGACGAGGCGCGCCAAGCCCCGCCGCAGCAGCCGCAAGCGCAGTACGGCCAGCGCGGCGGCCACTGGGCCGGGGGCGGGGATCGGCCCCGCATCGAAGGCGGCCAGCGCCCCCGCGTGGCTGAAGGACAAGGCGGCGACCGCCGGCGCGAAGGCTGGCGCGGCG
>JACAEE010000049.1 GCA_013389015.1 Hydrogenophilaceae bacterium | reverse complement strand
GGCCGCGTCCGCATGGCTGGACGGCCGCGCGCCCGTCAGCCCGCCGGCGGCGTGAACGGCGCCCGCTCCGCGGGCTTCAGTTCCGCGTCGGTTTCCCCGCGCGAGACCACCGTCGCGATCACCAGATCGCCCGTCACGTTGAGCGTGGTGCGGCACATGTCGAGGAAGCGGTCGACGCCGAGCACCAGCGCGATGCCTTCCGGCCGCACCCCCACCATCACCAGGATCATCGCGATCACCGGCAGCGAGCCCGCCGGCACCCCGGCCGTGCCGATGCCGCCCAGGATGCACACCAGCATCACGATGATCTGTTGCTGGAGCGAGAGCTCGATGCCGAAAAACTGCGCCAGGAACAGCACGGTGACGCCTTCAAACAGCGCCGTGCCGTTCTGGTTTCCCGTGGCGCCGATCGTCAGCACGAAGCGCGCGATCTTGCGCGGCAGCTTCAAGTCCTCCTGCGCCGTGCGCAGCGACACCGGCAGCGTGGCGTTGGAGGAGGCGGTCGAAAACGCCACCAGGAGCGGGTCGCGAATGCGGGTGAAGAACGCGATCGGGTTCACGCCGCCCGCAAGCCACACCACGATCGGAAAGACGATGAACATGTGGATCGCCATCGCCGAGAGCGCCACGGCGCAATAGGCCGCAAGCCGCACGATCAGCTCCCACCCGAACTCGGCTGCGAGGTTGAACATGAAGCAGGCCACAGCGATCGGCGCGATCTGGATGACGATGCCGATCAGCTTCATCATCACTTCATAGACGCCCTGGAGCGTCAGCTGCAGGTGATCGGTCGCGGCGCTCTTGGCCAGCACCAGCCCGATCCCGAACAGCACCGCGAACACCATGACCGAAAGGAACTGGCTCTCGGCCGCGGCCTTGAACGCGTTCTGCGGCACGAGGTCGAGGAAGAATTCCCCGGCCTCCACGCTCGCCGGCGCGCCCGCCACGATCGATTGCGCGCGCTCGGCGTAATCGGCCATCATCGCCTGCGCCGCGGCCGGATCGACGCCCACGCCGGGCTGGAACGCGTTCACCAGCAAGAGCCCAATGGCGACCGCGATCGCCGACATCGCCACCGTCAAGAGGAGCGTCTTCAGCCCCACGCGCCCGAGCGATTGCAGATCGCCCATCTCCGCCACGCCCACGACGAGCGCGGAAAACAGCAGCGGCAGCACCAGCACGAACAGGAGCCTGAGGAAGATCTGCCCGATCGGCCCGGTGATGTTGGCGGTGATCCAGCCGACGGCCTCGGCGTCCGCGCCGATCGTGAGGTTCACCCACAGCCCGGCGATCAGGCCCAGGAGGAAACCGCCCAGCATCAGCACATGCAGCGGCAGGCCGCGCTTCTTGGTCGTTTCCATGGGCCCTCCGGGAACCTCGAGCGCGACTGCGCCGGCGCGACAATGCCCGCCCCGCGCCCACGCGCAACCCCTGCGCCGCGCCGATTCGAGGCTTCTCGTCGGCGAAGCAGCCGCAGCGCTTGCGCAGGCGCGGGCGCCCCGCCTAAGTCCAGGGAACTGGACTCGCCCAAAGGAGCCTGAAGAGCCGCCCGTGTCAGCCCCGCCAGCCTCCATCAGCGGCGCGCGCGTCCTGTTGCGCCGCCTGCGTGAGATCATGCAGGCCGGCGGCGCCACGCAGGACCGGCTCGACAAGCTCGTCCAGATGATCGCCGCAACCATGGTCGCCGACGTCTGCTCGATCTATCTGCGCCGCGGCCGTGTGAACGAGCTCTTCGCCACCGAGGGCCTGAAGCGCGAGGCCGTCCACGCCACCCGCCTGCGCGAGGGCGAAGGCCTGGTCGGCCTTGTCTCCGAGACCGGCCGCCCGCTCAATCTCGCCGACGCCCAGCACCATCCGCGCTTCTCCTATCGCCCCGAGACCGGCGAGGAGATCTTCAACACCTTCCTGGGCGTGCCCATCGTCCGCAGCGAGAATGTGTTCGGGGTTCTGGTCGTGCAGAACCGCGTGGCGCGTCTCTACGGCGACGAGGAGGTCGAGGCGCTGCAACTGATTGCGCAGGTGCTGGCGGAGATGGTCGCGGCCAACGCCTTCGGCGATCTCTCCGAGCTCAAGGAAGTCGAGTTCAAGCCCTCCAAGCCCGAGCGTTTGTCGGGCCGGGTGTTCTCCGAAGGCATCGCCATCGGCAAGGCGGTGCTGCACGAGCCGCACACGCCGCTCGGCCGCATCGTCGCCGATGATCCGGAGGCGGAGGAACGCCGCCTCAATGAGGCGTTGAGCCAGGTGCGCGCGCGCCTCACGGCCATGCTCGAGGGCGATGAATTCTCCATCACCGGCGTCTCGCGCGATGTGCTGGAGACCTTCCGCATGCTCGCCCATGACCCGTCCTGGGAGGCGCGGCTGAAGAGCGGCGTGCGCGCCGGCCTCTCCGCCGACGCCGCCGTCGAGCGCGTCCGCGGCGAGCATCGCGCGCGGCTGGCTTCGGTGAAGGATTCGCTCCTGCGCGAGCAGCTTCATGACCTCGAAGATCTGGACAACCGCCTCCTGCGCGCGCTCGCCGGCGATGAGCGCGGCGCGGTGCTGCCGCAGGACGCGATCCTCATCGCCCGCAATCTGGGCCCGGCCGAACTGCTGGAATATGGCGTCCATCGCCTGAGCGGCCTCGCGCTCGAGGAAGGTTCGCCCTACGGCCACGCCGCGATCATCGCGCGTGCGGCGGGCGTGCCGATGGTCGGTCGCCTCGCCGGTCTGCTCGCCCGCACCGAGGCCGGCGACGCGGTGATCCTTGACGGCGAGCAGGGCGAGGTCCGCTTGCGTCCCGAGCCCGAGGTGGTCCGCGCCTATGAGCAGCGCCTGGCGCTGCGCTCGGCCCGCGCGGCCGAATACGCCCGCCTGCGCGACCAGCCCGCCGTCACCAAGGACGGCGTCCGCGTCACCCTGCTCCTGAACGCCGGCCTCTCGCTCGACGCCCACCATCTCGCCGACGCCGGCGCGGAGGGGATCGGCCTGTTCCGCACCGAGTTCCAGTTCATGGTCTCGGACAAGCTGCCCAGGCTCGAGCACCAGATCGCGCTTTACCGCGATGTGCTGGCGGCCGCGGGCGATCGGCCGGTCACCTTTCGCACGCTCGATCTCGGCGGCGACAAGATGGCGTCCTCCGTCGCCATCGATCGCGAGGAGAATCCCGCGCTCGGCTGGCGCGCTGTGCGCATCGGTTTGGATCGCCCGGCGCTGCTGCGCTACCAGCTCCGCGCTCTGGTCGAGGCCACCGAAGGCGCGCGCCTGCGCGTGATGTTCCCGCTCGTCGCGACGATCGCGGAATTCGAGGCCGCGCGCACGTTCGTCGAGAAGGAGATCGCCGCCGCCAAGGCCAGGAAGCGCCAGGGCCCCAGCCAGGTGGAGATCGGCGCGATGGTCGAGACGCCCTCGCTCGCGCTCGCCGTGCCGGGCCTCAAAGGCAAGGCCGACTTCATCTCGATCGGCGCCAATGACTTGATGCAGTATTTCTTCGCCGCCGATCGCGGCAATCCTCGCGTGGCGGAGCGCTACGATATTCTCGCTCCTGCAGCGCTGCGGTTCCTGAAGCAGATCCGCGACGACGCCGAGGCGGCGGGGCTTGAGGTTTCGATCTGCGGCGACGCCGCCGGCAAGCCGCTTGAGGCTTTGGCGTTCGTGGCGCTGGGCTATGATCGCCTGTCCATGCCGGCCTCGGGCGTGGGTCCGGTGAAGCTGGCGCTCGCCAGGCTCGACGCCGCCGCCGCCCGAGACTGGCTGCGCGAACGCCTGCTCGATCCGGCCCCCAGCCTGCGCGCGCCGCTGCAGGCGTTCTTGAAGGGGCAAGGCGCCGCGCCATAGCGCTGCTGCGTGTCCGCCGTCGCCGGAATTAACAAGATTAAGCTTTCTTTGCGGCGTGTTTCTTGCTCCTTAAGTGTTGTTCAACGAATTTGGCGAAGCTCTAAAACGAGCGATTATGGAAGCGATTCTCAGGCAGGGCGTTGATGGTTTCGGAGCCGAACCGGAAGCGGTCGGGGCGCCTGAGACCGCGCCTGCGGCGCAGCCCGCCGAGGCGCCCGCATCGGTCGAGGCCGCGCCGGTCGATGTGCGCAGCGCCGGCGAAAAGCTGCGCCAGGCGCGCTTGGCCTTAGGCCTTTCCCTCGAAGACGTCGAGCGCCGCACCCGCGTGAAGCGGGATTTCGTCGAGGCGCTGGAGGAGATGGACGTCAAGCTCCTGCCCGGCAAAGCCTATGCGGTTCCCTACCTGCGCTCCTACGCGCGGCTGCTCGCCCTGCCGGAGGATGATCTCATCGCGCAATATCTGCGCGAAGCGGCGCTGAGCCGTGAGGACGCGCGCCCGCAGGTGCGCGATCCGGCGTCGCGTCCGCGCGGCATGCGGCCTTGGGCGCCGGTCATGGCGCTGGGCGTGATCGCCGCCTCGGTGGTCGGCTGGCAGGCCGTGCGCGATGCGCTTATGCCCGAGCCGATCGCCGCGGCGGAGGCGGCGGCGCCTGTGGCTTCCGCGCCCGCGCAGGCGCCGCCCGATGCGGCGCTTGCGCCGTCCTATCGCTCCGAGATCGAAATCCGCGCCCTCGCCGAGGCCCCCCTCGAAGCCCGCGGCCCGGATGGCACGGTCTATTTCCATGAAATCCTGCAGCCGGGCCATGCCTATCGTCCCGACCCCGGCCCCGGCTGGACCTTCCACGCGCTCAACGGCGCGCATTTCGAGGTCTGGATCGACGGCGTCCGGAGCGGCCTCCTCGGCGACGAGGGCAAGCCCGTGCTCGGCCGCCGCTTCGATCAGCCGGCCCCGGAGGCTGTAGCCGCAACGTCGCCGCCCGCCGCCGCGCGCCTCGCCGCGCCGGCGCCTC
>JACAEE010000020.1 GCA_013389015.1 Hydrogenophilaceae bacterium | reverse complement strand
GATGTGACGAACGCGCGGCTCGACGGCGCGGCGCTGGAGGCGGTCGCGGCGCCGGGCGGCGCGGGGCAGGCGCTGCTCTCGCTGGCGGCGGAGCGGATGGCGCTCTCGGCGCGCGCGTATCACCGCACGCTCAAAGTGGCGCGCACGATCGCCGATCTCGACGGCGCGGGCGGCGTGAAGCGCGTGCATATCGCGGAGGCGCTCAGCCTCAAGCGGGTGTGGGCGGGCGCCGAACGCGGGCCGATCGCGACGGCGCAGGCGTGACGAGCGGGGCGCTCAACCCGCCGCCCGGGAGAGGCGGTCTTAGACAATCTTAACAGTCGCAGCGCTTCATCGGCGCTCGTGACTCGCGCTGCAGAAACCGTTGCGTTCGACGCGTTCGAGCATGCGCCTGATCCGGGCGCGCATCTGGCTGCGGACGGGACCGTGCTCAGCGCCAATGCAGCGTTTCGCGCGACGTTTCGGCACGTGCTCGGATCGCGGCGCCCGCCCTGGGGGCGCATCGAGCCGCCGCCGTTCGTCGCGGGCGTGCGACGCTTCGATGCGCCGGCGCCGGACGGGCGGCTCTATGAATGGGCGGAGCGGCGTCTGCTCGACGGCACGCGGATCGCGTTTGCGCGCGATGTGAGCGAGCGCGCCGAAGCCGCGCGCGACGCCGATCGCGCCAAGACGCTCTTGTTCGCCACGCTCACGCACGAACTGCGCACGCCGCTTAACGGCATCCTCGGCATGACAGGCCTCCTGGCGCAGCGGCCGCTTGAACCGGATGCGCGCGACTATGTGCGCACGGTCCGCCAGTCGGGCGAGCATCTCCTCGACCTGATCAACGAGATCCTCGACTATTCGCGCCTCGAGGCCGGCAAGATCGCTCTCGACGAGGCGCCGTTCGATCTTGAGGCGACGGCGCAATCGGTCGCGGAGCTGCTTAGCCCCAAGGCGTATGAGAAAGGCGTCGAAATCGCCGTGCTGCTGCGCGCGGGGGCCCCGACGCACATCGTCGGCGACGAAAGCCGGGTGCGGCAGATCCTGTTCAATCTCGTCGGCAACGCGGTGAAGTTCACCGAGGCCGGCGGGATCACGATCGAGATCGGGCTGCCGCGCGTCGCGCGCGCAGGCGGGCGCGTCAAGATCACCGTGCGCGATACGGGGCCCGGCATCGCGCCCGACAAGCAAGCGGAAATATTCCAGGAGTTCGCGCAGGCCGACGCCTCGATCTCGCGGCGCTATGGCGGCGCGGGACTCGGGCTCGCGATCGTGAAGCGGCTTGCGGCGGCGATGAACGGGCAGGCGGGCGTGGAAAGCCGCGAAGGCGCCGGCGCTGCGTTCTGGGTGGAGTGGCCCGCGCAGTTCGCGCCCCAATCTGCGCCGCCGCCGCGACTGACGGCCGTGCGTGCGGGGCTGATCATCCAGTCCGACGTGCTGGCGCAATCGATCGCTGCGGCGATCACCGGGCTTGGCGGCGACGCGGTTCGGTGTGCGGACGATGCCGCGCACGAGCAGGCGAACGTCGTCGTCGTCGATCATGGCGCGGGGCTGAGCGCCGCGCAGATATCGGCGCTCTCGGCGGCGCGGCCGGTCGTCGTGCTGGCGCCGCAGGAGGAGCGCGAGATCGTGCAGCGGTTCCGCGCGGCCGGGGTGCGGCACTATGTGGTGAAGCCGGTGCGGCGCCGGTCGCTGGCGGAGCGGCTCTTGATCGCGATCGGGCAGGACCCGGAAGCGCGCCTTGATGCGTGTACGGACGATGATCGCGAAACGGCGCCGGAGCTTTCCGGCATGCGGGTTCTCCTGGCGGAAGACAATCCGGTGAACGCGCTGATCGCGCGCACCATCCTGGCGCGCGCGGGCGCGGTGGTGGACGCGGTGAACGACGGGGACGAGGCGGTGGCGGCGGCCAGGGCCGCGCCCTACGACCTCGTCATCCTCGACCTCAGGATGCCGCGGCTCGATGGGCTTGAAGCAGCGCGGCGGCTCAGAGCGGACGGCGGGGCGAGCGCGGGGGCTGCGCTGATCGCGCTCACCGCGGACGCGGGCGAGAGCGACCGGCGGCGCGCGCTCGAAGCGGGCATGGACGATTTCCTGACCAAGCCGATCGAACCGGCGCGGCTGGCGGCTGTCGCCGGGCGCTTTACGGGCCGCGCGAAGGCGGGCAGGGACTAGGCGTAGTCAATCCTGTCTTCAGCGGAGACCATGCGCATGAGCGAAGACACCGTTCGCGGAGCAGCGCAGCGGCGCTCCACTTGGGACGCGATGGCGGTGTTCCTGCAGCGGCGGGCGCTGGTCATGCTCGCGCTCGGTTTCGCAGCGGGCATGCCGAACCTGCTCATCTATGACACGCTTTCAGTCTGGCTCAGGCAGGCGAAGGTCCCGTTGGATGTGATCACGCTGCTGAGCTTGGTTACAATCACGTACGCGTTGAAGTTTCTCTGGGCGCCGGTTGTTGATCGGGTGCGCGTTCCAGGGCTGCACCAGATGCTGGGGAAGCGACGCGCCTGGATGCTGCTCACCCAGGCGGGCGTGGTGATCGGCATTTGGGCCATTTCGATCAATGCGCCGGCGGTCTCTGCAGCGGTGGCCGGCGAGGCGGCGGGGGCGGTTCAGCCAGATCCCAATCTGGCGTTGATCGGAATCCTTGCGGCCTGCGCGGCGATGACCGCGTTCTTCGGCGCGACGCAAGACATCGCCATCGATGCGTGGCGGATCGAGGCCGCAGCTGTTGAAGACCAAGGCGTCATGGCGGCTGCGTACCAATGGGGCTATCGGATCGCGATCGTGGTCTCCGGCGCAGTTCCGCTGTGGCTCGCGTCGCGGATCGGCTGGTCGGCATCATACGGGCTTATGGCGCTCGTGATGGCGGTTGGGATGATTGGCGTGCTGCTTGCGCCCCGCGGCCGCGAGCAAGAAACGCCCGCAGCGCCGCCGACTCGCGGGCCTGCGGGCTTGGAGGCGTTGGAGTGGGGCGGCCGGCTCGCTGTGCTGCTTATCGGGGCGGCGATCGCGGGCGCGGGACTCTCCGGGCGCGCCGAGCCGTTGACGTTCCTGCTTACGCCGTTCGGCGTGGATGGCGCGAGCCTTTCCGCAGTCTGGACGGCAAGGCCGCTAGGGGCGGTGTGGCAAGTGTTGGGGGTGCTCGCGGGCCTGGCGATCATTGCGGCGGCGACGTACCCGCTGCCGGGGGCGCGGTCCCGCCCCAGCGCCTATTTCGCGGCGACGCTCAAGGAGCCGCTGCAGGATTTCTTTGTGCGTTATCGCGGCGGCGCAACGCTCATCCTGGCGATGATCTGCGTTTATCGCATCTCGGACTTCGTGCTGAACCTTATGGGCCCGTTCTATGTCGACGTCGGATTCACCACGGATGACATCGCGAATGCGCGAAAGCTGTTTGGCATCGTGATGTCGGTCCTGGGGGTGGGGCTGGGAGGCTGGTCCGTCGCGCGGTTCGGACTGTTGCGGCCGATGCTGGTAGGCGCAGTGCTGCAGCCGGTCTCCAACATCGTGTTTGCGAGCTTGACGGTCACGGGCCCATGGCTGCCCGGGCTCTATTTCTGCATCGCGATCGACAATATCTCTGCGGGCATCGCAGGGACATGTCTCATCGCCTACATGTCCAGCCTCACAAGCCTCGGGTTTACCGCGACACAGTACGCTCTCTTTTCTTCGCTCTACGCGTTGCCGGGGAAATTGCTGGGCGCAATTTCGGGACGGATTGTGGAAGGCGCGACGGAAGCGGCGGCCGGAGGCGGCTTCCAATGGATGCGCGGCTGGTTCAGCGGGATGTCGCCGGACGCGTTCGCGCGCCTTGCGGCTGAACGCGGGCTGCCCGCGGAGGCCTTCGCAATCGGCTACGTCTCGTTCTTCCTCTACACAGGCGTCGTCGGCGTCGCCGGCGTGGCGCTCGCCTATCTGATCATGCGCCGGGGGGCAAATGCTCAGGCGCAGGAGAAAGCGCCGGCCTAATCGTTCGGCAAAAGGTCGAACACGGCCATGGTGGCGGCGGAGACGATGTCGGGAACACTGGCGCCGAGGGGCGCGAGCTGCACCGGCGCTGAAAGCCCCAGCAAGAGCGGGCCGATGACCGTTGCGCCGCCGAGCGTCTGCAGAAGGTTCGTCGAGATCGCCGCCGAATGGATCGCGGGCATGATCAGGATGTTGGCCTCGGCCGTCAGGCGCGAGAAGGGATAGAGCCGGCGCGCCTCGGGAATGAGCGCCACTTCGGGGCTCATCTCGCCTTCGTACTCGAAATCGACGTCCTCGCGGCGATCGAGGATGGAGACGGCCTCGCGCACGCGCTCGGCGCGCACGCCGCGGGGATTGCCGAAAGTCGAGTGCGAAAGGAACGCCACGCGCGGGGTGACGCCGATGCGCTTGGCGGCGGCGGCGGCCTGGATGGCGATCTGGGCCATCTCGTCGGGCTCGGGAAATTCGGTGACGCTGGTGTCGGCGATGAAGATCGTGCGCCCGCGGGTCAAGACGATGGAGAGGCCCATGACGCGCGCGCCGCGCTTGGGATCGATGACCCGGCGCACATCCTCGAGCGCGGTGGAATAGGAGCGGGTGACGCCGGTGACCATGGCGTCGGCATGGCCGAAAGCGACCATGCAGGCGGCGAAGACGTTGCGGTCCTGGTTCACGAGGCGCTGGGCGTCGCGATGGAGCATGCCGTAACGCTGGCCGCGCTCATAGACATAGTTCGTATACAGAGCATTATGATCGGAAAGGCGGGCGTTGACGACGGCCATCTCGCCTTCGCCGGCGAGGCCGGCCAAAGCAATGTTCTCACGCACTTGCTCGTCGCGGCCCACGAGGATCGGCTCGCCGAGGCCCATCTCGCGGAAGGCGTAGGCGGCGCGGATGACGCTCTGCTCCTCGCCTTCGGCGAAGATGATGCGCTTCTTCGGGGCGCGGCGGATCAGATTGTGCACGCCCTGCATGAAGGCGGCGGAGGGATCGAGGCGCTGGGCGAGGCGATCACGGTAGGCGGCCATGTCCTCGATCGGCTTGCGCGCGACCCCGGTGTCCATCGCGGCCTGGGCGACATAGGGCGGCACGTGCGAGATGAGACGAGGGTCGAAGGGCGTGGGGATGATGTAGTCGGGGCCGAATTTGAGACGCCGGCCGGCATAGGCGGCGGCGACGGCGTCGGGAACGTCCTCCTTGGCGAGGGCGGCGAGCGCGCGGGCGGCGGCGACCTTCATCGCCTCATTGATCGTCCGTGCACGGACATCGAGCGCGCCGCGGAAGATGTAGGGGAAGCCCAGAACGTTGTTGATCTGGTTGGGGTAGTCGGAGCGGCCGGTGGCGATGATCGCGTCCTTGCGGACTTCAAGCACTTCCTCGGGCAGAATCTCAGGATCGGGATTGGCCATCGGGAAGACGAGGGGCTTCTTGGCCATGGACTTGATCATGTCCTTCGTCACCGCGCCGGCGACGGACAGGCCCATGAAGCAATCGGCGCCCTTCATCGCGTCGGCGAGGGTGCGCGCGTCGGTCTCCACCGCGTGGGCGGCCTTGAACTGATCCATGCCCTTCTTGCGGCCGCGATAGATGACGCCCTCCCGGTCGCAGATGAGGACGTTCTCGTGCTTGACGCCTAGCGTCTTGATCAGGGCCGCGACAGACAGGCCCGCGGCGCCGGCGCCGTTGACGGCGACCTTGATGTCCTCAAGGCGCCGGCCCGTGAGTTCGCAGGCGTTGATGAGGCCGGCGGCGGCGATGATGGCGGTGCCGTGCTGATCGTCATGGAAGACCGGAACGTCCAGCTCATCGCGCAGGCGGCTCTCGATGATGAAGCATTCGGGGCCCTTGATGTCCTCCAGATTGATGCCGCCGAAGCTCGGGCCGATGTTGCGGACCGTGGTGATGAACTCCTCCACGTCCTGGGTCGTGACTTCGATGTCGATGGAATCGACGTCGGCGAACCGCTTGAAGAGGACGGCCTTGCCTTCCATCACCGGCTTTGAGGCCATGGCGCCGAGATTGCCCAGGCCCAGAATGGCAGTGCCGTTCGAGATGACGGCGACCATGTTGCCCTTGGACGTATAATCGTAGGCCTTGTCGGGATCCTCGGCGATCATCTTCACCGGGACCGCCACCCCCGGCGAATAGGCGAGCGAGAGATCGCGCTGGGTCGCCATCGGCTTGGTGGGGGTGACGGAGAGCTTGCCGGGGGTCGGCTGCTTGTGGAAGGCGAGCGCCTCCGCGTCGGTGAAGGAGCGTTTTTCTTCGGACATGTCGGTTCGGGCGCCTGAGGGGTCGGCTCGTGCGGAAGGGAGGGCAACCTAGCGACGGCCCTTGCCGCGTCAATGGAGCGAACCCTGCCGCGATCCGTCCGGCTATGCGATAGGGAAGGCCATGGCCGATTCGAGCGACAGAACGCGCGAGAGCCCGCCGCCGCGCGAGGCGGCGTCGCCGTTCCTGGCGCAATATTTCGCCGCCAAGGCCGATTATCCCGATGCGATCCTCTTCTTTCGCATGGGCGATTTCTACGAGCTCTTCTTTGAAGACGCGGAGCGCGCTGCGCCGGCGCTCGGCATCGCGCTGACGCGGCGCGGCCAACATCAGGGCAAGGACATCCCGATGGCCGGCGTGCCCTGGCGGCAGGCGGACGCCTATCTCCTGAAGCTCATCCGCGCCGGCTTCCGCGTCGCGGTCTGCGAGCAGATGGAGGATCCGGCCGAAGCGAAGAAGCGCGGTTCGAAATCGATCGTGCGGCGCCAGGTGATCCGGCTCGTCACGCCCGGCACGCTGACGGAAGAGGGCCTTCTTGACGCGCGTGCGGCCAATGTGCTGGCGGCGCTGGCGCGCGATGGCGAGTCCTGCGCCTTGGCGTTCGTGGATGTCTCGACCGGGGAGCTAGGCGTGCGCCTGGTCGAGCGCGCGCGGCTGGGCGACGAACTCTTCGCGCTGAAGCCGGCGGAGATCGTGTGCGCGGAGGCGGATCTCGCGATCGCGCGCGAGGCGGCGGCGCTCGCCGGCGCCGCGGTCACGGCGCGGCCGGCGGTGAAGGCGGACCCGCGGGCTGCGGAACGCCGGCTCAAGGCGCTCTATGAAGTGTCGGCGCTTGATGCGTTCGGCGATTTCGGGCGCGCGGAACTCGCGGCGTTGGGCCTGATCGTTGATTATGTCGAACTGACGCAGGCTGGCGCGGCGCCGCGACTGTCGCCGCCCCGGCGCGACGCCGCGCAGGATTACATGGCGATCGATCCGGCGACGCGGGCGGCGTTGGAGATCGATCGATCGCTGCGCGGGACGCGGGACGGCTCGCTGCTGGCGAGCGTCGACCGCACGTTGACCGCGGCCGGGGCGCGACTCCTGGCGGCGCGGCTGGCGCGGCCGCTCACTGATCCGGCCCAAATCGCGGCGCGGCTCGATGCGGTCGCGCACTTCCTCGCGGACGGCGCGCGACGCGCGGCGGTGCGGCAGGAACTGAAGGCCGCCGGCGATATCGCACGCGCGCAGACGCGGCTCGCGCTCGGTCGGGGCG
>JACAEE010000024.1 GCA_013389015.1 Hydrogenophilaceae bacterium | reverse complement strand
GCTTCCGCCACCGCCCGTTCAGCGGCGCGGTGATCGGCCTCGACGCCGGCTAAGGCGGCGCGCGCCTCCATCCAGCGGCGGTGCAGGAGCAGCGCTTCGGTTTCCCGGATGGCGGCGGCGAGGCCGCGATAGCGCTCGGCCTGACGCGCCTGCTTCTTCAGATTGGCGAGCTGCGCCTCGATCTCCGCCAGCACTTCGTCGAGGCGCGCGAGATTGGCTTCGGCCGCCTTGAGCTTCAGATCCGCTTCGTGGCGGCGCGCGTGCAGGCCGGCGATGCCGGCGGCCTCTTCGAGAATGCGGCGGCGGTTCTCCGGCTTGGCGGCGATGAGTTCGCTGACCTGGCCCTGGCGCACGAGCGCCGGGGAATTGGCGCCGGTGGAGGCGTCGGCGAACAGGAGCTGCACGTCTTTGGCGCGCACTTCCTTGCCGTTGATGCGATAGGTGGAGCCCAGCCCGCGGCGGATGCGGCGGGAGATCTCCAGCGTGTCGTCTTGCGCGAGCGCGCCCGGCCCGCGCCCGAGCGCGTCCTTCAGCACCAGCGTGACTTCGGCGTGTTCGCGCGCGGGCCTTGCTGCGCTGCCGGAGAAGATGACCGAATCCATGTCATCGGCGCGCATGCTCTTGGCCGATGTGGAGCCCATCGCCCAGCGCACCGCCTCCAGCAAATTCGACTTGCCGCAGCCATTGGGGCCGACGACGCCCGTCAGCCCGGGCTCGATCGGCGCGCGGACGTGATCGACGAAGCTCTTGAAGCCCGAGAGCCGCAGCTCAGCGATGTGCAAAGGCGGTCAGGCTCCGTTCGCGAGGGCGGCGTCGAGGATGCGGCGCATGCCGTCGGGCGTGCGGAAATCGTCGCTCGCCTTTTCGTTGTTGACGAAGAAGGTGGGCGTTGAATCGACGCCGCGGGTCTGGGCGTCGTCCATGATCGCTTGCACCCGCTCGGTGCCTGCGGCGTCGCGGATGCAGGCGCGGACCTCATCGGGCGAGAGGTTGGAGAGCTGGCCGATGCGGACAAGCGCAGCTTCGGCGCCCTGCATCGTCTGCGGGCCGAGAATCGCGCGCTGCTGGGAAAAAATGGCGCCGAGGCGCGTGTAATATTCCTCCGGCGTCGCGCCGGCGCAGCGCGCGACCTGGAAGCCGGCGACGGCGATCTGCGGCGGCGCGGTCGCAAACTCGCGCAGCGTGAACTTCACCTTGCCCGCATCGATATACTCCCGCTTCAGAATCTCCCAATTCGACTCGTGGAATTCGGCGCAATGCGGGCACGTGGCGGAGGCATATTCGACGACATGGACGGGCGCGTTCGCCGCCCCCAGGGTGATGTCGTCGGCGGTCACGCCCGCGCCCTTGGCGGCGTCGCCGCCGCAGGCGGTCAGGAGCGTGGCGGAGGCGGCGGCCAGGAGCAGCGCGCGCCGGGAAGCGATCAGGTGCATGTCGTCGTGGTCCCCTCGTCGGAAGGCGCGCCGCGCGGAATTGCGTGCGGCGATGGGCGTCAAGTCGGCCTTTGCTAGCGCAAACGCAGCGGCGCCGGAAGCGGGCGCGCCAGCGCGCCTCAGCGCCGGCTCATGGCGCGCCCCAGACGCGCGAGCGCGGCCTGCAGGCGTGGGCCGCCGATGTTCGCCACGCGCCGGACCACGGCCTCCTCCTCCTCTGGCGTCAGCGTGCGGGGGCGGGGCTTGGCGGGCGGGGGGGCGGGGGTCCCCTGGCGGATCACCAGCGTCTTCACTTTGGCGCCGGCCAGCTGGCAGCGTTCCAGAATCAGCGGCGCCTGATGCTGGACGAACGGGGCGATGGCGCTTGGCGCGCGGATGGTCAGCGCCCCGCCGGCGAGCTTTTCGGGGGCCGTGGCCTTGGCGATCTGTTCGCCGACGATTTCGCGCCAGCGGCGCTGGAGCTCGGTTATCCCCAGGCCCGCCTTGGCGAGGAGGGGGCGCAGAAGCGCGCCGGCATGGTGGGCGGCGCTCGGCGCCGGCTTGATAGGGGCGCGCCCGCGGCGCTGTTCGAGGAGCGCGGCGGCGCGGGCCTCGAGCGCGGGGTCGAGGTCTGCAGGGACGGCGCGGCGGGTGCGGGCAGGGATCGCCATGGCCGCCCCATCCGAATCCGTTCGCGTTAAGAGAGCGTAAACATGGATGAACGGATCGACATTCCGGCGCTCAGGGCGCGGCTGCTGGCCTGGTACGACCGAGCGCGGCGGCGGCTGCCGTGGCGGGCGGCGCCCGGAGAGCGGGCGGACCCCTACCGGGTGTGGCTGTCCGAAATCATGTTGCAGCAGACGACGGCGGCGGCGGTCGCGCCCTATTTCGAGCGGTTCATCGCACGCTGGGGGGATGTGCAGGCGTTGGCGGCGGCGCCGCGGGAGGACGTGCTCGCGGCCTGGGCGGGGCTTGGCTATTACGCGCGCGCCCGCAACCTCCACGCCGCGGCGCAGGCGCTGGCGCGCGAAGGCCCGCCCGCCGACGAAGCGGGCTGGCGGGCGCTGCCGGGGGTGGGCGCCTATACCGCCGCCGCGATTGCGGCGATCGCGTTCGATCAGCCCGCCAATGTCGTGGACGGCAATGTCGAGCGGGTGATGGCGCGGCTGTTTGCGGTGGAGGAGGCGTTGCCTGGGGCGAAACGGCGGCTCGCCGCGCTGGCGGCGCGGTTCGTGAGCGCGGAGCGGCCCGGCGATTTCGCCCAGGCGATGATGGATCTCGGCGCGATGGTGTGCACGCCGAAAGCGCCGGCTTGCGAACTTTGTCCGTGGACGGATGAATGCGAAGCAAGGAGGAAGGGCGCTCCGGACTCATATCCGCGGCGGGCGGCGAAGGCGGCCAGGCCCGAGCGCCACGGCGTCGCGTTCCGGCTGGAGCAGGGCGAGGCGCTTTTCACCGTACGGCGACCGGACAAGGGCCTGCTCGGAGGCATGGCGGCGCTGCCGTCGACGCCTTGGCGGGCGCGGCGCTGGACGCGGCGCAGCGCGCTTGCCTATGCGCCGGCGGAAGCGGCGTGGCGCGAGATCGGCGCCGTGCGCCATGTGTTCACGCACTTCGCGCTGACGCTTGCGGTGTGGCGCGCCTGCGACGCAGCGCCCGCGATCGAGGGCGCATGGAGCACGGATGCGGCGGCGATGCCGAGCGTCTTCCGCAAGGCCGCGGCGCTGCGCTGATCGATGCAGCCTCAGGCGTCGGACGCCGCGCCCATGCGCCTGCGGATTTCGCGACGGAAGAGATCGATCGGCACGCCGTCGCGTTCGAGCGTCCAGAACGTCCAGCCGTTGCAGGCGGGCGCGCCGGCGGCCAGAGCGCCGATGCGATGAATGGAGCCGGCGGCGTCACGATAAGCGATCGAGCCGTCGGCGCGGACGCGGGCGCGGGCGCGGCCGTCGGGCGAGACGAGATAATCGCCGGCGTTGACGAAGCCGTGCTCAATCAGGAGGCCGAAGGGCACGCGCGGCTCCTCCTTTTTAGACTTGGTGACGACCAGATTCTCGGGCGCTGCGGCGTCGACCGCGGCGATGCGCTTCTTGGCCGCCTGGGCGTAGGTCTTGTCGCGCTCCAGCCCGATGTAGCGGCGGCCGAGCTTCTTGGCGACCGCGCCCGTGGTGCCGGTGCCGAAGAAGGGATCAAGCACGATCTCGCCCGGGCGCGTGGCGCCCAGGATGATGCGGTGGAGCAGCGCTTCGGGCTTCTGCGTGGGGTGCAACTTGGCGCCCGATGCATTCTTCAGCCGTTCGGCGCCGGTGCAGAGCGGAATCGTCCAGTCCGAGCGCATCTGCAGCTCGTCATTGAGCATTTTCAGCGCGTCGTAGTGGAAGGTGTATTTCGAGGATTTGGATTTTGCGGCCCAGATCAGGGTCTCGTGGGCGTTGGTGAAGCGCGTGCCCTTGAAGTTCGGCATCGGATTGGTCTTGCGCCAGACGATGTCGTTCAGAATCCAGAAGCCGAGATCCTGAAGGATCGCGCCGACGCGGTAGATGTTGTGATAGGCGCCGATGACCCAGAGCGCGCCGTCATCCTTCAGCACGCGGCGCGCCTGGCTCATCCAGGCGCGGGTGAAGGCGTCATAGGCGGCGAAATCCTCGAACTTGTCCCAGTCGTCGTCGACGCCGTCGACGATTGAATTGTCGGGGCGCGCAAGGCCCCGGGTTCCGAGCTGGAGATTGTAGGGCGGATCGGCGAAGACGAGATCGACGCTGCCGGCGGGCATCGCGCGCATCAACGCGACGCAATCGCCGACCGTGACGGCGTCGATGGCGGGGGGCTTGATCTTCGGGTCGGCGGCGGCGCGGGGCGCCTCGGGCTTGGCGCGCACGGCTTTCGCAATCGGCTTTTCCGTCTTCCTGCGCGCCATGAACCCCACCGGCCTTGAGCCGAGCATCAAGCGCACCGGTTAAGAGGGAATCAAGAGGCTGCGGCGTTCGGACTCAGGGTTGCAGCGGGGCTTGCGCCGGCGCGGGCTTCGAACGCCAGGCGCACGGGCTTGAAGCTCATCCGATGGATGGCGCAGGGGCCGAGGTCGGCCAGGGCGGCCTGATGCTCGGGCGTGCCGTAGCCCTTGTGCCGGGCGAAGCCGTAGCCGGGATGGGTTTCGCACAGCGCGGCCATGATGCGATCGCGCTCGATCTTGGCGATGATGCTGGCGGCGGAGATGCAGGCGACGTGGGCGTCGCCGTCGATGATGCACTCCACCGGGCAGGGAAAGTCGGGCGGGCCGGCGGCGCCGTCGATCAGCGCGGCGGCCGGCGCTTGCGGCAGCGCCGCGAGCGCGCGGCGCATGGCGAGCCAGGTGGCCTGGAGAATATTGATCGCATCGATCTCCGACGCGCTGGCGGCGCCGACGCCGACAACCGCGCAGGCGCGGATCGCGAGCGCCAGCTCCGCGCGCTCCTCCGCGCTCAGCGCTTTAGAATCGGCGAGCCCCTTGGGGCGGCCCTTGGCGGGCAGGATCACAGCGGCGGCGACGACGGGCCCCGCCCAGGGCCCGCGTCCCGCCTCGTCGATCCCGCAAATCCCCATGGCCGAGCCTTGCGCGGATTCCGCGCCCCAGACAACGCGGGGCGGCGAATTAGAGCTGGCTGTAGTCGCGGCTGAAGGTGTCGCAGCGGCGCGCGTCGCCGCTCTCGAACCCTTCGCGGAACCAGCGCATGCGCTGCGCGCTCGTGCCATGCGTGTAGGAATTGGCGTCGGTGTAGCCGCGGGACTGGCGCTGCAGCGTGTCGTCGCCGATGGCGTGGGCGGCGTTCAGCGCTTCCTGCAGGTCTTCGTTGCTGACTTCCAGCGCGCGGCCGGCGGCGCGGCCCCAGACGCCGGCCAGGCAATCAGCCTGCAACTCAAGCCGCACCGACATCTGGTTCGCCGTGCGCCCGCCGCGGGCGGAATCGACGAGGCGCGTGGCGCCGATCAGGTTTTGCACATGGTGGCCGACTTCGTGCGCGATCACGTAGGCCTGGGCGAAATCACCCGGCGCGTTCAGGCGCTGGCGCATCACGTCATAAAAGCTCGGATTGATGTAGAGCTGCGAATCCGCGGGGCAGTAGAACGGGCCGACATCGGTGCCCGCCGTGCCGCATTCGGTGGCGACGCTCGGGCCGAAGAAGACGACAAGGCGCGGCTGGGCGTATTGCGCAGGCTGGCCGTTGCTGGGGCGCGGCAACTGGCCCTGCTGGAAGCGCGGGCCCCAGACGTCTTCAGTGGAGCCAAGGACGGCCTCGAAAAACTGGCAATGTTCTTCCTGGCCTGCGGGGCAGGTCTGCGAAGCCTGTGCGGGGCCGGCGCCGCCGCTTGCGCCTGATCCGGCGCTGGCGCCGAAGATCTGGCCGTAGACCTGCTCTTTCAGAGCGGCGGGCGCCAGGAAATGAAAGGCGAGCGCGGCGATCCCGATGATCAGGATCACCGGCAGGCTGAGGCGGGGGATGCGCAGCGGGATGCCGCCGCCGCCGCGCCCGCCGCCGCCGCCGGCGCCGCCGGTGCGATATTCGACATTGGTTGAGCGCCGCTGATTGTCGAGCCGCATGGCGTTTCTCCCTGTCCCAGCCGATGCCTAGACCCCGGCGGGCGCGGGCGCAACGCGCTCACGCCGCTGGCGCGGGCGTGGGCGCGCGGCGCTCGACCGCCAGGAAGATGAGGAGGGCCGCGCCGCAGATCAGCGCGGCGAGCGCAAAGGCGGCGCCGGGGAAGGGATGGGAGACATGCTCCGCCGTCGCGGCCGAAAGCGCCTGGGTGAGCGCAAGCGGGCCGATGATGGCGCCCAGCGCGTTGAGGCTGGCGATCGCGCCCTGCAGCGCGCCCTGCTGATCGCGCGGCACACGGCTCGTCGCCAGCGCGTTGAGCGAGGGGCCGGCGAGCGCCTGCAGGCTCGCCAGCGCGCTGACCGCGAACACCATCCAGCCATGGTCGATCAGCACATAGGCGACCATGCCGAGGACGGCGAAGCTCATGCCGATGATGACGGCGCCGCGCTCGCCGATGCGGCCGACGATGCGGCCGACAAGCAGCGTCTGGACCAGCGCCATGAACAGGCCGCTGACCGCCAGCGCCGCGCCGATCAGCAGCGGGCTCCAATCGAACTTGAGCGCGGCGTAGAACGTCCAGGTCGCGGGATAGACCTGGAAGCCCAGAATATACAGGAACATCACGAAGACGAGCGGCAGCACATTGCCGAAGCCGCGCAGCGCCAGCAGCGCCGAGAGCGGATTGGCGCGGCGCCAGTCGAACGGGCGGCGCAGCGCCTTGGGCAAGGATTCCGGCAGCGCGAACCAGCCGAAGGCGAAATTGGCCAGGGCCAGAATCCCGGCGGCGTAGAACGGCGCGCGTGGATCGAGCTGGCCGATGAGCCCGCCGAGCGCCGGCCCCAGGATGAAGCCGAGGCCGAAAGCCGCGCCGACATAGCCGAAGCGGCGCGCACGCTCCTTCGGCTCGGTGATGTCGGCGACATAGGCGTTGGCGGGCGCGTAAATGGCGCCGGCGATCCCGGCGACCGCACGCCCGACGAAGAGCCAGGCGAGCGTGGGCGCGAGCGCCATCAGAATGTAGTTGACGCCGAACGCGGCCATCGAGGCCAGGAGAACGGGCCTGCGCCCGAAGCGGTCCGACAGATTGCCGAGAACCGGGCCGCAGAGGAATTGCAGCGCCGCGAACGTGAAGAGGAGCCAGCCCGCTTGCGCGGCGGCGACCGATTTAGAGACGCCGGAGAGCGCCATCAGATAGTCCGGCAGCACCGGCAGAACGATCGCAAAGCCGATCGTGTCAATGAGCACCGCGAAGAGGATGAAGGCGAGCGCGCGGCGGGTCTTCTCTTGCTCCATCGCGTCCCCCGGTTACGGCGTCTAGATACTTGCTTTTTGCGTTAAATAAATCCGTCAGCAGAGGAGGTCAAGCTGATCGCCGCTGCGGGGCGGCGGGCGGAACTGCGTCACATCGAGGGCCAAGGTCCGTGCGGCGTCGAGGCCCAAGCGCCTGCAGGCGCGGTGAAAGCGGTCGGCGATCAGACGCGCGAAGGGACCCTCGCCGCGCTGGCGCATCCACCAGCGCGCGTCATAGTCCTTGCCGCCGCGCATGTCCTGCAAGATGCGGAGGATGCGGCGCGCGCGGTCGGGCGCATGCGCCTCGAACCATTCGCGCGCGAGCTCCTTGATCTCCAGCGGCAGACGCAGAACGACATAGCCTGCGCCGAGGGCGCCGGCGCCGGCCGCCGCTTCCAGGATGCGCTCGAGTTCGGGATCATTGAGCGTCGGAATGACCGGCGCGACCATGACCGTCACCGGCACGCCGGCGGCGCTCAGCATACGGATGGTTTCGATGCGGCGGTGCGGCGCGGCGTCGCGCGGCTCCATCCTGCGCGAGAGCGACGCGTCCAGCGAGGTGACCGAGATCGCGACCTTTGCGAGATTTCGCGCAGCCATCGGCGCAATGATGTCGAGGTCGCGCAGCACGAGTTGGGATTTGGTGACGATGGTGAAGGGGTGAAGGAAGCGGGCGAGCGTTTCGAGCACCGCGCGGGTGACGGCGTAGCGGCGTTCGATCGGCTGATAGACGTCGGTCACGCCGCCGAGCGCAATGGGCGCCGGGCGATAGCCGGGCTTGCGCAGCTCCTGTTCAAGGAGCGCTGCGGCGTCGGCCTTCACGAACAGGCGCGTCTCGAAATCGAGGCCGGGCGATAGGCCGGCATAGGCGTGGTTCGGGCGGGCATAGCAATAGAAGCAGCCGTGCTCGCAGCCGCGATAGGTATTGATCGAGCGGTCGAACGAGATGTCCGGGCTCTGGTTGCGGGAAATGATGGTGCGCGCCTTGTCCGTCTGAGCGACGGTTTGCGGGCGAGGCTGCGCCTCATCCTGCGGCCAGCCGTCGTCAAACGCGGCGCGGCGCTCCTTCTCATAGCGGCCCGATGCGTTCGTGCGCGCGCCGCGGCCTTTGATGGGCGCGGCCGGCGGGGGAAAATCCTCGCTCATGGCTGCGAGACTATCGTCGCCGTAAGAACAAATCAAGAACATTGGACGGGAGCCGCGGCGCTCGTGTATCGCAGCGGCGGTCGCGGCTCATTGGCGAGCGCGGCGAAGGAACCGGCATGGGCTCGAGCGTATCGATCATTCTCCAGGGCGTGGAGGTGGAGGCGCATGTGGGGCTGCATCCCTGGGAGCGGTTCCCGGAGAAGCCGACGCGGCTCAAGATCGATCTCGCGATCAACTTCGCGTTCGACCGCTATTTCGCCGAGCATGGCGGGTTCGTGGATTACGACGGCGTGCGGCGCTTCCTGCTGTCGCTGCGAGATCAGCCGCATACGGATCATCTCGAGACGATCGCACAGCGCGTGCTCGACCATGTGTTCCGCGACAGCGGCGCCGCGCGTGCGAAGCTCACGATCCTCAAGCCCGACATCTTCAACGAGGCGGACGCGGTGGGCGTCTCGTTCGACGTGACGCGGGAGGACTATCTCAAGTCATGAGCGGCGCGGCGAAAGACGGGATCGTGCTGGTGACGGGCGCGGGCGTGCGCGTCGGCGCGGCCATCGCGCGGCGCCTTGCGGGCGAGGGTTGGACGATCGCGGCGCACTATCGGCGCTCGAAGGATGCGGCGGCGGCGCTCGCGGAGGAGCTGGGCGCAGGGGCGTTCGCCGTCGGCGGCGATCTCGATGATCAGGCCGCCATCGACGCTATGGCCGCCGAGATCGGCCGCGCGGGGCGCCGCTGGGCGGGCGTGGTGAACTGCGCCGCTTCGTTCGAATATGATTCAATCGCGGACTTCTCCTTCGACAAGGCGCTCGCGAGTCTCAGGACAAATCTCGTGGCGCCGGTCTATCTGGCGTGCGCGCTGGCGCGCGCCGAGGCCGCGGGCGACCGGTTCGTGATCAATATCGCGGACCAGAAGATCACCAATCCGAACCCGGACTTTCTCTCCTATACGCTGGCGAAGCTCACGCTCGCGCACGCCACCGACACCCTCGCGATGGCGCTTGCGCCGGGGATCCGCGTCAATTGCGTCGCGCCGGGCCTCATGCTGATCAGCGGCGCGCAGACGCCGGAGAACTTCGCGCGCACGCATCCGCGGACGGCGCTTGGGCGCGGCACGACGCCGGACGATCTCGCCGGCGCGGTCGCCTATCTTGCCGGCGCCAGCGCCGTCACGGGCGCGCTCCTGACGGTCGATTGCGGCCAGCACCTCGTCCGCGCCGCGCGCGACGTGATGTTCGAATGATGGAACGCACGCGCCTTCTCCGCTGCGCGCGTGCGCACAAGAGGGATCAGGCGCCGGCCCAGATGGGCGGATGGCGGTCGCGCCAGGGCGCGGCCTCCTCCAGTTCGTAGGCGAGCTCCAAGAGCGTTCGCTCGGCGCCGCGCCTGGCGCTGAAATGGGCGCCGATCGGCAGCCCGTCCGCGCTCCAGCCGAGCGGCAAGGAAATCGCAGGCGCGCCGGCGGCGTTCTGCAGCGGCGTGTAGGCGACATATTCGCCGATGCGCTGGAACGCCTGGGGATTGGTCGGCGCGAATTCGCCGAGCCGGACCGGCGGCTTGGCGAGCACGGGCGTCAGCATGACGTCCATGTCCGCGAACCAGGATTCGTAGCGCGGCTCGACGCCGCGCAGGAATTCGATCGCGTTCTCGATCGCGCCTTCGGGGGCGGTGCGATAGGTCTCTTCGAGCGCGAGCGACAGCGGCTCGACCATGTCCTCGATGGCGCGATTCGGGAATTGCTCGCGAATCGCGGCGTTGGTCTGCGCGGCGCCGGAGGCCCAGTACAAGGTGAACGCCCGGGTGAAGCCCTCGCCGTCGAATTGCGGTGCGAACGCGCGCACGTCATGGCGCAATCCGCGGCAGAGCTCCGCGGCGGCTTCGATGGCGGCGCGAACTTGCGGATCGGGTTCGCGGCCAAGAAAATCGGGGATGGCGACGCCGATGCGCAGGCGGCGCGTGTTGGGGCCGCTGACGAGGCCGACCGGGGGATACTCGCGATTGCCGCCGGTGCGTTCGGTCAGCGCGAGCCAGGCGGCGGTGTCGCGCACGCTGCGCGAGAGGCAGCCGACGACGGAGATCTCGACGGGCGGCGCTTCCTCCCCCAGCGAGGCGACCAAGTGGCGCCGGCGCGAGGGCTTGAGGCCCACAAGGCCGTTGCAGCTGGCGGGGATTCGGATCGAGCCGCCGCCGTCGCTGGCGTCGGCGATCGGCACCACGCCGGCGGCGACCGCCGCGCCCGAGCCCCCGGAAGAGCCGCCGCTCGAATGCGTCGGATTCCAGGGATTGCGCGTCGCGCCGGTGAGCAACGGCTCCGTGGTGGCGGTGTAGCCGAATTCGGGCGTCGTCGACTTGCCGATGGGCACGAGGCCGGCGGCGAGCAGCGCATCGACATAAGGCGGCTGGCGGTCGCTTACGTTGTCGGCGTAAGCGCGCGAGCCGTACATGGTCTTCACGCCGGCGAGCGGCATCAGATCCTTGATCAGCGTCGGCACGCCGCCGAGAGGGCCTTGCGGGGCGGCCGCGGCGCGTTCGCGCGCGCGTTCGAAGGCCGGCGTGGCCATGAAATTGATCTGCGGCTCGATGCGTTCGGCGCGGGCGATGGCCGCCTCGACGGCTTCGCGGGCGGTGATCTCGCCGGCGCGGATCCGGGCCGCGAGACCGACGGCGTCGTCGCTCCCGAGCGCATCGGCGGACGGCGCCATCGGCGCGCTGGCGCAGGACGCAACGGAAACCGCAGCCGTGGCCGCCAGCACGCCGCGGCGTGAAACACCCTGATGCATCGGACTTCCCCTCTTTGGTTTGGCGCGATGTTGCGACGGCGCTGCGCTGCGCGCAACATCGGGCGATGGCGAAGGTTCGGCTTGACATCCTGCTCGTGCAGCGCGGTCTCGCGCAGACGCGCGCGAAGGCGCAGGCGGCGATTCAAGCGGGCGGCGTGACAGTGGGCGGCGCCGTGGTCGATCGCGCAAGCGCGCTTGTCGGCGAGGACGCAGCGCTTACGCTTGAGCCGCCGCACCCCTGGGTCTCGCGCGGGGGCGTGAAACTGGCGCACGCGCTCGATGCGTTCGGGGAGGATCCGCGCGGGCGCGCGTGCCTGGATGTCGGCGCGTCTACCGGCGGGTTCACCGACGTGCTGCTCGCGCGCGGGGCCGCGCGCGTCGTCGCGGTCGATGTCGGGCGCGGGCAATTGCATGCGCGGCTGCGCGCCGATCCGCGCGTAGCGTCGCTCGAAGAGACCGACGCGCGGACGCTGACGGCTGATCTGCTCGGGGCGCCGCCTAGCCTCATCGTCGCCGACGTGAGCTTCATCGGCTTCGTGAAGGCGATCGCGCGGCCATTGTCGCTTGGAGCGCCGCAGGCGCGCCTGATCGCGCTCATCAAGCCGCAATTCGAAGCAGGGCCGAACGCGGGCAAGAGCGGCGTGCTCGACGACGCACAGGCGTTGGCGACGGCCGAGCGCGTCGCGGCGTCGCTCGACGGGCTGGAAGGCTTTAACGCGCGCGCGCTGATTGAGAGCCCGCTCCGGGGGCGCGAAGGCAATCGCGAATTCCTGCTGCACGCGGTGCGCTGAGCGTCCCTTCGGGATCCCCCGCCCCTCGGGGGGTATGGGAAGGGGCGCTCAGGAAGAAGGGGAAGGGCGCGCCATGGTCCGGATGCGGACTATTGTGTGCAAAAAACCGCCCCGGCGTTGAGGGCCGGGGCGGCGCAGGCTTGCGGCGATAGAGAATTCAGTCTTCGGCGGGACGCCAGACGCCGTCGCGATCCACGCACATCCAGACGCGCTCTTCGTACTCGCGGCGGCCGCGGCGGTCGTAATAGGTCATCACCCCCCAGCGGCAGCGATCGTCGTGCGCGTATTGGCGCGGCCCCTCGTAATACTCGTCTTCCCCATAGGGGCCGCCATAGGGCTCTTCGTATCCGTAGTCGCCCTCGCCGCCGTAATAGGCGCTGGCGAGGTCGCGGCAGTTGTTGCGGCCGCGCGCGAGCGCGCCGCCGGCGACGCCGCCGACCACGGCGCCGATCACCGAGCCGTCGGACTGGTCCTGCGCGACATTGTTGCCGACCGCGCCGCCGATCACGGCCCCCAGAACCGCGCCGATGGCGGTGCGCTGGTTGCGTTCGCGCTCGCAGGACTCGCGGGCGGAATTGTAGCGATAGTCATCGTCATAATAGCGGCCCTGCGCCGCAGCAGGCTGGGCGAGAGCCAGAAACGCCGTCGCGCCCGCGAGGGCGAGCACCACCTGAGCACGCATGATCCGACTCCCGTTCCCCCGGAACTGTCCCGATTTCATGGCATCAGCTAAGCAAGGGCAAGCTGAACGCAGCATGAAGCGCCAGAACCGCCTCTCGCGGGCGCGCCCGACCGGCCGCGCCGACCGCGCCGCCCCCGTGGGGGCGGAAGCCGTGCTCACCTTTGGGGAGGTGGGCGCGCGCGGCGACGCCGCGGCCCGCCACCGTGACCACCCGGTCTATGCGCCGTTCCTGCTGCCCGGAGAGGAAGCGCGCGTCCGGGTGCTCGGCGAGCGGGCGGAAGTGGTCGAAATCCTGCGGGAAAGCGCCGAGCGGCAGGCCCCCGTCTGCGGCCATTTCGGGCGTTGCGGCGGCTGCCAGCTGCAGCATTGGCGGGAGGCGCCCTATCTCGCCTGGAAGCGCGATCTGGTGGTCAAGGCGCTGGCGCGGCGCGGCGTCGAGGCCGAGGTGCTCGCCGTCGTTCCAGCCTGGGGCGCGGGACGGCGCCGCGCAGCCTTCCACGCCGAGCGGACCCGGCGCGGCGCGGCGCTGGGATTCGTGTAGCGGGGCGGGGCGCGGATCACGCCGATCGAGGTCTGCCCGGTGCTCACCCGCAATCTGCAGACGGCGCTGCCGGCGGTGCGCCAAGTGGCGGAGCTGTTCGCACCGGCGCGCGGGGAGGCTTCGCTCACCTGTCTCGACACCGACGCAGGCGTGGACGTGAACATAAAGGGCGCGGGCCGCGCGCTGGCGCTCGATCGCGCCCGGCTGGAGGCCGCCGCCGATATCGCCGATGTCGGGGATCTCGCGCGGCTGTCGATCGACGGGGAGCAGATCGTCCAGCGGCGCCAGCCGACGCTTGCGATGGGCGAGGCCACGGTGACGCCGCCGCCGGGCGCCTTCGTGCAGGCGACGCGGGCGGGTGAAGACGCGCTGGCGGAGCGTGTGGTCGCATCACTCCAGGGCGCGGGGCGCGTGGCCGATCTCTTCTCCGGGTGCGGGACGTTCGCGCTCCGGATCGCTGCGTTCGCGCCGGTGCTGGCGCTGGAAGGCGACCCCGCGATGCTGGAGGCGCTGAAGCGCGGCGCCGACGGCGCCGGCGGGGCGCTCAAGGATGTCACGACGCAGCGGCGCGATCTCTTGCGCACGCCGTTCTCGGCGCTGGAGCTCAAGCATTTTGACGCGGTCGTGCTCGATCCGCCGCGGGCGGGCGCGCGGCTGCAGACGCAGCAGATCGCGGCCTCCAAGGTCAGCCGGGTGGCGTCGGTCTCCTGCGACCCCGCGACATTCGCGCGCGATGCGCGCATCCTCATCGATGCGGGATTCGCGCTCGGGCCGGTGACGCCGATCGACCAGTTCCGCTACACCGCGCATGTGGAGGTCGTGGGCGTGTTCACGCGATGAGCAGCAAGCCGTTCTGGAAGACGAAGGCGCTCAGCGAAATGAGCGAAGCGGAGTGGGAATCGCTCTGCGACGGGTGCGGGCGCTGCTGCGTGATCGGCCTCGAAGACGAGGACACCGGCGAACAATACATGACCGATCTCTCGTGCAAGCTGTTCGACGCCGGCGCGTGCGGGTGCGGCGATTATGCGAACCGGTTCGAGAAGGTCGACGATTGCACCAAGCTGACGCCGGAGAACGTGCCTGATCTCTATTGGCTGCCGCCGACCTGCGCCTATCGCCTCGTGGCGCAGGGGCGCGATCTTTACTGGTGGCATCCGCTCAAGAGCGGCGATCCCGAAACCGTGCACGCGTCGGGCGCCTCGGTGCGCGGGAAGGTGAAGCCCGAGCGCGGCCAAAAGGTGCGCACGCTGATGCGGCACATCGTGGATTATCCCGAGCCGGCGGCGCGGGCGCCGCGGAAGGTCAGGAAGTGAGTAGTGAGTAGCGAGTGGTGAGTGGGGAGTAGTGAGTAGTCAGTAGTCAGTAGTCAGTAGCCAGTGGTGAGCAGCGGTGGGGCGCCCTCATTCCGGACGCGCGGCACGCGCGATCCGGAACCCAGAGCCTCAGCGAGCACCCTGGGTTCCGGGTCTTACCCTCGCTTTCGCGAGGGTTCGCCCGGAATGAGGGAGGCTCACTACTCACCACTCACTACTCCCGCGCCTTTTGCCCGGGGAGGAATTGCTGCTCGGCGGCGGGCGCGCCGGGGGCGTCGCGTTCGACCAGGACGCCGGCGGCGGCGACGCCGCTTTCCCAATAGACGCAGGTCTCCCGCGCGACGCTGGAGAGAAAGCACAACATCGGCGCGTTGCGGGCGCGGATATCTTCGTAGGTTTCGCGGTCGAACGGGGTGACGATCGCGTCGCGCCAGGCGGGGGCTGCGCCGGTGGCGGCGCTTGCGGGCGCGGCCCAGCGATCGAGGAAGGCTTGCATCTCCTGACGCGACAGCGCGCCTTCCGCGCGCGGGGCGAAGGAGTCTCCAAACGTGGGGTGGAAGGGCGCGGCCCAGGCGTAGATCGGCACGCCCTCGTGCGATCGCACGACATAGACGGCGACCGCGGCGCCGCAAGCGGCGCCGAGCGCGCGCGCCTCGACGACGTCATCGGCCTCAGCCGAGGAGAAGGCGACGGCGCGGGAGCTTTCCAGGTCGCAGCGCGCCGCCGAGGCGTCGCGCGCGCAGCCGGCGAGCGCGGCGGCGAGGGCAAGGAGCAGGAGGGGTATGCGGATCATTCGGCGCTGAGAGCGAGTAGTCAGTAGTCAGTAGTCAGTAGTCAGTAGTGGGTAGTCTGTAGTGGGTCTCCCTCGTTCCGGGCGGACCCTCGCGAAAGCGAGGAGGAGAACCCGGCGCCCAGGGCGCTCGCTGAGACTCTGGGTTCCGGATCGCGCGTGCCGCGCGTCCGGAATGAGGGAGCTGACTAATTACTGCCTACGCCTACTCACTACTCACCAGTGACCAACCACTACCGACTCCCTCGCTATTTCGCCACGGCTTCGAGGACGCCGTGCGCGACCTCCTCGAACGGGTCCGGCGGGGGCGGCGCGAAGAATTCCGGCTGCCGCTTGAGCACGGCGACGCATTCCTCGTAGCCGGCGACGACCGCCTCGTCGAACTTCTTCCAGTCGCGCAGGTCTACATTCGGCATGTTCGGCGTGATCAGCATGTCCACCCCCTGGCGACCTTCCCAGGGATCGACCATCAAGGTCGCTGCGCGCATGAGCAGGGATGCGATCGGCGGCGGCGATTGAAGGCCATGCGCGGCGATCCAGCCGAGGAAGCCCGGCGGGTCGATGAAGTCCTCCGGGTCGATGCCCTGGCGCTGGGCGACGTCGACGCCGATGATCTGGCCGCGGTGCATCTCCTTGAGCACGTCCACCGGAAAGTTCTTCATCACCGCGCCGTCGACCAGCAAGCCGGCCTTGCCGTCGACCACCGGCGGCAGGATGCCCGGCAGCGCGATCGAGGCGCGCAACGCCTGGCGCAGCAGCCCCGTGCGGTGTACGCGCGCCGCGCCGGCCGCGAGATTGGTGGAGACGCAGAAGAACGGGACCTGCAAATCCTCGATCAGCGTTTCGCCGAAATGCTCGCGCAGGCGGTCCTCGACGCGCTTGCCCCGGACCAGCGACACCACCGGCAGCACATAATCGCCCAGCGGATTGGATTCCACGAAGGCCTTGCGAATGCGGACTTCGATCTCTTCGTCGTCCCAGCCCATGGCGACGCAGGCGGCGATGATGCCGCCCATCGAGGTGCCGCCGACGACATCGAAGGGCACGCCTGCTTCGCGCAGGGCGCGCACCACGCCGATATGGGCGTAGGCGCGCGCGCCGCCGCCGGAAAGCACGAGCCCGATCGAGCGGCCGGCGACGACGCGGGCGAGGCGGGCGGCGTCCGGATCGTCGAGGCCGCGCCAATGGAAGAGCCGCGCCGCGTCGCAGGCGGCGCGCCATTCCTCCGTGGTCGCCGCCTGGCGGTCCATCCCGTGGTGCAGCAGCACCACGTCGACGAAGCGGAATTGCCGGGCGGGCGAGGGATCCTCGTCCGGCAGGAGCGGCGTGGAGGGGCGCGCGTCGGCGCGGGCGAGCACCCAGATGCGGTCGGCCTGGCGAATGCAGGCGCGAAACCAGGTGGTGTCCGCGATCGGCGAGATCAGGAAGACGGCGTCGTGCTTGTGCTCGAGCGCGTCGAACCACACAGATTGCATGTCCGCGCCCTCGTCGCCGACGATGGCCGCGGTCTTGCCAAGGCGCGCGATAGCGGCCTGCAGCGTGCGCGCGCGCAGGCGCAGGTCGATGGTGGGCGAGGCGCCGATGAGCGCATAGACCTTGGGCTCGGCGCGCGGGCGCAGGCGGGCGGGCTCGCGGGCGCGCGAGAGCATGAGCCGCGCCATGCGCTCCATCAGCGAGGGGTCGGCGCGGATGAGAATTTCAAAGCCCCGGCGGGTGAGGCGGATGATCTCGCTGTCGCGCATGGCGAAGACGGAGCCGGCGTGCGGCTCGCGCGCAATAAGGCCCATCTCGCCGACCGGCTCGCCGCTGCGGATGTACCCCAAAAGGATCTGTTCATTGTTGGGGCCGATGCGGAATGCCGCCAGCGCGCCGGAGAGGACGAAATAGATGCACTCGGCCGCCTCTCCCTGGCGGAAGAGCGGCCAGCCGGCCGGCACCGAAAACCACACCGCCTCCGCTTCGGCCTCAGCCAGCGCCTCCGGCGCGACATTGGCGAGGAAGGGGATTTCGGCGAGCGCGGGCTGCATCTTCAAGGCGGACTTCTGCGACGCGCCTCATGCGCGCTCTCACCTAAAGTAGGCGTGACATCTTAAGAGGCAATGAGGCCCGCCTCATCAGCGGCGTGCGCCCGGCGCCGCCTTTGACGGCGGGCGCGGCGCACGCGAGAAGGGGCGCCATGAGCGTCCTATCTTCTTCGGCGGATCCCTCCTCCCCACGCTTCGTCCAAAACGCCGCCGCCATGGCGCGGCTCGTCGCGGAACTCCGCGCGCGCACGGCGGACGCCGCCCGCGGCGGCGGCGAGGAAAGCCGCAAGCGCCATACCGCGCGCGGCAAGCTCTTGCCGCGGGAACGGGTGGAGCGGCTTCTCGATCCGGGCGCGCCGTTTCTGGAGATCGGGGCGCTCGCGGCCAACGGCATGTATGAGGGCGACGTCCACGCCGCCTCGCTGATCTGCGGGATCGGGCGCGTGGAAGGGCGCACGGTGATGATCGTGTGCAACGACGCGACGGTGAAGGGCGGGACCTATTATCCGGTGACGGTGAAGAAGCATCTGCGCGCCCAGGAGATCGCGCGCGAGAATCGCCTGCCATGCGTCTATCTCGTCGATTCGGGCGGCGCGAACCTCCCCTACCAGGCCGACGTGTTTCCCGACCGCGAGCATTTCGGGCGTATCTTCTATAACCAGGCGCAGATGAGCGCGGCGGGCATCGCGCAGATCGCTGTGGTCATGGGCTCGTGCACCGCGGGCGGCGCCTATGTGCCGGCGATGAGCGATGAGACCATCATCGTGAGAAAGCAGGGCACGATCTTCCTCGGCGGGCCGCCGCTGGTGAAGGCCGCGACCGGCGAAGTGATCAGCGCGGAGGATCTCGGCGGGGCGGACGTGCATGCGCGCAAGTCCGGCGTCGCCGATCATTACGCCATGGATGATGAGCACGCGCTCTATCTCGCGCGGCGGATCGTCAGCCACCTGCCGCAGCCGGCTTCCTGCCGGCAAGAAGCGAACGCGCCGCGCGACCCGCTGTTTGATCCGGAGGAAATCTACGGCGTCGTGCCGGACGATGTGCGCACGCCCTATGACGTGCGCGAGGTGATCGCGCGAATCGTCGACGGCTCGGAGCTCGATGAGTTCAAGAAGCTCTATGGCGAGACGCTGGTGACGGGGTTTGCGCGGATCCACGGCATGCCGGTGGGCATTCTCGCGAACAATGGCGTCTTGTTCTCTGAGAGCGCGCTCAAGGGCGCGCATTTCATCGAGCTCTGCGCGCAGCGTTCGATCCCGCTCATTTTCCTGCAGAACATCACCGGCTTCATGGTGGGCTCGGCTTATGAAGCGGGCGGCATCGCCAAAGACGGCGCGAAGATGGTGACGGCCGTCTCCTGCGCGCGCGTGCCGAAGATCACCGTGGTGATCGGCGGCTCCTATGGCGCGGGCAATTACGGGATGTGCGGGCGGGCGTTTTCGCCGCGCTTCCTCTGGATGTGGCCGAACGCGCGGATTTCGGTGATGGGCGGGGAGCAGGCCGCGAGCGTGCTCGCGACCGTGCGGCGCGACAATATCGAGGCCAAGGGCGGCGCATGGAGCGCGGACGAGGAAGAAGCCTTCAAGGCGCCGATCCGCGAGAAGTACGAGACCGAAGGCTCGCCCTATTTCTCGACCGCGCGGCTCTGGGACGACGGGATCATCGATCCCAAGGACACGCGCCGGGTGCTCGCGCTCTCGCTCGCCGCCGCGCTCAACGCGCCGGTCGAAGAGACGCGGTTCGGCGTGTTCAGGATGTAGGCGCGCGTCGACGCCTCGGCGCCCCACGATTGTCCTTCGCGCGCTTGCCCCTATAAACAAGGGTCCCGCGGGGTGCGCGCGGGCGTCGATAGGAATCGGGCATGCTGTCGGAAGAAGTGCAGACTGACCAATTCGTCATGTTGCAGGCTCGCGCCTGGATCGACGCCACCAAGGTCAGCGGCGAGCGTCTGCTCTCCTGGACGCAGACCCGCCAGGATGCGGATTCGCGCTTCCGGCGCACCTGGGAAGGCGAGATGTTCGTTTTCGCGGCGCAGAAGCTCGCGCGCTGGGCGTTTCTCGCCAAGGTGCGCAACATCGCCCCGCCCAACGCCTTCAAGGCGATCCTGGCGATGGAGCCGCTGATCAAGGAAGTGGGCGACATGTTCGCCCATGCCGATGATCATGTCGTGGGCATCGCCGCGCGGCGGCAGGCGGCGGCCTCCGGGGGCCGGGCCGCGGCGCAGCCGG
>JACAEE010000001.1 GCA_013389015.1 Hydrogenophilaceae bacterium | reverse complement strand
GGGGGGGGGGGGGGGGCCACGCCGCTCTATGCGGCGCTGTTCGCGAGCCTCGGGGCGCGGGCGGGCGCGGGCGCAGTGCATGCGCGCGCGGCGCGGCTGGCGTGAGATGGCCGCCCAGAGCCGCAGCCTCCGTTGGATCAACGGCGCCATCGGCGCGGTCATCGCCGCGCTCGCGCTCGCGCGCGTGGTCGGGTTCTTCGGCTTCGCCCATGCGGTGCGCACGGCGGCGGCGCCGGCGGCGCCGCGCGCCGACGCGATCGTGGCGCTGACGGGAGGATCGCAGGCGCGGCTGGAGACGGGCGTGCGGCTCCTGGAGGAAGGGCGCGCGCCGCGGCTGCTCATCTCCGGCGTCAACCGCGAGGTGACCGACGACGAGCTGATGGACCTGCTTGAGGTCTCGGCGCGGCACCGGGCGTGCTGCGTGGCGCTGGGGCGCGCGGCGGAAGATACGCTCGGCAACGCGGCGGAGACCGCGGCCTGGGCGCGACGGCACGAAATCCGTACGCTGATCGTCGTGACCGACGACTACCACATGCCGCGCTCGGTGGCGGAGCTTTCGCTGGCGCTGCCGGGCGTCGATCTCATCGCCTATCCGGTGCCGACGCGGTTCGCGCGCGACGAATTGTGGAAGCGCGACATGAGCGCGGCCGCGCGCATGAGCGCGGAATATCTCAAATATCTTACGATCCGCGTGCGCGAAGGCTTCGCGGGACTCGGGCGCGGCGAGGGCGCCGCCTCGGCGGATGCGCCCGCAGGCGGCGCGGGCAAGAGGGCTGCGCCGTGAGCCTGCTGCGATCGCTCCTGTTCGTGGCGTGGATCTATCTCGGGATGGCGCTGATCGCTGCGCTCTATGCGCCGTGGACATTGTTCTCGCGCGCGGGCGCGCGCGCGGCGATGCGGACATGGAGCCGGCTCGTGCGGATCGGGCTGCCGATCGCGGGCATCAAGCTCATCATCGAGGGGCGCGAGAACATTCCCGAGGGGCCGGCGCTCATCGCGATGAAGCATCAATCGATGTTCGACGTGACGATCCCGCCGCAAATCCTCGACGACCCGTGCATCGTTTACAAGGCCGAGCTTTCCAGCACGCCGTTCATGGGCTTCTACCTCAAGCGCGGGCGGATGATCCCGGTGGCGCGCGAGACGCAGGCGGCGGCGCTGAAAGCCATGCTGCGCGCGGCGCGCGCGGAAGTCGCCGCCGGGCGCCAGATGTTCATTTTCCCGGAAGGCACCAGGCTCAAGCCCGGCGCGCCGGCGCAATACAAGCCCGGCGTGGCGGCGCTCTATCGCGACCTCTCCCTCCCCTGCGTGCCGATCGCGACCAATTCGGGGCTCTATTGGCCGGCGAAGGGCCTCGTGCGTAGGCCCGGGACCATCGTCGTGCGCATCCTGCCGGCGATCGCGCCGGGGCTGGCGCGCGATGCGTTCATGCGTGAACTGGAAGCGCGGATCGAAGCGGAATCCGACGCGCTGGCGGGCGTGCGGCGCACGCCGGCGGCGGCCGAGGCGTTGTAGCTGCGCCAATCGAGGCTGAGGGCGTGAAGCGCGGCGGCGGCGGGCTGGTCTGCGCGAACGCGGGACGAGGTCAGCGGGCGGGATCGTCGCGGCCCCAGTTGGGCGCGGGGCTGTCCTGACCGGCTTCGATGACTTCGCGGCGCACGCGGCGCGCGCGTGCGAACAGATCGAACAGCGTCCGCCCATCGCCCGCGCGGATCGCCTTGCGCAGCACCGCGAGCTCCTCGCTGAAGCGGCCGAGCACGTCGAGGACGGCGTCCCTGTTGGCGAGGAAGACGTCGCGCCACATGGTGGGATCGGAGGCGGCGATGCGGGTGAAGTCGCGGAAGCCGGAAGCGGAATATTTCACCACCTCGTTCTCGGTGACGCTCTCCAGATCCTCGGCCATGGCCACGATGTTGAAAGCGATGAGGTGGGGCAAGTGGCTGGTGACGGCGAGGACGACGTCGTGGCGGGCCGGGTCCATCAGTTCGACTTCGGCGCCGAGCGCGCGCCAGAACGCGGCGAGGCGCGCGATCGCGGCGGGATAGTCCGGGTCCGGATCATCGAGCGGCGTGAGGATGTGCCAGCGGCCCTTGAACAGGGTGGCGAAGCCGGCGTCGGGGCCGCTGCGTTCGGTGCCCGCGATCGGGTGGCCGGGGACGAAGCGGACGCCGGCGGGAACCTGGGCGCGCACGGCGGCGACGACGGCGCCCTTGACGGAGCCGACGTCAGTCAGCACCGCGCCGGGCTTGAGCGCGCCGGCGATCTCCTGCATCGCCGCGCCCATCGCGCCCACGGGCATGGCGAGGACGACGAGATCGGCCTCGCGCACGGCGCCGGGCGCGGTTTCGTGCGTCTCGCCCAGGCCGAGCTCGCGCGCGCGGGCGCGCACGGCGGGGTCAGGATCATAGAGATCAATGCGCGCGGCCGCCCCTGCGGCGCGCGCGGCGTGCGCCATCGAGGAGCCGATCAAGCCCACGCCCAGAATGGCGATGCGCTCGAAGACGCAGCTCATGCGCGGGGAAACTTCGCGAGCACGTCGAGCATGCCGCTGTTCTGCTCCGTAGCACCGATGGAGATGCGCAGGCAATCGGGCAGTCCGTAGGCTGTCACGGCGCGGACGATGTAGCCGTGCTTGCGGAAATGCGCGTCGACGGCGGCGGCGGCTTGCGGCGAGGCGAAACGCACGAGCACGAAATTGCCGACGCTGTCGGTGACCTCATAGCCCAGCGCGCGGACCGCGTCGCGGACGCGGGCGAGTTCGCTCGTGTTGTGGCGCCGGCTGCGATCGACGAAATCCACATCGGCCATCGCCGCGGCGGCGGCGGCCTGGCCGGGCGTGGAGACGTTGAACGGCAAGCGCACCTTGTTGAGCGCTTCCACGACCGGACGCGGACAATAGGACCAGCCGACGCGCAGCGCCGCCAGGCCGTGGATCTTGGAGAAGGTCCGCGTCATCACGACGTTTTCGAACTCGGCGACGAGATCGACGCCGGCGGAATAATCGTTGCGCTCGACATATTCCGCATAAGCCGCATCGATGACGAGCATCACATCGTCGGGCAGGCCGGCGTGCAGGCGGCGGACCTCCTCGAACGGCAGATAGGTTCCGGTGGGATTGTTGGGATTGTCGAGGAAGACGATGCGGGTCTTATCCGTGACCTGGGCCAGGAGGCCGTCGACGCTGGCGCGCAGGCCGTCATTCGCCGCGGTGCGCACGACCGCGCCCATCGGGCGGGCGAAGATGCGGTACATCAGGAACGCGTATTGCGACTGCACGATCTCATCGCCGGCGCTGACATAGGCGCGCAGCAGGAGCTGGAAGATCTCGTCGGAGCCGGCGCCGCAGACGATGCGGTCGGGATCGAGGCCGTAGCGCGCCGCGATGGCGGCCTTCAGTTCGGGGGCGGCGCCGTCGGGATAGAGTTCGGTGCGCGCGAGCGCCGCGATCGCGGCCTGGCGCGCCTTCTCGCTGCAGCCGAGCGGGTTCTCGTTGCTGGCGAGCTTGATCGGCCTGGCGAAGCCTTCGAGCTTCGATTCCCCGCCCTTGTAGGGCTCGATATCGAGGACGGTCTTCAGCGCATTGAGCGGCATCGATGGCTCTCTTCCGGGAGTGAAGGGCGCACATGCCCGCAATCGGGGCCCGTGATCAATGGCGCGCTTTGTCCAGCCGTCAGACCTGGGCGTAGGCGCCGATGACGCGGAACTGATCCAGGCCCGCGCGCGCGACCGCGGCGAAGCGCGGATCGGCGGGATCGACGAAGCCGTCGATGCGGATCAGGACCTTGTTGTCCGACCGGGCGACCTCCTCGCCCTTCAGGCCGGCGTCGGCGAGCGCGCGGGCGATCCGGAAGTGGCGATCGAAGGCGATGGCGAAACAGGCGTCTCCGCCCGCCTCCTCCAGCGGCGCGCCGGCCGCGACGATCGCGGCTTCCGGCGCCTGACCTTCGAACGCGCGCATCGGCAGCGCCGCGATCAGGCGCAGGCGCGCATAGCGGCTCTCGGTGAGCGCATGCCACCACATGCCGGCGCCGGTCTTGCCGGGCCAGGGGACGACGGCGACGACATCCCCGGACTCCGCGACGCGGTTCAAGGCGGCGCGGACATCGTCAAACCGATGCAGCCGCGTGCGCGCGCCGAAGTGGCGGCGGGCCAGATCGAAGGCGCGGTAATTGTCGGGCCCGGCGCCGACGCAGACCGCGACATCGATGGGACGTTGGCGGCGCACCGCGGCGCCGATGAGGCCGCGCCAGATCTCGACCACGTGCTCGGGCTCGACGCGGTCCTTCGCGGCGGCGATCAGCGCGCGCAGGAGGCGCACTTCGCGGGCGGGCGAAATCGGCAGCGCCTGCGGCGGGGCGGCGCGCGCCACGATCTCGACCTGGCGCAGGCGCTCGCCCAAGAGGTCAAGCAAGGCCGCGTCGATCCGCTCGATCTCGGCGCGCGCGGCGTCGACGGGATCAGGCGGGCTCGCCGACGCGGACTCCGCCACGGCGTGGCGCGCCGGCGCCTCCGGCGCGGGCGCCGTCATCGGGGGCGGCGGCAGGGGGACTGAGTCGTCCATGTCAGGAATTTAAACGCCAAGACGCCTTGACGCCATGTGAAGCCCCAGCGAGGCGACGCGAGATCAGACGTTCGCGACGAAACGCGGCGATCACGGAGGATGCGCGCGGCGATGCGCACGTTATGATGAATCGATGATTCAGACCGTTTCGCCCGCCAAATGGTCCGCCTCCGGCGGCGTGCGCAAGATCGAGTTCGGCGCCGACCAGCCGCTGCTGCTCGCTTCGGGCGCACGCATCGCGCCGCTGACGATCGCTTTTGAAACCTACGGACAGCTCAACGCCGACAAATCGAACGCGATCCTGGTGTGCCATGCGCTGACGGGCGATCAGTTCGTGGCCAGCCCCAACCCGATGACCGGACGGCCCGCCTGGTGGCCGCGGATCGTGGGGCCCGGCCTGCCGATCGACACAAACCGCTTCTTCGTGATCTGCCCCAATGTGCTGGGCGGCTGCATGGGCACGACCGGGCCCTCGTCGCTGGCGCCGCACGGGGCGCCCTATGGGCTCACCTTCCCCGCCTTCACCGTGGCCGACATGGTGCGCGCGCAGGCGATGCTGCTGGAAGCGCTGGGCGTGCATTCGCTGTTCTGCGTGATCGGCGGATCGATCGGGGGGATGCAGGCGCTGCAATGGGCGGCGGCCTATCCCAAGCGCGTCTTCGCCTGCGCCGCGATCGCCACCGCCGCGCGGCACTCGGCGCAGAACATCGCGTTCTACGAAGTCGGCCGCCAGGCGATCATGGCCGATCCGGACTGGCGCGGCGGCGCCTATCAGGTCGCGGGCGTGCGGCCGGTCAAAGGGCTCGCGGTGGCGCGGATGGCGGCGCACATCACCTATCTCTCGGAAACCTCGCTCAGGCGGAAGTTCGATCGCCGCTTGCAGGACCGCGAGGCGGTGTCGTTCGGGTTCGACGCCGATTTCCAGGTGGAATCCTATCTGCGCCACCAGGGGCAAAGCTTCGTCGACCGGTTCGACGCCAATTCGTATCTCTACATCACGCGGGCGGTGGATTATTTCGATCTCGCGGCGGATTTCGGGGGCTCGCTGACGCAAGCCTTCAAGGACGCGACCACGCGGTTCTGCGTGTTCTCATTCTCCAGCGACTGGCATTATCCGCCTGCGGACAATCGCGAGATCGTGCGGGCGCTGATCGCGGCGGGCTGCGACGCCTCCTATGTGGAGGTGCAGACCGACAAGGGCCATGACGCGTTCCTGCTCGAAGAGCACGCGTTCGAACAGGCGCTGACCGGCTTCATCGACAGCGCCGCGGCGGCGCGGGGGCTGCCGCTGCCTTGAGCGCTCTTTTTCTGGGGCGCCGGCGCGGCGATGGCGTGACGGCGCACGGCCCCCCCTATGCCAGCGCAGCGCGGCGCCCCACATAGCGGCCCATGTCCATCGCCCTTGATTCGTCTCAGCCCGCCCCGCAACGCGCGCTCGCGGGGCTCGCCCGCGGTCAGGCGCGCGTCGAGTTCGAGGTCATCGCCTCGCTCGCGCCCAAGGGCGCGCGGGTGCTCGACGTCGGCTGCGGGGACGGCGCGCTCCTGCAGCTCCTGCAGCGGACCAAGGGCGTGACCGGGCGCGGGCTCGAAATCAGCCAGGCCGGCGTCAACGCCTGCGTGGCCAAGGGGCTTTCCGTCATCCAGGGCGACGCCGACCGCGACCTCGCCCATTTCCCCGACGGGGCTTTCGATCTCGTCATCCTCTCCGACACGATCCAGCAAGTGCGCTATCCGCGCCGCGTTCTGGAAGAATTGGCGCGGATCGCAGAGCGCGCCATCGTATCGTTCCCGAATTTCGGCCATATCGGCGTGCGTTGGCGTCTACTCACCCGAGGCCGCATGCCGAACACCGAAGCCTTGCCCGTGCGCTGGTGCGACACGGAGAACCTGCATCTGTGCACGGTGCGCGACTTCGCCGAACTGGTCGACGAAATGAACCTCAAAATCGAGACCGCAGTGCCGATCTCAGGCGGGCGACCGGGCGCCCCGTTTGCGAAAAACCTTTGGAGAGCCAACTGGTTCGCCGAGGAAGCCGTGTTCCTCCTGGCCAAGCGCTGACCCCATGCGTTTCCGCATTCTCATCCCGATCGCGCTGGCGCTGGCGCTGGCGACGACGGCGGCCACGACCTTCATCAACCGGCCCTATGCGGCGGGCCTCACCGGCGAGACCGGCTGCGCCGCGGACGAAAACAACCCCTATGGGCTGTGCCGCGACATGCGCCCGCAAGGGGGCTTTCCGCTCATCCATATCAGCGACAAGCGCGACGGGCCAAATCCCGGCAAGCTCGGGCCCGAGGACGACCTCTACCCGGTCTCGATCGCCGGCAACGTCGCGGGCTACATGGCGCTCTGGCTGGCGATCGTGGGCGCCATCTCGCTGATCGGCGGGCGACGGCGCGGCGCGGCCGTCGCGGAAGAAGCCGCCCCGTCCGAACCGCCGGCGGCCGAACCGGCGCCGGAACCGCAGAGCGCGCCTGCGCCTGCGCCTGC
>JACAEE010000013.1 GCA_013389015.1 Hydrogenophilaceae bacterium | reverse complement strand
GGGGGGCGAGGCGCCGCGGCGCCGGCGCCTCAAGGGCCTCTATATCGGCGCGCCGAGCCCGTTCTTCCTCGCGCTTGAGCGGCTGTTCGCGCAGCGCCAGGGTCTGGTCACCGCCGCCTTCTCGTCGTTCAGCGGCTTCGATCACCTGCACGACGAATTCTTCGATGCGGTCGTGCTCAACGGCGCGGCTGATCCCGCCACTGCGATCGCGCTCTGCGCAGCGCTCAGGCGCAATGCGAGCCTGCATCACATCCCGACCTTGGTGACGATCAAGGCCGACGACGAGGCCACCCGCGCCGCCGCCATCGAGCGCGGCGCTGTCGCCGTCGTCGGCGAGGACGCGCCCTGCGACGACGCCATCGCCTGGCTGATGGACGCGATCCGCCGCGAGCGCCGCCGGCTTGACGCCGAGCACGAATTGCGCGCCCTGCGCGACCGGATGGGCGACGCCGCCACCGGCCTCTTCACCGCGCAGGCCTTTTGCGCGCATGTCGCGCGCCTGGCCGAGGATCATCACCTCACCGGCCGCAAATTGTCGCTGATCGCGCTGCGCGTTATGCCCGCGCACGGCGCGCGCACGCCGAGCGAAGGGCAATGGCGCAAAGCGCGCACCGACGTGGCCGCGCTCGCCGCGCGGCTCATCCGCGATCAGGATTGCGGCGCGCTGACGGCTGAGGACGTGATCCTCGTGGCGCTGCCGTGCACAGCCCTCGCGGGCGCGCGCCGTACGGCGGAGCGCATCGCCTCCGTCGTCGAGTGCACGAGCTTCGCGGCCGGCGAGGGCGAGGTCGGGCCGCTGGTGTTCGAGCGCAGCACGGCCGAGCTCAATCCCGGCGAAAGCGGGCGCGGCTTGGTGGCGCGCGCAACCGACGCGCTCACGGCGGAAGGTCAGGCGGCATGAGCGCAAACCGCATCGCGATCGATTTCTTCGCCGATGTCTCCTGCCCCTGGTGCTATGTCGGCTGGGAGGCGCTGAAGCGCGCCGCGGAAGCCCGCCCTGGCCTGTCGGTGTCGCTGGCCTGGCGCAATTTCCTCCTGAACCCGGACATGCCGCGCGACGGTTATGACGCGCGCGACTATTTCCAGAAGAGGTTCGATCCCGAGAAGCTGCGCGCGATCCACGACGCGCTGCTGCGGGCCGCCGACGCCGCCGGCGTCCCGCTCAATCTCGAGAAGCGCACGCGCATCCCCAACACCATCGACGCGCACCGCGTGATCCATTGGGCCGCGGGCCAGGGCGTCGCCGAAGCCGCGATCGACGCCATCTTCGCCGCGCACTGGGTCGACGGGCGCGACATCGGCGAGGCCGCCGTGCTCGTCGACATCGCGCGCCAGATCGATCTTGATCCCGAACTCGTCGCCGAGTTGCTCGCCGGCGAAGCCGACCGCGACGTGATCGCAGCGCTGCACGCCAAGGCGGTGCAATTCGGCATCGGCGGGGTCCCCGTCGTCATCCTCAACGGCAAGGCCCTCGTCATGGGCGCCGAAACGCCGGAAAAATACGGCCGCGCGCTGGATGCCGCGGGGGCGCCCCAGTGACGACGAAGCTTGGCGAAAAGCCTTTGTTCGCGGTCGTCACGCCGGTCTATAATGGCGCGCGCTTCATCGAAACCGCGCTCAAGGCCGTCAGCCGGCAAACCTACCGGCCGCTCGTGCATGTGATTCTCGACAACGCCTCGACCGATGAGACGCCGGACATCATCTCCCGCTACGCCGGCGGCGCCGCGCCCCTGCTGGTCTCACGCAATCGCGCGACCCTGCCGCAGCTTGAGAACTGGAACGCAGCGGTTCGGCTCATCCCGCCCGAGACGGCGTTCTTCAAAATCCTCTGCGCGGACGATTCCATGGCTCCGGACGCGGTGGAGCGCATGATGGCGCTCGCGGCGCGCGCGCCGGGCGTCTCGCTCATTGGCGGCATGGAACGCGTCAACGGCGTCCTCAGACCGTCCCGGTTGCCGCCGCATATCGAGCTCTTCGACGCGGTCAACATGCTGGCGCGGCTCCTGGACGACGAGGCCCGCGTCTCCTACCCCCACGTCGCCTACGCCGCCCGGTTCGCGCGCGACAGGGCCGCCTTCTTCAGCGGCGGCCTCGTCGGTTTCGACGTCGAAGCCGTCATGCGCGTTCTGGCGCAGGGCGGGACGATGGGCTTCGTCCACGCCCCAATCTTCGAGACGCTGCATCACGAGGCCTCCGTGACGGCGACGGTCGTGCAGCGCTCGCAATCCTTCGCCTGGGAGAATCTCGTGATGGCGGAGCGGTTCGGGCCGGCGGCGCTCAGCAATGCTCAGTTCCGACGCGTGCGGCGGCGAGAGTTTCAGGTGCTGCTGCGCCGCATGCTGCTATGGTCGGTTGCGAACCGGCCGCTTTTCCGGCGCGACCTTCAGCGCCTGCGTGAAAGGGGCATTACGCCTTCCCTGTTCGACTATGCGCGCGCGGTGATCGGCTGGCCGGCGCATGTCCTGGAGAGGCGCCAGGAACTGGCCCGAACGCCGGAGCCATGGCCGGCCGACGCCGTTGTGCCGCATTTGCAGGAATTGTCCCCCGGGTAGTAAGTTCGCCCTAGGCTCTGCCTGGGGCTTTGCATGACTGGCATCGATCCGTTCCAGCGCGGCGAGAAACTCTCGCTCGCGCTGAACCACGCCTCCATCGGCGAGGACATTTACGCGTTCGCCGCGGAGATATATCCGCTGTTCCGCTCCGTCAGCGGCGCGGGCTCGCGCGAGACATTTGCGCGCATGGCCAAGCACGTGGATCTCACCGTGCACGAGGTCGCGAGCGGGACCCAGGTCTTCGATTGGACTGTCCCGAACGAGTGGCGCATCAATGACGCCTACATCGCCGACGCCTCCGGCAAACGCGTGCTCGATCTGGGCGCCAGCAACCTGCACGTGATTAATTATTCGGCGCCCGCGGCCGGCCGTGCGCTGCTTTCGGAGCTCAAGCCGCGCATCCACACCCTGCCCGACAAGCCCAGCGCCATCCCCTATGTCACCTCCTTCTTTCAGGAGACGTGGGGGTTCTGCATGGCGCAGGCGGCGCTCGATGCGCTGCCGGAGGGAGAATACGAGTATAAGATCGACTCATCCCTCGCGCCGGGGTCGATGAGCTACGCGGAATTCGCCCATAAGGGAGAAGAAGAAGACGAGATTCTCATCTTTTCCCATTCCTGCCACCCCTCGCTGGCGAACGACAATTGTTCGGGCCTTGCGGTTTCAACGTTCCTGGCAAAGCAGCTGAGCAAGGCCCCAACGCGCTACTCCTACCGGTTCGTTTGGGCGCCGACGACCATCGGCTCCATCGCCTGGCTGGCGCGCAACGAGAACGCCGTCTCGCGCATCCGCGGCGGACTGGTCCTGAGCAATGTCGGCGATGGCGCGCCCTTCACCTACAAGAAGTCGCGGCGCGGCGCGGGGCCGATGGATCGCGCCATGGCGCACCTCCTGGTTGCGTCCGACGGAAAAATCATCGAGTTCACTCCCCAGGGGTACGACGAGCGCCAGTTCAATTCGCCCGGATTCCTGCTCGAGGTCGGGACGCTGATGCGCGGCTATGGCGCATCCTATCCGAGCTACCACACTTCGGACGACAATCTCGATCGCATCCGCCCGGAATATCTGGGCGAATCCTATCGCCTTGCGGCCCAGGCGATCTCCATCATCGAACGCGACGGGCGCTGGCAAAGCGTGATCACCAAGTGTGAGCCGCAGCTCGGCCGGCGCGGCCTGCACGCCTCCTACAGCTTTGATCGCGACGCGCCGGCGAAGAACGCTGCGACGATGTGGACGGCGGCGTTCTGCGACGGCGCCAACACGCTGTTGGACATCGCCGTGCGCGCGGCCATGCCGTTCGAGCGCATCTACGAGGCGGCGGCCAAGCTCGCCGCCGCAGGTTTGATCACCCCGCTGGCGTGAGCGCCTAAGCCGCCTCGCGCTTCACCAGGCCCGCGATCGTCTCCAAGAGCGCGCGCAGCGCCTTGAGGCGCACGCCCGCATCCTCCCAGCCGCCGGCGATCAAGAGCTTGCCGTCCGGGCGCATCTTGAAATCCATCGGCCGCGACTGGACGTAGCGCACCAGCGCCGCCGGATCGGGAAAGCCGGTCTCGCGGAACGTCAGCAATGTGCCCTTGGGGCCGACATCGAGCTTGGCGATCGACGCCTGACGGCACAGCGCCTTCAGCGTCGCCACGCCGATCAAATGATCGGCCTCCATCGGCAGAGGCCCGAACCGGTCGATCAACTCCGCGGCGAAGGCTTCGCGCTCCTGATCCGTCTGCAGGTCGGCGAGCCGGCGATAGAGCGCGAGCCGCACCGTCAAATCCGGCACATAGTCTTCCGGGATCAGCACCGAGACGCCGGCGTTGATCTGCGGCGACCAGGAGCGCTCGGAAACCTCGTCCTTGCCTGCGCGCAGCGAGGCCACCGCCTCTTCCAGCATGGATTGATAAAGCTCCACTCCGACTTCGCGGATATGCCCGCTCTGCTCTTCGCCAAGGAGATTGCCGCCGCCGCGCATGTCGAGATCGTGGCTGGCGAGGGTGAAGCCCGCGCCGAGGCTGTCGAGGGAGGCGAGCACCTTCAGCCGCTTCTCCGCGCCCGCGGTGAGCGGTTGTTCGGCGGGCGTCGTCAGATAGGCGTAGGCGCGCAGCTTCGAGCGCCCGACGCGCCCGCGCAGCTGGTAGAGCTGGGCGAGGCCGAACATGTCGGCGCGATGCACGATGAGCGTGTTGGCGCGCGGAATGTCGAGCCCGGATTCCACGATCGTGGTCGAGAGCAGCACGTCGTATTGCCCGTCATAATAGCCGGACATGATCTCATCGAGCTGCGAGGCCGCCATCTGGCCGTGGGCGGCGATGAAGGACACCTCGGGAACCTGCGTGCGCAGGAAATCGCTCATCTCTTCGAGATCGGCGATGCGCGGCACCACATAGAAGCTCTGCCCGCCGCGATATTTCTCGCGCAAAAGCGCCTCGCGCACGGTGATGGGATCGAACGGCGTCACATAGGTGCGCACCGCCATGCGGTCGATCGGCGGGGTGGCGATGATCGACATGTCGCGGATGCCGGCGAGCGCGAGCTGCAGCGTGCGCGGGATCGGCGTGGCCGAAAGCGTGAGCACGTGCACGTCGGCGCGCAGCTCCTTGAGCCGCTCCTTGTGCTTGACCCCGAAATGCTGCTCTTCGTCGACGACGATGAGGCCGAGATTCTTGAACGACACGTTCTTGGCCAAGAGCGCATGCGTGCCCACGACGATCTCGATCGTCCCGTCGGCGAGGCCCGCGCGCGTTTCGCTCGCCTCGCGCGCGCTCACCAGCCGCGAGAGCTGGCGCACCCGCACCGGCAGGCCGGAGAAGCGTTCGGAGAAGGTCTTGTAGTGCTGGCGCGCGAGCAGCGTGGTCGGGCCGATGACGGCGACCTGTTTGCCGCTCATGGCGACCAGAAACGCCGCGCGCAGCGCGACTTCCGTCTTGCCGAAGCCGACGTCGCCGCAGATGAGCCGGTCCATCGGCTTGCCGGCCGCGAGATCGCTGACCACGTCCTCGATCGCATGCAGCTGGTCGTCGGTTTCCTCATAAGGAAAGCGCGCGCTGAACTCGTCATAGAGCCCTTCCGCCGGCAGCACTTCCTCGGCCGTGCGCGCCGCGCGCTGCGCCGCGATCCGGATGAGCTCTTCGGCCATGTCGCGCAGCCGCTGTTTGGCGCGCGCCTTGCGCGATTGCCAGGCGACGCCGCCGAGCTTGTCGAGCTGCGCCTGCGCATCCTCCGCGCCATAGCGGGTGACGAGCTCGATGTTCTCCACCGGAAGATAGAGCTTATCGCCGCCGGCATAAGTGAGGTCGAGGCAATCGTGCGGCGCCTGCTGCACTTCGAGCGTCTTCAAGCCTTCGTAGCGGCCGATGCCGTGATCCTGGTGGACCACGAGATCGCCCGGCGAGAGCGCCGCCGCCTCCGCGATGAGATGCGAGGCCTTGCGCCGCTTGCGCGGCCGCGCCAAGCGCTCGCCCAGCAGATCCTGCTCGGACATGATCGCGAGCGCGTCGCTTTCGAAGCCGTGCTCCAAGGGGAGCACGACAATGGCCGCGTATTTCTGCGGCAGCGCTTCGACCGCGGCCCAGTCCGCCGCGCGCGAGACGTTCTGCAAGCCGTGGTCTTCGAGCACGCCGCCGAGGCGCTCGGCCGCGCCTTCGCTCCAGGTCGCGAGCACGACGCGCTTCTTGTCCTTGATCAGTTGATCAATATGGGCGCGCGCGGCGTCGAACACGTTGGCGTCCGGGCGCGCGCGCTCGGGCGCAAAATCCCGCCCCGCACGGGCGCCGAAGGAAAGCGTGTTCTTCCCATCCGGCGTCTCGAACGGCATGAAGCGGCGCAGCGGGCGCGCGCCGATCGCGGCGAGCATTGCGTCGTGGTCGAGATAGAGCGTCTCCGGCGCCGGCGCGCGGAACGGGGGCACGCCGCGCGGCGGCGGCGTCGCCTTGCGGGTTTCGTAGTGGTCGCGCGCCGCCTCCACGCGCTCACGCGCGGCGTCCTCGGCGAGCGCGTCGAACGCCACCAGAGCGTTCGGCCCGGCATAGTCGAACACCGTCTCCAGCCGCTCATAGAAGAACGGCAGCCATTGTTCGACGCCCTGGCGGCGGATGCCGGCGCTCACCGCGTCGAGCACCGGATCAGGCGCTGCGCCAAACGTCCTGGCGAACGTCTTGCGGAAGCGCACGATGCTTTCGTCGTCGAGCAGCACTTCGCTCACCGGGGTCAGCACCGCCTGCGTCAATTGCCGCGTGCTGCGCTGCGTTTCCGGATCGAAGGCGCGGATGCTTTCCAGCGTGTCGCCGAAGAAGTCGAACCGTATCGGCTCGGCCGCGCCCGGCGGAAAGACGTCGGCGACGCCGCCGCGGATGGCGAAATCGCCGGGCGCGCGCACGGTCGAGGCGCGCGAGAAGCCGTTGATGACAAAATAGCGCTCGAGCGCCTCCAGCGAGGCGACCTCGCCCGGGCGAGCGTCGAACGCGGCCTGAATCAGCCGTGTGCGCGGCGGCGCGTACTGGGCGACGGCGGCGGCGGTGGCGATGACGAGGAGCGCCGGCTCGCTCGAGCGCCGCTGCGCCAGCCGCGCCAGCGCCGCGCAGCGCTGCGCCGCCACGATCGGCGCCGGCGAGATGCGGTCATAGGGAAGGCAATCCCAGGCCGGCAGACGCAGCGTCTCCAATCCCGGCGCAAAGAAGCGCACGCCCGCCTCGAACATCGCCGCCCGGCTCTCGTCGCGCGCGACGAACAGCGTCACCCCGCCGCGCAGCACCGCGGCGCGCGCCAGCGCGAGCGCATCGAGCCCTTCCGGGGCGCCAGCGACGGAGAGCGCGCCTTGCGCGGTCGCGAGCGCCTCGATGAGCGGCTGGGGCGGATCGTAGGATTTGCTCACAGGTCGTTCTCGATCTGGTGGAAACGGCGAATGCGCGCCAGGGTCGCGGTGTCGTGCGCGGCCGCGGGCGCCTCCTGACCGAGGATCCAGGCATAGGCGATCTGGTCGGGCACCCCGAGCAGCGCCTCGAACTCGTCCAGCGCGGCCTCGTCGAGGCCGGCCAGATGGGCGTCGGCGAATCGCCCGAGAATCAGGTCGATCTCGCGGAATCCACGCCGCCAGGCGCGGAAATGGAGCTTCTTGCGGCGGTCGTCCAGGGCTGCAGGCATCGGCGAGGGCCGGCGGTTTAGCGCGTCGCGCGCGCGTGCGCATCCCTCGCGGCGGCAAAATCAGATAAGCGCCCGGGTTCGCGCGCGCTAACTTGGGGGCATGCGAGTCTCCGCCAACCGCGCGCCTGCCCCCGGGTGGAGGGGGCATGGGGCGGGGGGCGTGCAGGGGCGGGCGGCGCCGTCGCTTCGTTCCGAACGTCCCCCTTCCCTCCCCTTCCCCCAAGGGGGAAGGGTTTCGGCCGTCTCCCTGTGAGCAATCCAGCCTCCCCCATCCGCGCCTATATGGCCCCGTTCAAGCTGCCGCGTGGCGCGCGCCGCGAGGCCGCCGAGCTGATCGCCAAGGTCGCCGGCGGGGACCTGAACCGCGATCTCCTTTTTCTCGCCCCGCACGGGGCGATCGACCGACGCAACCGCGTGGCGATCGCGGATACGCGCGAAGGCGAGATCGCGACGATCGAGGCGGAGGTGGACAAGCATCTCGGCGCCTTCCGCAACGCGCCCTACCGCATCCGCCTGCGCGACGAGACCGGCTTTCTGACCGTCGCCTATTTCCGCGCGCGCGAAGACATGATGCAGCGCCTCTGGCCGGTGGGGCAGAAGCGGCTCGTCTCCGGCAAGATCGAGCTGTGGAACGGCGAGCGGCAGATGCTGCATCCCGACCACGTCGTCGATCCCGCCAAGGGCGAAGCGCCCCCGCCGGTCGAGCCCGTCTATCCGCTGACGGCGGATCTCCCGCTGCGCACGCTGCAGCGCGCGATCAAGACCGCGCTCGACGCCACGGGCGAACTGCCGGAATGGCTCGATCCGACGACGCCGCAGGGGCACGACTGGCCGAGGTTCCGCGAAGCGCTTGTGAAGCTGCATCAGCCGGCCGAGCCTGGCGACATCAAGCCGGACGGGCCGGCGCGCACGCGCCTGGCTTACGACGAGCTGTTCGCGCGCCAATGCGCGCTGCGCCTGCGCCGCGCCCATCGCCGCGACAGCGCAGGCCGCGCCGTGATCGGCGATGGTTCGCATACGAAACGCCTGCTCGCCGCGCTCCCCTACAAGCCCACCGGCGCGCAGACGCGCGCCTTCGCCGAGATCGCCGCCGACATGGCGCGGCCTGCGCCGATGCTGCGCCTGCTGCAAGGCGATGTCGGCTCCGGCAAGACGCTGGCGGCCGCGCACACAATGGCGCTCGCGGCCGAGGCGGGATTGCAGAGCGCGCTGATGGCGCCGACGGACATCCTCGCGCGCCAGCACGGCGCCAATCTCTTGCCGCTGCTGGAGAGCGCCGGATTGAGAGCCGCCGTGCTGACCGGCCGCGACAAGACGGCGGCCCGGCGCGCGATTCTTGAGCAATTGGCGTCGGGCGCGATCCACGCGCTCATCGGCACCCATGCGCTGTTCCAGGAGAGCGTGACGTTCAAGGACCTTGGCCTCATCGTCATCGACGAGCAGCATCGCTTCGGCGTCTCCGACCGTATGCGCCTGGTGGAGAAAGGCTACGCCCCGCACGTGCTGGTGATGAGCGCCACGCCCATTCCCCGCACCCTCGCGCTCGCGGTGCACGGCGACATGGACCTCTCCGTGCTCGACGAAAAGCCGCCGGGGCGCCAGCCGATCCGCACCGTGGCGATGCCGTCCTCGCGCGCCGACGAACTCGCCGACCACATCGCCGAAGCCGCCGCGCGCGGCGAACGCGCCTATTGGGTCTGCCCGCTGATCGAGGAGAGCGAGGCGGTGGACTACGCCGCCGTGCAGGATCGCTACGACGTGCTGCGCGAACGCTTCGGCGACGGCGTCGAGATCGTGCACGGCCGCATGGCGGCTTCCGCGCGCGAAGCGGCGATGGAGCGCTTCCGCGCCGGCGAGGCGTTTCTGCTGGTGGCGACGACGGTGATCGAAGTCGGCGTCGATGTGCCGGAAGCCTCGATCATGGTGATCGAGGATGCGGACCGCTTCGGGCTTGCGCAGCTGCATCAATTGCGCGGGCGCGTAGGGCGCGGCAGCCTGCGCGGTTCGTGCGTGCTGCTGTGGCGCGGGCCGCTTTCGCAGACCGCCAGAGAGCGGCTCGACATCATGCGCCGCACCGACGACGGCTTCGTCATCGCGGAAAAGGATTACCAGCTGCGCGGCGCCGGCGACATGCTGGGCTTTCGCCAAAGCGGGCTGCCGCCCTTCCGCCTCGTGGACCCCGAGACGCACGGCAAACTGCTCGCCGGCGCCGACATGGAGGCGCGTATGGCGATCGATCGCGATCCGACGCTGGAATACGAACGCGGACGCGCCATCGCCATGGCGCTGGAGCTGTTCGGCTACGCGGAGGCGGCGCAACTGGCGCGCAGCGGCTAAGCTCCTTCATTCCGGCCGAGCCCTCGCGCAAGCGAGGGGGAGTGCCGGCGCCCAGAACTTGGCGCGTCGCCTGGGCGTCTTGGCGATGCTGCGCATCGCTGCGCCCGGAATGAGGGAGTAAGGTGTCACCATGGCGCGCTACGATCTCATCGCCGTCTACATCATGGCGAGCCGTCGCAACGGCACGCTCTACACCGGCGTCACCACCGATCTCGTTGCGCGCGCGCTGGAGCACCGGCAGCGCCGCGGCGGGGGTTTCGCCGCGAAGTACGGATGCACGCTGCTTGTCTGGTGGGAGGAGCATCCGGAGCTCAATGCCGCCATCGTACGCGAGACGCGCATCAAGGCTTGGCGCCGCGCCTGGAAGCTCGCGCTGATCGAAAAGGCCAATCCGACCTGGCGGGATTTGTACGATGACTTTCTGCTGCCGCCGGGCGCGCCGAAGTTCGAGGAGCTGTTACGCAAGGGCGACGAGGAGTGAGCCATTTCTGCTGCCGCTCCCTCATTCCGGCCGTAGCGAAGCGGAGGGCCGGAATCCAGAGGCCATCGCGCGAACGCCCTCTGGGTTCCGGCTCTGCGGCGCGCTACGCACGCCTCCGGCCGGAATGAGGGAGCGAGGAGTAGGCTGGAAAGTTAAGGCGCTTGTCCGTCCGCCGACATTGCGCTCTCTTGCGCGCATGTCAGACTTCACCGCAGCCCTCGACAAGCTGGCCGCGCGCCTTGGCGGCGCGGCGGAGAACGCGCGCCGGCTCTCCGGCGGCGCAAGCCAGGAGACGTGGTCGTTTGACGTAGCGGGAGAAGGCTACATTCTGCGCCGCGCGCCGGGCGGCGTGGCGATGGCGAGCGCCAACGCCATCGGGCTCGCCAAGGAAGCTGAAGTCATCCGCGCCGCGCACAAGGCCGGCGCGCCGGCGCCCGATGTCGTGCTCGAATGCGAGGAAGGCGACAGCCTCGGGCCGGGCTATGTGATGCGCCGCCTCGCCGGCGAAACCATCGCGCGCAAGATCCTGCGCGACGCCGCATTCGCGCAAGCGCGCCCGGTTCTCGCGCGCCAGTGCGGCGAAGCGCTCGCCCGCATCCACGCCATCGACGGCGTGGATTTGCCCAGCGTCGACGCCGGCGAACAGCTCGCGCGCTACGAAGAGCTCTACCGCTCGTTCGAGACCGACCGCCCGATCTTCGAACTGGCGATCCAGGAACTGAAGAAGCGCATCCCGCCGCCCGTTCCGCTCAAAACGCTGCACGGCGATTTCCGCCTCGGCAATCTGATGATCGATGCGAACGGCCTCGTCGCGGCGCTCGACTGGGAGCTCGCCCATATCGGCGATCCGGCCGAGGACATGGGCTGGATTTGCACGCCCTCGTGGCGGTTCAGCGAATTCCAGAATCCCGTCGGCGGCTTCGGCGAAGTCGAAGACATGCTCGCCGGCTATCGCGCCGCCGGCGGCGATCCCGCCATCGACGAGGCGCGCGTGCGCTTCTGGACCATGCTCGGTTCGCTCAAATGGGGGATCATGTGCCTGACCATGTACCGCGCCTATGAAACGGGCATGGATGCGAGCGTCGAGCGCGCCGCGATCGGGCGCCGCGCCAGCGAATGCGAACTCGATCTCGTGCTGATGATGCAAGGGAAGCTCTGATGTTTGGTCCTGACTACAAGGAGCCCACGACGCAGCAACTGGTCGAGGCGGCCGCGGGCTTCCTTGAAGCGCAGCTGCCGAGCCTCGACGGGCGCGCGGCGTTTCATGGCCGCGTCGCGGTGAATGTGCTGGGCATCGTCGCGCGCGAACTGGCGCTCGGGCCCGCGGCCGCGGAACGCGAACGCGAAGGCTTGAAGGCGCTCTTGAAGCGCGACGGCTCGCTGCAGGACTTGCGCGTCGAGCTGTGCGGCCGCATTCGCGCCGGCCAGCTCACCCAGGCGCATCCGACGCTGCTCGATCACCTCGCGCGCACCGTCGCCGACCGCGTCGCCATCGAGCAGCCGCGCTATGGGAGTTTGAAGCTGGCGCAGGACTAACGCCGCCTCACTCATTCTCCCCCTGGAAGGGGGAGTGAGAGGGGGTCGTCGCGTCGCGCTCCGTTGTCGCGCTGAACCCCCTCCTTAGCTCCCCCTTTCAGGGGGAGGCGTTGAGCGGCTGTCCTTCACACGCCCTGCAGCCCGACGATCGCGACGGAGCAGACATTGGTGCTCGGGCTGCCGCCGAGATTATGCGTCATGCCGAGCTTGGGGTTCTTCAGCTGGCGTTCGCCGGCGCGGCCTTTGAGCTGCAGATACATTTCGTAGAGCATGCGCAGGCCGCTGGCGCCGATCGGGTGGCCGAAGCATTTGAGGCCGCCGTCGATCTGGCACGGCACGCCGCCGTCGGCGTCATAGAAGCCGTCGAGCACGTCGCGCCAGCCCTTGCCCTCTTCCGAAATGAACAGATCCTCCATCGTGACGAGCTCGGTGATGGAGAAGCAATCGTGCACTTCCATCATCGAAATCTCTTTGCGCGGATTCTCCACGCCCGCTTCCTTGTAGGCCTTCTTCGCCGCAATGCGCGCGGTGTGGAAATAGGAGCCGTCCCAGGAATTGTGCTGGCTTTCGAGCCCGTTCGAGACCGAGAGTTGCATCGCCTTCACAGTGACGAGATCGCTGTGCCCCATCGCCTTGGCGATCTCGGGCGTCGTCACGATCGCGGCCGCCGCCCCATCGGAGACGCCGCAGCAATCGAAGAGGCCGAGCGGCTCCGCGATCATCGGCGCGTTCATCACGGTCTCTTCCGTCACCACATTGCGCAGATGCGCCTTCGGGTTCTTCGAGCCGTTGGCGTGGCTCTTCACCGAGACGTGCGCGATGGCGCGCTTGAGATCGTCCTTCGAGACGCCGTGCTTGGCGCGGTAGGCGCTGGCGAGCTGCGCGAAATTGCCGGGCGCGGAGCCGTTCGGCATCGTCTGCGGCGCGAGCGTGCCCGGGTTCGCGACGGGCAAGCCGCCATAGCCGGTGTCCTTGAGCTTTTCGACGCCGATGGCGAGCGCGATGTCGGCGGCGCCGGCCGCGACTGCATAGACCGCGCCGCGAAACGCTTCCGAGCCCGAGGCGCAGAAATTCTCCACCCGCGTCACGGCGATGTTCGGAAGCCTGAGCGCAAGCGAAGCGGGCGTGCCCCCTTTACCTGTGCCGATCTCGTCGATGTGGGTGGAGAACCAAGCGGCGTCGAGCTGCGTGGGCTCGATTTTCGCGTCGGCCATCGCTTCGAGATAGGCCTCCACCATCAGCTCTTCGGGCCCGGCGTCCCACCGCTCCCCGAACTTCGAGCAGCCCATGCCGATGACGGCGACTTTATCCTTGATCCCTGCTGGCATGGTTGCGTCTCCTATTCGGCGGGGCGCGGACGGGGCTTCTTTAGCCCCATGTCACGCACACAATATCGGGCGACAAAGTGCGCTGCCCAAGCCCCGAGAGTCATCAAGATTCACCCCCGTGAGCCCTAGTTCTTAGGGCGTTCGCGAGCGCGCCACGAAGCTTGCGTCGCTCGTTGCGCGCTTCGCGCGTCAGCGCAGCATCCCATGGACGATCGCCCAATTTCTACTCCGCCGCCTGCTTCGCGCCGGCGTTCGCCATGCGCCGGCGATCCGGGACGGCTTTCCAGAAATAGCGGGTGAAGCCGCGCTTATCGTCCTTCTCCTTCACGCGGAAGCTCATCCGCACCGGGGTGCCGCTATCCACATCGCCGGGCTCGACATCGGTGATGTCCATAAAGATCCGCCCGCCGCCGTCGAACACGATCATGCCGTAATGATTGGGCGGGCTCATCGCGAAGGTGAGATAGTCCGCGCTCCAGGTGAGCACTTCGGCTTCACGCTCGGCGAATTTGTACGGCTCCTGGGTATCCACTGTGGGGTTGTTCGGGTTGACCGAGATCCGCGTGCGCGGGAATTGCACCACGCCCGTCTCCTTGCAGCGCCCGCCGACGAGGCCAAGGATCATGTCGTTGTTGCGGTAGAGCGTGGTGAGGGCCGTCTTATTGTCCTTCTCCGCGCGCATGCCCTTGTCCCATTCGACGAGGTCGTTGAAGACGAGGAATTTGAGATAGTTCGTCTCTTCCTTGCGATCCGCGAGCCATCCGGAAATCCCGCGCACGGGGCGCACGCTCCCGATCCTGTCGGTGACGCGGAAGACGTTGGCCTCGCAGCCCTGGCCGAATTGCGCGACGACGATCACATCGCCCGCCTTCGCCGTCTCCAGCGCGTGCGCCAGCATCACCAGCGCATGCGCGCAGCCCGCTTCGCCGACATTGGCCGCGAGATTGTCGCGCACGGCTTCGGGTTTGATCTTGAGCTTCTTGGCGATCGAGTCCGCCACGCCCTTGAACGTGGAGGGCAGGATGAAGGTCGCGACGTCCTCGGCCTTCACCTTGGCGCTCTTCAGCGCGCGCTCGATCGTCGGGGGCACGATCTTGGCGTAGCCCTCGTCGCGGATCCAGCGCTCTTCCCAATTGTAGTCGAACGCTTCTTCCGCGCCCCGGAAGTGATCGACGAAATCGGCCGTCGTCACCGCCCCGCCGATCCAGTCGGCGAGCGTATCCTTGCCGCCGATCACGAACGCCGCGGCGGCGTCGCCATTGTCGAGTTCGGCGGTGGAGGCTGCGCGCGCGCGGCGCTTGTCGGACGCGCACACGAGCACATTGGCCTTCGGCTCGCCCTTGACCACGCCGAGCGCGGTGGAAAGCGCGGTGAGGCCCGCGCGCTGCGTGCCAGTGATGTCCGAGGCGCCGGCGTTCGGCTCGAGCGTGAGCGCGGCGGACACGATGCCGGCGTTGAGGCGATCCGCGAACGGCGCGGTCGTGGTGGCGAGGATGCAGGCGTTGATGTGCGAGCGGTCCTCGCCCGGCCCCAGCGCGTCGCGCGCGGCCTCCACCGCCATCGTGATCGCGTCCTCGTCCCAATTGGCCATGGCGCGCTCGCCCTTGGCCTTGCCCATGAGCCCCGGCGCGAGCCATGCGTTGGCTTTCGCCGCAGCCGCGCGTTGCAGCCTCAGACGCGGCACATAGCCGCCATAGGCGGTGATTCCGACCATCGATCTCTCCCTAAGGCTCGCAGGTTAAGCGTCGGGACAGGGCGGGACAATGCGTGCCGCGGCGTCAGCTTTCGCGGCGCATGCGCGCCGTGAACCACGCGATGACGAGGCCGACGACCATGTGCGCCAGGACGGCGCCGAGCGTTCCCCAGAACGGGAACGACGTCGGCGGCGGGGCGGCCGACAAGGGCACGACGATGAAGCGCATCACCACCCAGAGGCCGAAGCCATAGGCGAGGCCGCTGAGCGCCCAACGTTGCGTCAGGATCGGCAAGCGCCGGCTGGCGAAGACGTAGACGGCGGCCATGACGATCACGATGGCGAAATGCGAGACGATCCCGAGGACCGCGGTCGCGTCGCCGCCGGCGACCGCGGCGTCCTGGCCGACCCAGCCGGCTGCGATCGCCTGAAAGATCCGGACCGGGGGCGCCCCAAACGCCGCGCCGTAATAGGCGCAGGCGTAGAAAAGATCGATCAGTCCCGCGATGAGGCCGCCGCCCAGCGCCGCATTGATCTCCGCCTTACTTGGCCGCTCCCGCATCCAGCCAATTGAGGACATAGTCCCTTGCTCCCTCTTCTATTGTCGTGAACTGCCGATCGTAGCCGAGATCACGCAGGCGGGTCATGTCCGCTTGGGTGTAGTATTGGTATTTCGCGCGGATCTCTTCTGGGGTGTCGACATAGCGGATGTCCGGCTTGCGCTCGAGCGCCGCGAAGAGCGCGCCGGCCAGTTCGGCGAAGCTGCGCGCCTTGCCGGTTCCGACATTGAGCAGGCCGCCGCTGCGTTCGCCCGTGAGCAGCCATTCGACGACGTCGACGCAATCGCGCACATAGATGAAGTCGCGCAGCTGGCCGCCGTCCGCGTACTGAGGATTGTGGGAGCGGAACAGCGTCACCGCCTCTCCGCGCGCGGCGCGCGGATACATGTGCGCGAGCACGCTCTTCTGCCCGCCCTTGTGCTGTTCGCGGGGCCCATAGACGTTGAAGAAGCGCAGCCCGCTCCAGGCGGGCGGCGCGGCGCCGGGGGGGGGGGGG